>JAGVIV010000197.1 GCA_020055845.1 Betaproteobacteria bacterium
CTCGGTGAACAAGACGCTCAAGAAGAAAGAGATTTCACGCCTTATCAACGCCAGCTTCCGCCGTTGCGGTCTGCGCGACACCGTTATCATGGCCGACAAGCTGATGTATACCGGTTTCACTTACGCGACCCGTGCCGGTATCTCCATCTGCGTGGACGATATGCTGGTACCGCAACAGAAGAGCGATCTGATCATCGCGGCCGAGAAAGAGGTGCATGAGATTCATACGCAATACACCTCCGGTCTGGTGACACAGGGCGAGCGTTACAACAAGGTAGTGGACATCTGGGGCCGTACCGGCGACCAGGTTGCCAAGGCCATGATGGAACAATTGGGCAGCGAGCCTGTATTGGACCGTTTGACCGGTGCCGCACTGACCGACAAAAAGGGCAAGGCAGTCACTCAGGAGTCGTTCAACTCCATCTACATGATGGCTGACTCCGGCGCGCGCGGTTCCGCCGCGCAGATTCGTCAGTTGTCCGGTATGCGCGGTCTGATGGCGAAGCCGGACGGTTCCATCATCGAGACTCCGATCACCGCGAACTTCCGCGAGGGTCTGAACATGCTGCAGTACTTCATCTCGACGCACGGTGCGCGTAAGGGTTTGGCGGATACGGCGTTGAAGACGGCGAACTCCGGTTACCTGACACGTCGTCTGGTCGATGTGACACAGGACTTGGTTATCACTGAAAATGATTGCGGTACCGAGAATGGTCGTTCGATGAAAGCTTTGGTCGAGGGCGGCGAAGTGATTGAGGCATTGCGCGAGCGTATCTTGGGTCGTGTAGCTGCATCCGATGTCGTTAATCCTGAAACCAGCGAGACACTGTACGAAGCCGGCACGCTGCTGGATGAAGACATGGTGGATAACATCGAGGCCCTGGGTATCGATGAGGTGCGTGTGCGCACCCCGCTGACCTGTGAAACTCGTTACGGTCTGTGCGCCAAGTGTTACGGTCGCGACTTGGGCCGTGGTGGTCTAGTGAATTCCGGCGAAGCTGTCGGTGTGATCGCCGCGCAGTCCATCGGCGAACCGGGTACCCAGCTGACCATGCGTACCTTCCACATCGGTGGTGCGGCATCGCGTACCGTGGTGGCGAGCCAGGTTGAAGGTAAGTCGAACGGTATCATCAAATACAGCCCGAACATGCGCACTGTAAGCAGCGCTCGCAACGAGCTGGTGGTTGTGGCGCGTTCCGGCGAAGTGATGGTGACCGACGAGCACGGCCGCGAGCGCGAGCGTCACAAGGTGCCTTACGGCGCGATGCTGACCGTGCGCGAAGGCGTTGCAGTCAAGGCCGGCGAAGTGCTGGCAACTTGGGATCCGCATACCCGTCCTATCGTTACGGAATATGCCGGTCAGGCGCGTTTCGAAAACGTGGAAGAGGGCGTCACCGTTGCCAAGCAGATCGACGAAGTGACCGGTCTGTCCACGCTGGTGGTTATCGATCCTAAGCGCAGCACGGCTCAAAGCAAGGGCGTACGTCCTCTGGTGCGTTTGCTGGATGCGGGCGGCAACGAGATCAAGATCGCAGGTACGGATACTGCAATCTCGGTGACCTTCCAAGTTGGCTCCATCATCACGGTGGAAGACGGTCAACATGTGGGTGTCGGTGATGTGCTGGCACGTATTCCGCAGGAAAGTTCGAAGACCCGCGACATTACCGGCGGTCTGCCGCGTGTGGCTGAGCTGTTTGAAGCGCGTTCACCTAAAGATGCAGGTATGTTGGCGGAAGTCACCGGTACTGCTTCGTTCGGTAAAGAAACCAAGGGTAAGCAGCGTCTGGTCATCACCGATGTTGACGGTCTCGCGCACGAGTTCCTGATACCGAAAGAGAAACATGTGCTGGTGCACGATGGTCAAGTAGTGAATCAGGGTGAAATGATTGTGGACGGCCCGGCTGATCCGCACGACATTTTGCGTTTGCTGGGCATCGAAGCGCTGGCCCGTTACATCACCGACGAAGTGCAGGACGTGTACCGTCTGCAAGGCGTGAAGATTAACGACAAACATATCGAAGTGATCGTGCGTCAGATGTTGCGTCGTGTGCAAATTCTGGATGAAGGCGATACTACTTTCATTCCCAAGGAGCAAGTCGAGCGTGCCGAGCTGTTGCAGGAGAACGAGCGCGTGGAAGCCGATGGCAAACAGCCCGCGTCATTCCAATACATGTTGCTGGGTATCACCAAGGCTTCCCTGTCCACCGATTCGTTCATATCCGCGGCCTCTTTCCAAGAGACAACACGCGTACTGACCGAAGCGGCAATCATGGGCAAGAAAGACGATCTGCGTGGCTTGAAGGAAAACGTGATTGTGGGTCGTTTGATTCCGGCTGGTACGGGATTGGCTTTCCACACCGCACGCCGCAAGCAGCGTTTGGGTCTCGATATGGCTGCCGGTTCTGGATTGCTTGATGTTGAAGCGCCAGCGGAGGCAGAAGGAAGTATCTAGTTAGCTTGACAGTCCGCGTGTTCGTCAATAGAATGCGCGGTCTTTTTAGCCGTCAGGGCAGGGTGTGTATTTACGCTGCCTTAACAAGCGATTTGTATTTTATTGATTAAACAGAGTTTTTAGGAACCATAATAATGCCAACGATTAACCAGTTAGTGCGCAAGCCCCGTTCTGCTGAAATTACCAAAAGCAAGGTGCCTGCGCTTGCAGGTAGTCCTCAAAAACGCGGTGTTTGTACCCGTGTGTATACGACTACTCCGAAAAAGCCTAACTCGGCTTTGCGTAAAGTTGCCAAGGTGCGTTTGACCAATGGCTTTGAAGTCATCTCATACATCGGTGGTGAAGGCCATAACCTGCAAGAGCACAGCGTGGTTCTTTTGCGTGGTGGTCGTGTGAAGGACTTGCCGGGTGTGCGTTACCACATGGTGCGCGGTAGTCTGGATACGGCGGGTGTTAAAGATCGTAAGCAATCCCGTTCCAAGTATGGTGCGAAGCGTCCTAAGAAGGCTTAAGGCGAATCGCGTCACTGTTCTTTAGTTAGCTAATATATTCGAGGTTTTTGATATGCCAAGACGTAGAGAAGTACCCAA
>JAGVIV010000285.1 GCA_020055845.1 Betaproteobacteria bacterium
ATGGGATCGATGCCGTGATACACGGCGTTTTCCAGCAGTGGTTGCAACATCAGCGGCGGGATCATGGCATCTTGCGGCATGTCCTGTATTTGCCAATTTATTTTAAGCCGATCACCCAGGCGCAGTTGTTCCAAGGACAAGTATTGGCGCGAAAGTTCGACTTCGCGCTTGAGTGTCACCAACTCGCGGTTGTCCGCCATGGACATACGAAACAAATCGGCCATGTCTTCGAGCGCACTCTCGGCGCGTTTGGGGTCGGCGCGCACGATGCCGAGTACGGCATTGATGCTGTTGAACAAGAAGTGGGGGCGAATACGCGCTTGCAGGGCTTGTAACCGGGCATTGTGTAGCGCGGGTGACAGCGACTGCGTGCGCAAATAAAAATAGGCCAGCGAAAGAGCTGTCACGATCATGCTCACAGTGACATTGCGCCATAAATTAAATGCACCTTGTTCGGCAGGGGGGGCGAACAGCTCACCGCCGAGCCGGGCTATCGCCCAGGAAATTAGAGCCACGGCTAACACGACACCAGCGAATCCTTGCCAGTAGCTTATACGTGCAAGGTGGCCGTTGAGTGCATATAAAAGCAGCAGACTGGACAGCAAGACAGGCTGTAAAAATGCCGAGCCGTGGAGCAAGTGCTGTCCGAGGTCGGCAATAGAGTTCGCTTGCGTCAGGGCGGCAAACAACGCCAATCCGTTCACCAGCAATAAAATGCGCAGCACAACACCGAGATTGCGAAAGTTTGGCATCGTATCGGGCATATTGTTTTGATTTATACTTCGCGACCTTGGCATAAGACTCCTTAATGCCGAACATTCTGGACAAGAGACGATGACGATGCAAGAAAAACAAGCCTGGTCGGGCAGATTTAACGAGCCCGTGGCCGAATTGGTGAAGCGCTATACGGCTTCGGTGGATTTCGATAAACGTTTGGCGATGTTTGATATTCAAGGCTCGCTCGCGCACGCGCAGATGCTGGCAGCGTGTGAAATTATCAGCACGCAAGACCTGAAGGATATTCAGCGCGGCATGGCGCAAATTGAGAACGAGGTACTGGGCGGGAACTTTGACTGGCAGCTCGACCTTGAGGATGTTCACCTCAATATCGAAAAACGCCTCACCGCCTTGGTCGGCGACGCAGGTAAGCGCCTGCACACGGGGCGTTCGCGTAACGATCAGGTGGCAACCGATGTGCGCTTGTATTTGCGCCATGCCATCGACGATTTGATTTTGCTGGTGCGTGCACTGCAAAGCGCATTGCTCGATTTGGCGCAACACCACACCCACACCATCATGCCCGGCTTCACCCATTTGCAGGTGGCTCAGCCGGTGAGCTTTGCGCATCACCTGATGGCCTATTTTGAGATGCTCAAACGCGATGCGGAACGTCTGGCGGATTGCCGTAAGCGGGTGAACCGTTTGCCTCTTGGGGCTGCGGCGTTGGCGGGCACTAGCTATCCGATCAAACGCGAATATGTCGCCGAGCTGTTGGAATTCGACGGCGTGTGCGAGAACTCGCTGGACGCGGTATCCGACCGCGATTTCGCCATCGAATTTTCCGCCGCCGGGGCGCTCATCATGACGCACCTGTCGCGTTTGTCGGAGGAGTTGATTCTGTGGATGAGTCCGCGCTTCGGCTTCATCGACATCGCGGATCGCTTTTGCACCGGTTCAAGCATCATGCCGCAGAAGAAAAATCCCGACGTGCCGGAGCTGGTGCGAGGCAAGACCGGGCGCGTGAACGGCAATCTGGTGGCGTTGCTGACCTTGATGAAGGGTCAGCCGCTGGCGTACAACAAAGATAATCAGGAAGACAAAGAGCCGCTGTTCGACACTGTGGATACACTCACCCAGACTCTGCGCATCTACGCGGACATGATGGGCGGCATCACCGTCAAGCCGGAAGCCATGCGCAGCGCGGCATTGCAGGGCTATGCCACGGCCACCGATCTGGCCGATTATTTGGTAAAGAAGGGTTTGCCGTTCCGCGATGCACACGAAGCCGTGGCTTTGGCAGTGCGCTTTGCTGTTGAGCGCGGCTGCGATTTGAGTGGCCTCAAGCTGGAGGAATTGCAGCAATTTTCCGCGCTCATCACGGACGACATCTACGCCGTGCTCACGTTGGAAGGTTCGCTGGCTGCCCGTAACCACACGGGCGGAACCGCGCCGCAGCAGGTGGAGGCGGCGATTGCACGGGCACGCAAGTCGCTGGGTTAAAT
>JAGVIV010000274.1 GCA_020055845.1 Betaproteobacteria bacterium
CCGAATGCAATCGTGGTGCCGGAGCGCAGTGTGGTGTTCCGCCCCACGGGCAAAGCGGTCTATGTGGTCAAGGGTGACAAGGTCGAGCAGCGTCTGGTGCAAGTGGGGGTGGAGAGCAAGGGCAGCATCGAGATCGTGAGCGGCTTGCAGGCGAATGAAACCGTGGTGGTCGACGGCGCTGGGTTCCTGACCGATCAGGCCCGTATCGTGGTGAAAAATGCAGCCCCGGCTCCCGCGTTGAACGCGGCGTCTGCTGTCCAGGCTGGCAAGTAGTTTTTCGGCACTTCTGCACAATTAAAAATCGAGAGTTCCTTTTATGAATCTGCCTGAGTTATCGATCAAGCGCCACGTCTTTGCCTTTATGTTGAGCGCAGTGCTCATTCTGGTGGGACTGATCGCGTATCAGCGTGTCGGTGTCGACCAGTTCCCCAAGATCGACTTCCCGGTCATCGCCGTGACCACCACATTGAAAGGCGCGAATCCCGAGAATGTGGATATGAGCGTGACCAATGTGGTGGAAACGGCAATCAACAGTGTGCCGGGAATCGAGCATGTGCAATCCAGTTCCTCGCCCGGTGTCTCTGTCGTTGTCGTCACCTTCAGCCTCGAAAAAAACATCGATGTGGCGTTCAACGAGATTCAGGCCAAGATCAATCAGGCGGTGCGCCGTTTGCCCAAGGATGCTGATGCGCCCATCGTCTCCAAGATGGATTCCGGTGCCTCGCCTATTATGTGGATGGCTCTGCAGGGCGACCGCACACAGCAGCAGCTGAATCAATATGCAGCCAACGTCATCAAGAAAAAACTGGAGACGATAGACGGTGTCGGCGAGGTGCGTTTGGGCGGACGGCGTGACCGCTCCATTCGCGTGCATATCGATGCCGAGCGTATGGCGGCACTGAGCCTGACTCCGCAAGATATTTCGGCGGCGTTTGGCCGCGAACATTTGCAGTTGCCGGGGGGCTTTCTGGTCGGCGGCATCGGCGAATATCTGCTCAAATTGGATCTGGAATTCCACAATCTGAGTGATTTGAGCCAAATGACGCTTGCCTACCGCGACGGCTCAACGATACGCCTCAAGGATGTTGCTCAAATCGAAGACGGACTGGCGGACTATCGCCAGTTGGCGCGCTTCAACGGTAAGCCTGCGGTGGGGGTCGGCATCGTCAAGGTGTCCAACAGCAATACCGTTGCGATCATCGAGGAGGTCAAGCGCCGTCTCGACAAAGACATCATTCCCGCTTTGCCGCCCGGTATGACACTCTCGGTTGCGACTAATGACGCGCTGTTTATTCAGGAGATGATCAACTCGCTCAAGGAGCATTTGCTGGCGGGGACCTTGCTGGCTGCTGCGGTGGTGTGGTTCTTCCTGCGCAGTGTGCGTTCCACTTTGATTATTTCTGTCGCGATTCCCGTTTCTTTGCTGGGTGCCATCGCGGTGATTTATTTTTCCGGCTATACCTTCAATTCGATGACGATGCTGGCTTTGCTGCTGCTCATCGGGGTGGTCGTGGATGATGCCATCGTGGTGCTGGAGAACATTTTCCGCCACCGCGAGGAGATTGATAACGACCCGATCAGCGCTGCCATCAATGGCAGCCATGAAGTCGTGTTCGCGGTGCTCGCGGCATCGCTGTCGCTGGTGTCCATCTTTGCTCCGGTCATCTTTATGGCGGGCATCATCGGTATGTTCTTCAAGTCCTTTGCCGTGGTGGTGACGATGGGGGTGCTGGTTTCCCTGTTTGTTTCGCTCACGCTGACACCGATGTTGTGCTCGCGTTTCCTCAAAGTGGAGAAGCAGCACGGCAAAGTCTATTTCGTATTGGACGCGATGTTCCACAAGCTGGACAGTTTCTACCGCGCGTTGTTGGCGTGGTCGCTCCGGCACCGCTGGAAGGTTGTGGCGCTGACGGTTGTGGCGGTTCTTTCCAGCGGTTTCTTCTTCGCCAATGTGGGCAAGGCGTTCATGCCGGAAGAGGATCAGGGGCGCTTTATGGTGTATAGCAAAGTTCCCTTGGGATCTTCGATAACGTATACCAACGAGAAACTGGCCGAAGTGGAGAAGGTGCTGGCCAGTCATAAAGAGATCGCGAGCAACTTTAGCGCAATCGGTCTGGGACAGGCAGGACAGGTCAATCAGGCTTTTTCCAATATACGCATGCTGCCGCGCGAAGAGCGGACAATTTCGCAACAACAGTTGTTGGCGCAATTGCGCAAAGAGCTGGCGGTGATTCCCGGAGTGCGCGCCTTCCCCGCGCCTGTCTCCATGGGCGGCGGTGGTCGCGGTGAGCCGCTACAGTTCGTGCTGACCGGTTCCAGTCTGAACGAAGTCGCCCGTTTGTCCGCAGACTTGCAGCGCAAGTTGCATCAGGAACTGCCCGGTCTGGGACGCGTGGATCTGGATCTGCAAATGGATTTGCCGCAGCTGGCCATCAATATTGATCGCGCCAAAGCCGCCGCACTGGGTCTGTCTGCCGCGGATGTGGCAAACGCGATCAACATGATGACGGGCGGCGTGGATATTGCGCAGTACAACGACGAGCCGGGCGACGGGGAACGTTATTACGTGCGCATCAAAGCCAAGGACGGCTCCTTCTCCACACCGGACGATTTGCACCGTATCTTCCTGCGCGCCCGCGACGGCAGCATGGTGCGCATGGATACGGTCACTTCGTTCGAGCAGCAGATAGGACCAGCGGTCGTGGGGCGTTACGATCTGCAATATTCGGCGACCTTCTATGCCACGCCGGTCATGCCACTCGGCGAAGCGACAGGCAAGATGAAAGTGATTGCCGATGCCATGATGCCGGCCGGGTATCGCGTCAAGCTCATCGGGCAGGCGGAGGAGTTCGGCAAGACGGTCGGCTATATGATTTTCGCGTTCACGCTGGCCATCGTGCTGCTGTATATGGTGCTGGCGAGCCAGTTCAACTCCTTCATCCAGCCTTTCATCATCATGATGGCGCAACCTCTGGCCATCATAGGCGGCGTGGCGGCTCTGTGGTTGTTTGGGCATACGCTCAACATCTATTCGATGGTGGGGCTGGTGCTGCTGATTGGTTTGGTGGCAAAGAATTCCATCCTGCTCATTGATTTGACCAACCAGCGCAGAGCAAGCGGTCTGCCGATAGACGAGGCTTTGCTCAACGCTTGTCCGATCCGTCTGCGGCCGGTATTGATGACTTCCGCGACCATCATTCTGGCGCTGTTCCCGGCGGCGCTCGGTCTGGGGGCTGGCTCGGAAACGAACGGTCCGCTGGCGGTCGCTGTTATCGGCGGCATGATTTCATCCACTTTGCTTACGCTGGTAGTCGTACCTGCCGTGTATTCACTGGTCGAGGGTGGTCTGCAGCGCTGGCAGGCACGGCGTGCAGCGAAGCTGGCGGCCTAGTTTTACCCGCCACGGCTGCGATTGAATAGGGGGTGTTTTTCCCCTTTATTCGAAGGATCACTTCGTTTTTCTGGCGTTATAGTGAAGGCTGGCGATATCGCCTTACTTCTCTCATCTAAATTTTTGGAGAACACTATGTCCACAGTCAGCGGAGTTTCCAGCATGCGTGAAGCAGCTATGCCGCAGGTTAAATCGGGTGCCAGCAAACCGGCATCGCCGCAGCAGAAGCTGTCCAGTCTGTTTCAACAGATTGATACGGCAGGGAAGGGAAGCATCACCAAAGCCCAGTTTGAGCAGGCGTTCAACAAGTTGAACCCGCCTCCGGCAGTTAAGGCCATCGGTGCAGATGCGGCGTTCAGCAAGCTCGACCCCAAAGGTACCGGCAGCGTTTCCAAGCAGGACTTCATCAAGGGTATGGAAGCAATCATGACGCAGCCTAAGGTGGCAGCCGCCCAGCCCAAAGCCGCTCCGGCAGCTCCTGCCGCACCGGTGGTGCAGGCCGCTGCAGCACCCGCTGCGCCGATTGCTGTTCCGCCTAATGGCCCGATTGGCAACACAATCAACGTTTCGGCGTAACTTAAAAACGCAGTCAAGCGCAGAGAAAAAATATCTTCTCTGCGAATGCTGTGAGTAACTAGGTTTTTAAGTGGTGCCCCTTTCGTGAGGGACGGAGGCGAGGATTTATTTTCCTGCCGCGCGTTCCGCGGCCTGTACCGTGTTGGCCACCAGCATGGTGATGGTCATCGGGCCGACACCGCCGGGAACTGGCGTGATCCAGCCCGCGACTTCTTTGGCCGAATCAAAATTCACATCACCGCACAATTTGCCGTTTTCCATACGGTTGATTCCCACGTCGATCACTGCGGCGCCGGGTTTGATCATGTCACCGGTAATCATCTTGGGTTTGCCGGTGGCGACCACGAGGATGTCGGCATCGCGCGTGAACTTGGCGAGATCGACGGTCTTGGAGGTGCAGATGGTGACGGTCGCGTTGTGCTGCAACAGCAATAGCGCCATCGGCTTGCCGACGATGTTGCTGCGTCCTATCACTACGGCGTGTTTGCCTTCGATACTCACCCCGCTTTTTTGCAGCAATACCAGCGAACCGTAAGGTGTGCAGGGTGCGAAGCGCATGTTGCCGGTGGCCAGCGCACCGACGTTAATCGGATGGAAGCCGTCAACATCCTTGTCGGGACTGATTGCGTTCAATACCTTGTCGCTATTGATGTGTTTGGGCACCGGCAGTTGCACCAGCAGACCGTGAATCTTCGGATCTGCATTGAGCTCGGCGATCTTTGCCAGCAAAGCGGTTTCGCTGGTGTCGGCGGGCAGCGCGATATGCTCGGAGTGCAAGCCGAGTTCAGCGCAAGCCTTCACTTTGTTGGCGACATACACCTTGGAAGCCGGATCTTCGCCCACGATAATGACCGCCAAGCCCGGTGTGATGCCGCGCGCTTTGAGCGCGTCGGCGCGCACTTTCCATTCGGCACGCACTTCCTGTGCAATGGCTTTACCGTCAATCAGGCGAGCAGTCATCATCGTCTCCTTCAGCTTAGAACTCCGGTTTAACTTCGGCTTTTTTGTAGTTAGCAACGCCTTCCATGATTTCTTTGCGCGCTTCGTCGATGTCCGCCCAGCCGCCGATCTTGACCCACTTGTTCGGTTCGAGGTCTTTGTAGTGCGCGAAGAAGTGTTCAACTTGTTTCAGCAGAATTTCCGGCAGCTCGGAATGGGACTTCATGCCGCGATACATGGTGGAAAGTTTATCCACGGGAACGGCCAGCACTTTGGCATCGAAGCCGGATTCATCTTCCATTTTCAAAACAGCCAGCGGGCGGCAACGTACAACCACGCCGATTTGCAGAGGGATAGGGGTAATCACCAGCACATCCACCGGATCGCCGTCGTCGGACAGGGTATGCGGGATGTAACCGTAGTTGCACGGGTAGTGCATGGCGGTGCTCATGAAGCGGTCCACAAAAATTGCGCCGGACTCTTTGTCTACTTCATACTTAATTGGCTCGCCGTGCATCGGAATCTCGATGACGACGTTGAAATCGTTGGGAAGGTCTTTGCCGGAAGGAACTTTGTTCAAACCCATGATGAGCTGCCTTTATGTGAAAAATGAAAGGCGCGGATTGTAACATCGCGGGCGCTTAAGCAAAATAGGGCGGGTTATTGCGGCGCTTGTTTCAGCAGGTCGTGGCGGACAAAGGCTTCGCGAATCTGGGCAATCAGGGTTTCGTTTTCCCACGGTTTGGCAATGAACTGATAGATTTCACCTTTGTTGATGGCCTCCGTGAGGGTGGCGATTTCGGTGTGTCCGCTCAGAATCATGCGTACCACGTCGGGATGCATGGTCTTTACGCGGCGCAGAAATTCCACGCCGCTCATGCCCGGCATGCGCTGGTCTGAAAGCAGCACATGAACTGGGTTCTGGGCCATGAGTTCCAATCCCTGCTCGGCACTCGCGGCGGTGAGGATTTGATAACCCTCGCGCCGCAAGATGCGTTTGAGCGATTGCAGTACATTCTCTTCGTCGTCGACCAAGAGCAGGACTTTCTCGGACAGGCCCTCTTGCATGCTTTTTCCGTGCATGAGCAGCTTGGCAAAATCGGCGGCGGGCAAAGGCCGGCTGTATAAATATCCCTGCATCTCCTGGCAGTGTACCGAGCGCAGATAGCCCAGTTGCGCCTCGGTCTCCACACCTTCGGCGATGGTCGTCATTCCCAGCGTGCGGGCGAGGGCGATAATGGCCTGCACGATGGCCGCATCATTGGGGTCCTGCGTGATATGGCTCACAAAAGATTGGTCGATTTTGAGTTTGTCTACCGGGAACTGTTTGAGGTAGGAAAGGCTGGAATAGCCGGTGCCAAAATCATCAATGGACAGATGCAGTCCCATTTCTTTGAAGCGCTGCATGATGGCGATTGTTTCGCGCACATTCCGCATGATGGCGCTTTCGGTGAATTCCAGTTCCAGATAACTCGGATTAAGCCCGGAGTCGCGCAAGGCGTTTTGCACGACGGCGATGATATTGCTCTGGTGCAATTGCAGGGGGGAGAGATTCACCGCGATGATTAGTTCGCTGTGGGTCTCCTCGTGCCATTGCTGCATCTGGCGGCAGGCTTCGCGTAGCGCCCATTCGCCAATCTGGGTTATCAGCCCGGTTTCTTCCGCAACCGCGATAAATTCTACAGGCGCAATCAGTCCGAGCTCCGCGTGATTCACCCGGATGAGGGCTTCGGCCCCGATGATTCTGCCGCTGGAAATGTCTATCTGCGGCTGGTAATGCAGCACTAAACGTTCTTGCGCAATCGCGTCGCGCAAGGCGGCACCCATAGTGACGAGCTTGCGCGCATGTTCGTTCATGCTGGCGGAATAGAATCTGAAACTGTTTCTGCCGCCGGAAATTTTTGCGTCGGCAAGCGCGGCATCGGCACGTTGCATCAATGTGGCCACATCGGTGCCGTCTATGGGATAGACGGAGATGCCTATGCGTGCCGACAGCTGCACTTGCTGCGAGGCGACCTCGAAGGGCTGGTATACCCGTTGCGCGATGGTTTCGGCGATGAGATTGATTTCCTCGCTGGTGTTCAGATCGGGTAGCGCGATTACAAAAGTGTCTGCGGACAAGCGCGTGACGGTGGTATGCGCGGGTACTGCGGCGACCAAACGCTGGGCGGTGACGACCAGCATCTCGTCGCCGCCGGGATGGCCGAACAGCTCGTTCACCGTGTGGAAGTGATCCAGGTTGAGAAACATGATGCCGATGAACCGGTCGTGCTGGCGCGCATGGGTGATGGCGCTTTCGATGCGGTCTTCCAGCAAGGCGCGGTTGGGCAGGTCGGTAAGCGGATCGTAGTGCTTGAGGTGGTCGAGTTCTTCGGCGGCTTTTTTTTGCAGCAGGTCGCTGAATACGGCAAAGTGATTGATGATCCGGCCGTGTTCGTCTTTGACCAGATTGATGCTGCTCCATTCGGGATAAATCTCGCCGTTCTTGCGGCGATTCCATATTTCACCCTGCCAGTGGCCGTGTTCCCGCAGGCTGTGCCACAGGGCACGATAAAAACCTGAATCCTGTTTTTCCGATTTCAGGAAGCGCGGGTTCTTGCCGAGGACTTCTGCTTCGGAGTATCCGGTGATATCTGAAAACGCCCGGTTCACCTGGATGATGTCATTGTTGGCATCAGTAATCATCATGGCTTCGGTGCTGCCGGAAAATACTTGAGCAGATAATCTGAGCTGCGTCTCCTGCTGTTGTTTGATGCTGTTCACGTAAATCTGTTGCAAAGAGAATGAGATGTCGTCGCTCAATTCCTTGAGCAGAGCGATGACTTCAGTATCAAAGAAATCCGTTTTGTCCGCATACACCATCAGGGCGCCGCGAAAGTCTTGCGCCTTGATGGGCAGCGAAATGTTGCCGTGCAGTTGGTAGCGTTTGGCTGCCTCGACCCACTGGCGGGTCAGCGGGTGGGAGAAGTAATCATTAACGACGACGATGCGGTTCTCGCGGATGGCCGTGCCAGTGGGGCCCTGTCCCTCGCTTAGGTCCGCACGGCTGGAGATGTGCAATTCTTTGACGTAATCGCACGCTTCCCCCGCCACGGCAACGGGAACAATTTTTTGCTCGGCATCTTCGCGTCCCACCCAGGCGAGCCGGAAACCGCCGAAACCGATGACCACTTCGCAAATTCTGTCCAGCAGTTGCTGGGGGTCGTGCAAATGCACGATGGCCGAAGTAGCCTGGCTCAATGCGGCATACAAGCGGGTCTTGCGCTGCAACGCGTTGCTCAGCAGTTCGTCCTGCAGCTGGGAAAGCCTGTCTTCCTGTTTTTTTATGATGGCTTGCAACACATCGATGTAACTGTCCTCGATGTGTCTGACCACGTCATGTTCGGTGAGCATGCCCACCACCAGACCGGCATCATCTTGTACGACGAGACGCCGGATGCTTTTTTCGTTCATGCGCTGGGCGGCTTCCTGCAGTGGTGTGTCGCGCGCGATGGTGGCCAGCGGCTTGGACATGACGGAGTCGAGGCTGCGTGTATGCCGGTTTTCGCGGAATAGATGCACGATGTCGCGCTCGGTGATGATGCCGCTGGCGCGGTGCTCCGAGCCGACGAGCACATGGTCGCTCTTGCGCAGTGTCATCAGGCGCGCAGCTTCCAGCACACTGGCCTGCCCGTCCAGCATGGCGATGTCGGTGCTCATGGCGCTGCTCACATCGCGCAATTGCACAAAGTGCTCGATGCTGCCGCGACGGCGAAAATCGCTTTCGCTGACAATGCCGGCAGCTAGGCCCTGAGCATCCAGCACCAGTAAGTGGCGGATGCCGTGTTTGCTCAGAACGTGATAGGCCTCGACCTTGCCGGTGGTGTGTGCCACGCTGATCACCGGCGCGTTCATCAGTGCCGATACAGGCAATGATATGTCCAAGCCTTCGGTAATGGCGCGCACCATGTCGCGCTCGGTGAGGATGCCGACGGGGAGACCGGCATCGACCACCAGCAAAGAACTGATGCGGCCTTGCTCCATCATTTCGGCGGCAAGACTGAGCGGCAGGTCGGATGCGATCTGCGTCACATTGCGCGTCATGATGTTGGCAATAGTCATGCGGTTATCAGGAAAGTGGCAAGAAAGGCGATTGTCGCCCAAGCCAATTTGTTTGTGCAACTATATTGTAGTGCGCTGAGATTCCGGTTGATTAGGTCTGGATTCCCACGCAAAATGCGATTTACCCGCAAACATATCTGGCTATCCGATGACTACTTCTGCAACGGCTTCAAACAGCCCGACACCCGCGCTCATCCTGTGTGTGGACGATGAGCCGAATATCCTGAGTGCATTGCAGCGTCTGCTGCGTCGCCAGGGCTACCGGGTGGTGACGGCGGAGAGTGGGGCGCAGGGATTGCTCGTGCTCGAACAGCAGGCGGTGGATCTGGTCATCTCGGATATGCGCATGCCGGAGATGGACGGGGCGCACTTCCTCGAACAGGTGCGGCAACGCTGGCCGGAGATCGTGCGTGTATTGTTGACCGGTTATGC
>JAGVIV010000147.1 GCA_020055845.1 Betaproteobacteria bacterium
CATCATGGCCTGCCAGCTTTGCGCCGGTGTCGCCGGGACCGAGGCACTGAAAATCCTGCTTGGGCGCGGCCCGGTGCGGGCCGCGCCCAAGGGCTACCATTTCGATGCCTACCGCAACACGCTGGCTTTGACGTGGCGACCGGGGGGCAATCGCAATCCTTGGCAGCGGATACTCATCGCGCTCGCCAAACGCAAACTCGGACTCTAAATGCGGCCGATCCCCCACCCCATTGCGGAGATTCTCGAACTCGCCCGTTGGGCGCCCTCCGGCGACAATACGCAACCTTGGCGGTTTGAAGTAATCGACGAGCATCATCTGGTCGTCCATGCCTTCGACACCCGCGACCATTGCGTCTATGACCTCGATGGCCATTCCAGTCAGATCGCCCACGGCGCGCTACTCGAAACCCTCGCCATCGCTGCCAGCGCGCATGGACTGCGGGCGGAATTCAAGCGCAGCCCCGGCTTTCCGGATACACATCCTGACTATTTTGTGGATTTGATCCCGGACAGCCGCTTAATGCCGGATCGGCTGCTGCCTTACATCCCGCAGCGCTCTGTGCAGCGGCGTTCCATGCGTACCACCCCCCTTACCGCATCTCAGAAACAGGCACTGCAAGATGCTGTCGGTATACTTTACACAGTACGCTGGTTTGAAGGGGGGGCACAGCGCTGGCGCCTGGCCAAACTGATGTTCGATAATGCCAAGCTCCGACTCACTCTGCCAGAGGCTTATCCTGTCCATCGGGACATCATCGAGTGGAATGCGCATTTTAGCGAAGACAAGGTGCCCGATCGAGCGCTGGGGCTGGATGCCATGACGCTGAAGCTAATGCGCTGGGTCATGGCCAGTTGGCAGCGAGTCGCGTTTTTTAACAGATATATGGGGGGCCACCTGACTCCAAGGATCGAGATGGATCTTCTGCCCGGCCTGTTCTGTGCTGCACACTTTGCCATCCTTTCCAAGAAATCGCCCGAGACGGTCGACGATTACGTTGCCGCAGGCCGAGCGGTCCAGAGATTCTGGCTGACGGCCACCCGCTTGGGCCTGCAACTGCAGCCCGAGATGACCCCTCTGATATTTGGCCGCTATGTTCGTGAACACAGAGTGTTCAGCCGTTTGCCCGACATTGAGGAAACGGTATCTTTGCTTAACGAGCGCTTATTGAAGCTGATGCATAACGAACCGTTAGGGCAAGTTGTTTTTGTCGGGCGAATCGGGAGTGGGCGGAAGGCCGCTAGTCGATCCTTGCGGTTGTCCGGGGAAAAGCTGATCCTGGAATAATTGTGTCGGATTTCTTTACAACCCCGCCCGAATACTTGGGGTGTTGAATGGGAAAAATAATTTTTTTCTCTTATATATCATGTTCATAGTACGTTTTTTCTTGGGCTGGCACTACAAATGCTAGTTGTTGGTCGTTGCTTTGGCGGGTATTCAATGCCACGCGGAGTAAATCGATTAACCAACTTGCATGGGGGTGTTAAATGTTTAAGCAAATGATCAAGACGAAGGTGGCATTGGCCGTTATCAGCTTGTTTGGCGTGGTTTCGTCGGCGTCAGCGGTCGGCACTGGCGGCGTTTTTAAAGTTGAGGAAGGTGTGGTGGCAGGTGTGCCCGCCAGCAACATATTGACTGTGGATTCCTTCGACTTTTCTTACACTGCGACCATCAATCAAACCATTGTGGGCGCATTTGATTTTGTCGGTGATAACTTCACGGAGGATGGCAACTTCACGGTTTCCTCCTTCAAGAATGGTATCGCCACTCCCGGCCAGTTTCTAAACGCACCAGCGATAGGCGGCGGCTATGGGTTCTTGGGTGATTTTAGCGCGTCGGGTTCGGCCGGTATTGTGGGTACAAATATCCAGGCGAATTTTGCTACTTTCGATATCAACATGTATATCGACGCTGACCAAAATGGTGTGGGTGACGCGCTCTTGGGCACCGCCTCGCTGATAACTGGCGAAGCCCATATTTTCGGAGGCTTGGCCAATGGCGACTTTGAGGCCGTTCTCTTGTTCACGCCGACGGCATTTGGTGAAACCTACTTCTTCGACCCGAGCCCGTTCTATATCAATATGAACTTTGCCGGTAATACCACCACCGTCGAAGGCGCCAGCTTAACCGAATCCTTTGTTGCCGGGGTTGACGGTTCCGGCAATGCTTTCTTTACCGTGCCCGAACCCGGTTCCATCGCCTTGCTGGGTATTGGTTTGCTTGGGATGAGTCGTTTGGGTCGTAAACGCAAAGCAGTTCAGTCCTGAGTTCCATGCTCTAATCGCTGTATTAAAAGCTCCAACCAAATGGTTGGGGCTTTTTTTTACCGGGGCTGTTACTACGCAGTTGGCCCAAAACTGCGCTAACCTGCAATCCCGCGCCGATATTGGCATTACGTCATGGCTTTGGCGGGTTTACGGGAACTGGCTAAATGCCATCAGACACTGGCTTTCAAGGAGCCGTAAATCCCTCGAGTGGCGCCAACCGAAATGTCCCCGCCACCGTTGCTCATGGTTATCACTTACTTAGTCTTGGCCGCGATAGTCATGGAGCGGAGCTTGGCCGTGCCTCCTGGGGTGGACGGCGCTGATCCCCTCGATAGCGAAAACTGCGCAGATCGCATCGGCACCGGATAGTGCCGCGCTTGCCCTCCTGCTCGCCTGATGCTTTGGCGTGGGCCTCTACCTGCAGGGGGCTCGGACGCCGCTGAGGCTCCCCCAGTCGACCTGGGACGATCGGCAGCCAGCTGTCCATCGTCTACAAAGTTGGAGTGCTGATCCTGAAGTTGGCGACCCTGTACGTGTTAGCCACTATCGCCCCCGAGAACACCGGAGGCCGACCAGGTGCCATATACCGGTGCCGCACTCGTCGCGGTTGGAGTTTTGCCGGGGGTGCTTGCCTGATACTAACGTGCTCCTCGGCCTGATCCTGCCTACGATTAGCGGCTTGGAGCTTCTCGCCAAGCTTCGGGCTCCGTACGGCCCGCCTCCCTAGAGCAGCGCACGTAAACCCCCCAAAAAGCAACGGCGGCCACCCCGAAAGGGCGCCGCCGTTCTCACGCCAGCATGCCAGAAAAATATATCGAGTTTCCCCGCCCTCAACCGCCCTCAACTCTATGATTCACATTTGATTCACAAGTGAATGGGCCAGCTGCGTAGTAACACCCTTTACCGGTAGGAACATTCAGGGCGATTCAATAAGACTGGTCGATAGGTTTCACGGGCGACTTGTGTGGCCGACGTTTATATATTTCAAATTTAAGCGTGGAGCACGGGCCATTGAACTTATCTGCCTAGGATGCTGGGCGTCTTGTCGTCTGGCTCGACTACAAGAAATGGGCGGAGGCTTGGATGCGGATGAGTATTTGACGGAAAGGATGACCAGCCCTGGGAGCCAGGTCAGGCACGATCATTCAATAGTTTTCGAGCGTCATCTGCCTGGGGGAACTTGCTCTGTCTAGAGAGCAAACGCTCTAATTCTCTGCGTCCCTCAGCTTTGTTGCCCCCTTTGATCAACGCGGCCCCCAAATGATAATGAACTACAGGATGTTGGGGTAGCGAGGCATGGGCTTTCTTGATAAGTTCCAGCCCTCGCGGCACCTGGTTTTGCGTAACAAGTATCCACCCCAAGGTGTCGGCAATTGCTCCATCCGATGGTCTTTGTTTGTAGGCCATTTCAGCATATTTCCGAGCGTGAGCAGCGGCCCCCTGGCGCTGGTAGGCAAGTGCAATTTCGTTCAGTACATCAGGGTTGTTAGGAGCTTGTTGAAGAATGAGTTTGTATTGATTTTCGGCGACCCTGGGCTGATTGATCCGCTGGTAGGCTTCAGCCAAGAACAATTTGGCCGAAATATCAGCGGGATGATCTTTTATCCAGTCCAATAATGGGCCTACGGCTTTCTGCTGATCGCCCGTTAAAAAATACGCATTAAATAGTGCCATGGCCAATTGGCCATTTTTTTCCGCCTGATAACCTCTTTCGTAGGCGATAGCAGCCTCTCTGTAATTACCTTGTTTCAATAAACTATCGCCTTCGAGCTTGTAACCGATAGAGAGTTTGGGGTGTGATTGCTGAATGCGTCCGGCTAATTTTCTAGCATTGTCGATATGGCCTCTTCTTGTCTCGAGCGTAGATAACGCGGCCAGTGCGTCGATAAAATCGGGCTGCAGTTTTAAGGCTTTGAGGAGCGCGCTGTTTGCTTCCGTCCAGTTCTCGGCCGCTGTATATGCCGCTGCGAGGTGCAGGTAGACTTGGGGCGCACGTGGTTGCAGCCTTGTCAGTTTGTTGAAGGTAGAAGCTGCGCTGACATACTCTTGGTTGGCCATTTGTGCGGCTCCAAGCACTGCCAACGATTCTAGGCTATTGGGGCTTAGGGAGGCGGCCTCGCTGGCAGATGCCAGCGCCTTTCTGGGATCCCCTTTGCTTATGTAGTAAGCCGACTTCAGGAGAAGGGGTTTGGTTGCGTTGGGATTGGCCTCGGCCGCCCGGTCAAGCCAAGTAATGAAGGCCTGTTCCTGTTTATCGATCCTGGCGAGATCAGCCAGGGCAAGCATGGCTTTCAGATTGTTCTTGTCCTTGCTTAGTATCTGTTCGAAACGCGCGCGCGCGGATTCCGGTTTTTTATCCAGAAGGTCAAGCTGGGCCAGATAATTTGCTGACACCATATCTCCCGGCTGGGCAGCCTGTGCCGACTCGAATACTTTGCGAGCGTTATCGGTATCACCCTTGCCGAGGTAGGCCAGCCCTTTGAGGTTCATGGCATGAACGTTATCGGGCTGCCTGGCGATTAGCCCCGTCGTTGTTTTCAACACATCATCGTATTCGCCGCGCCTCAGGCGGGTTATGGCCAGCAAGATGTCCGCTTGGGCGTCGCCCTTTCCAGAGGCAGACGCCAATTGAAAGTCGTGAATGGCTGCATCCATGTTGCCCAGCCGCAACTGGCTGCGGCCCAGTTTGGTTCTAAGGTCGGGATCGTCCGGCTGCAATGTCACCGCAGTTCTAAAATACTCGGAAGCCCGCGAATACTCGCCGGTGGCGTTGTAGGCTTCCCCGAGCAATGCAAGTAACTGGGCATCCTTCTCCCCATTGTTTTCGACAGGTTTGAGTAGGGCGAGGGTCTTCTCGGGTTGGTTTAGTTGTAAATAGGTGGCTGCAAGAAGCTTGCGAGCCTGAACATCACCAGGGAGTTGCTCCAGGTATCTGCCCAGATTTCTAGCGGCTTGTTCGTATATTTTTTGGTTGTACTGTATGGAGCCGGCGAGAAATACGGCAGGCATGTAATCAGGATGCGTTTTTAACACCTGCTGCACGGCGTCCATGGCAGCCGGCATCTTGCCTTGGTGTTGCAATACCAAGGCTTGCAGATACACAGTCAAAAAATTGGTCGGTGTAATCTTGCGTAGCTTGGCCAGGTCTTTTTGGGCCAATTCGAACTTGTTCATGGACAAATTGGCCAGCGCCCGGTTGACTAAAGCGCTGGCATGGCGCGGTTCAATTTCAATTGCTTTGGAATATGCATCGACGGCTGCTTGGGCATTCTTGTTGTGACGCTCGAAGTCACCCTTGAGGATCCAGCTGCCTGAGTTTTTCGGATCAAGCTTAAGCGCCTTATCAAGCTGTACACGTGCGTTTTCCAGGTCATTTCTGGCAACCGCGCACTTGACCAGGCCCCAATAGGCTGGGACGTGGCTGGAATCGTTATCCAATGCCTGGTGATACAGGTCGCATCCTTCCTGCAGCTGGCGCAGTCCAAGTAACGCGTCTCCTCTAAGTTGAAGAAATCTTGCCCGGATTCTGGGGGGCACATCACTACTTGGTTGAACTTCCTCCAGCACGCGCTTGAAATCTTGCTGGAGCAGGAGGGCTTGACCCAAGTCTACCTTAAGTGTTTCATCCTTCATTCCCAGGTCGCGTGCTTTTATCAATTCCTTTTCGGCATCTTCCCCCAGTCCGGATTTAAGATAAATTTGGCCAAGCAGCCAGCGGGCCTGGGGGCTTTCGGGATTCCTCCTCAGGGCATTCTTGAGTTCGATGATGCTGGATTTAAAGTCATCTTTATCCTCGAAATCTTTGGCGCGCTGGATATGCTCCTGTTCTGTGAGATTGGCAGTGCTGTCGCATCCGGGAAGTGCGGAAACTGCAAAAGCCAGAGCGAGAGCCAAGGCAACAGGGTGTTTGGTCATTTAGGGGTACTCCATTTCACGCAAGAGGGGTAAAAATGGGAGTCACGCGTTAGCGCGTTTTCTCTTGAAGCTGATCGAGTAGGGCATGTGCCTCACGTTCGTGGGGAAACCGCGCGCCGCTCGCCAGTAATCGTTCGAGTTCACTCCGGGCGTGGGTGCGGTCGCCTACCTTGGCGAAGGCGACGGCCAAGTGATACTGGATCTCCGCCACTTCGGGTGCCTTGGACAAGGCTTGTTGCAACAGTTTGAGGCCCTGTTCAGCCTTCCCCTGCTGCACCAGGATCCAACCCAGCGTGTCCAGCACGGCGGGATTGTCCGGTTTGAGCTTAAGCGCCTGTTCCGCGAACTCGGTTGCCCGGCGGTCCCCGGATTCCTGGAGCGCCCATGCAAGGTTGTTCAGAACCACCAGGTTGTCCGGGTTGCTCTTGTTCAATATCAGGTAATGCTCGACCGCGGCCTTGTGCTGGCCGCGCGTGACCAGGTGTTCAGCCAGTGCGGCCCGGGCGGCGGCATCTTTCGGGTGCGCCGACAGCCAGTCGGCGATACGCTTTTCGCCTTCTGCGGCCCGCTGGCTTGCGGTCAGAACCTGGAGCTGGCGGACGAGGAATGCGCCGGCGGGGGCGAGCTTGTGTGCGCGCTCGAACGCGGCGAGTGCAGCGGGGTAGTCCTTGCGGGCAAACGCCGTATCGCCTTCCAGAATAAACCCGGCCGGGTTGCCGGGCTGCTGCTGCTGCGCCTGGCGGGCGAGCCTAGCGGCCTCGTCGAAACGCGCGCCCTGAATCTCGAGGTTGCCCAGCATCAGCTGCGCGTCGAGTGCGTCGGGCTGGATGCGGAGGGCGTCCTGCAGGGTCTTGCGCGCGCCCGCGGCATCGCGGGCGGCGAGCTGTGCAGTGGCGACCTTGACCAGTGGCGCGGCCCGGCCGGGC
>JAGVIV010000239.1 GCA_020055845.1 Betaproteobacteria bacterium
ATGGGGAAGCCGAACCAAGAAGGCTCGCTGTTAGCAGTGGCTTCTGGCAGGATCAGAAACTCTTCACAAGACTTTAAACGCTCTTTAAGAAAAGTGAAGTTGTGTTTACGAGCTTCAATGAAACCCGGCAGACGATCCATCTGAGCCAGCGCACAAGCAGCTTGCATGTCAGTGATCTTTAGGTTGTAACCCAAATGTGAGTAGGTGTACTTGTGGTCATAGCCTTGTGGCAATGTGCCAAGCTGTTGATTAAAGCGCTTGCCGCAGGTGTTGTCACAGCCAGGTCCACAGTAGCAATCACGTCCCCAATCACGGAAAGATTCAATGATGGTACGAAGATCGCGATCTTTGGTAAATATCATGCCGCCCTCACCCATGGTGATGTGATGCGCGGGGTAAAAGCTGCAAGTTGCGATATGGCCAAAAGTGCCGACGTGCTGACCTTTGTAGCGTGAGCCCAGCGCATCGCAGCAGTCTTCGATGACCCAGAGGTTGTGCTTGTTGGCTATCGCCATCACTACATCCAAATCAAATGTATTGCCCAAAGTATGAGCCACCATAATGGCTTTGGTCTTCGGGCTGATCGCGGCTTCAATCTTGTTCGCGTCTATGTTGTAGGTGGGGATGTCCACATCCACGAACACGGGCACCATACCATTCTGCAACATGGGGTTCACTGTGGTGGGGAAACCCGCTGCGACGGTGATAACTTCATCGCCTGGCTTAAGTGCACGTGCACCCAGCTTGTGTGAAGTGAGAGCGGTAAAGGCCAGCAGGTTCGCAGAAGAACCGGAGGTGGTCGTCAGCGCATAGGGCACACCAACGAATTCGGCAAAGCGTTTTTCAAATGCTTCATTAAAACGCCCGGTGGTGAGCCAGCCATCCAAGGAGGCCTCGACCATGTTTTTAAGCTCGGTAGCGCCTAGCACTTTTCCGGAAGGTGGAACCACACTGGTGCCAGCAGTAAATGGCTTCGCTGCATATTGCAGCGCGCTGTATTGCTCGACCAGATTTAGTATCTGTTGTTTGATTTCTGTCTTATCCACTGCAAACTCCCGCTTAATGTTTTTGAATATGATCGCTGTATGCACTAATCTGACGCAGCGTCAGTGCTTGCATGTTTTTTCCGTCCCGATACGCGCGCTGCCATTCGATGATTGCTTCCAATGTCTCTTCAAGATGCCAGCGTGGATGCCAATCCAAGCGTGCCTTAGCCTTGGAACAATCCAGTTTTAAATAATGAGCCTCGTGCGGATGATCTCCTCCATCCAATATCCAGCTCGCACCTTCGCCCCAAGTTTGGGTGAGTTTTTCCACGATCCACTGTACCGGCTTGGCGTCTTCATCGTTCGGGCCAAAGTTCCAGCCTTCCGCATAGCTCGCACCATCCTCGTAGAGCTTTTGTGCCAATATCAGATAGCCGGACAACGGCTCCAGTACATGCTGCCAAGGGCGAGTGGCGTGCGGGTTGCGGATGAGCACAGGCTTACCATCAGTGATGGCGCGCATGATGTCGGGAATGAGTCTGTCTTCCGCCCAATCGCCGCCGCCAATGACATTGCCCGCCCGACCGGAGGCGATGGCGATGCCATGTGTTTGATACTTGTCCGGATGAAAATAAGAATTGCGGTAAGCCGCCGTCACCAGCTCTGCGCAGCCCTTACTGCTGGAGTAGGGATCGTAACCGCCCATGGCTTCATTCTCACGATAGCCCCATGCCCATTCGCGGTTCTCGTAGCATTTGTCGGTGGTGACATTTACCACCGCCTTAACGCTGGCCGTGTTGCGTACCGCTTCGAGCAGATTCACCGTACCCATCACATTGGTGGAATAAGTTTCGACCGGCTCGATATACGAATAACGCACCAGCGGCTGCGCAGCCATGTGAATCACGACCTCGGGTTGGTGTTCGGCGAATACTTTCTTCATCTGAGCCAAATCACGAATATCACCGATGACACTGGTCATGCCTTTGCCAACTTCCGCGACCTCGAACAAGCTCGGATTCGTCGGCGGGGCCAAGGCATAGCCCACCACTTGTGCCCCCATGGATTGCAGCCAGAGCGACAACCAGCTTCCTTTGAAGCCGGTATGCCCTGTCAGCAGGACGCGCTTACCCTTCCAAAATGAAGGAATCACTTCCAAGCTTTCCAAGGGGCCTTGCCCGATTGCCACAATTCTTCAAGATGCATCTTGTCGCGCAGTGTATCCATCGGTTGCCAGAAGCCCTGGTGATGGAATGCGGCCAGCTCTCCTTCTTCCGCCAAGCGTTCCATGGGTTCGCGTTCCCATGTAGTTTGGTCGCCGGCAATGTAGTCGATCACTTGGGGTGACAATACGAAGAAACCGCCATTGATCATAGCGCCATCGCCTTGGGGCTTTTCGCGGAAACTGTTGACTTTGTCACCCGCCATATCAAGTGCGCCGAAACGGCCTGGCGGCAAGGTGGCTGTCAGCGTGGCTTTGACCTTCTGAGCTTTGTGAAACGCGATCAATTCGGTGATGTTAACGTCACTGACCCCATCGCCGTAGGTAAGGCAAAAAGCTTCTTCATCTTTAACGTACTCCGAAACCCGCTTTAAACGGCCACCGGTTAACGTGTTTTCACCGGTATCCACCAAAGTTACTTTCCACGGCTCGGCATATCGCTGATGCACTTCCATTTTGTTGTGCTCCATGTCAAATGTCACATCTGACATGTGCAAAAAATAATTGGCAAAGTATTCCTTAATAACGTAACCCTTATATCCGCAGCAGACCACGAATTCATTGATACCGTGAGCCGAGTAGAGCTTCATTATGTGCCATAAAATTGGCTTGCCACCAATCTCCACCATGGGCTTGGGTCGAGTAGAGGTTTCCTCACTGATGCGAGTACCCAAACCCCCTGCAAGAATAACTGCTTTCATTTTGTACTCCGCAAATATCTTCTAAATCAGTACGAACTGCTCGATGTCAATTTCGTACTTCGATGCATCTTGTATTGCTAGGTATGTATTAAAAAGTCACCTTACAACATAACTATTACTTAATTATACAGAAAGATAAATCAGAAGCATCCTGATTAGAAAGTTCAACTTTGCAACTGAGTGCTTTACTTTCCTTTTGATGAGTGTATTTCTGGTGAGTTTTGCTCCTCGAAACGCAACCGGATTAACCCAATACCTAGCATTCTAGGGTCAGGACTGAGATTAAGTTGTTTAGGCGAAGTAGGGTTCGGTGGCAAAAATTCAACTCCAGAAACCTTCTCGCCTTGCAAGTTAATCGACTTGTGATATTCAGATTGTCCTCCTTGGAGAGTGAAATGATGGATTTGGGAACCCAACCGCACTACCAAATCTTGCCCCGTATTGGGACCAAAAGACTGGGCTGAAAACACAAGATTGAAATGATTAGGCAGCGGATCAAATAGATCGAAACGAACTGACGGAGCCATATTTCTATCAGACCAGCGCCCCCATGGTTCTGAAATAGATAAACCTACTGCATCAGCAATGAAAGCGGGAAATCCTGGGCGAGTAAAGTCAATCCCATCGGCAAGCGAGGCATCGTAACGGGCACCCAAATGGTCATAACCAACCATTTGTATAATTTGTTTAGCACTTAGTCCATTGAAATTTACAGCGGGTGTAATCCGGGCAATTGGGAAAAAAACGACCTCACCATCTGCGCGCGTCAAAGTTGGGGGCGCACCAAGCAAAGTGGTAAAAGCATCGATTACCGCATTTCCGTTATCGTTGTAACCGCGCTTATCAATATATACGCCAGCAAAGCCAAGCTTTTTTATTAACTCTAGTTGCTTTGCAATGGGTTCAACGGAGAGGGCTCTGTAGAAAAGATCGCCACTGCGCCCCTTCATTCCTCCATAGCTCCAGCGCAGTGCAGATGAATATAAGAAACCCGCCGTCAAATCATACGTCCCCAAACGATGAAGCGCAGGGACCTCTGGAAATGGCATATAGGGAAGCTGATAAACAGCACTTTCTGGGGGCAAAGACTTTTCTATCGAGTGAACAAAACTTTTTTCGATGTTAAAAGAATTTTTTACCGCATCCTGGCAAGGGGCACACGAAGGAACAGTTTGATCGTAAAGCCCTCCTACTAGAAGCATAATAGAGATAAAAATAGATAAAAAGACAAACCGCTGACCAGTGAAGTTCTTTTGGAAATAGGCTTGCAACAGCATAAATAAAACAAGCAATGCGCCAAAACCAATAAAGGGAGTTATCCTATTCCAAGCGCGAATAGAGGTCATAATTGTTTGCGCAAAGATGGATCCAAATCCGCCAATCGTTCCGAACATAATGAGAATCAATACAATTAATGAAACGATACTTAATGTACTATTTTGCTTTCTGCCTGCCAGATTTGAAATAATAATTCCAAATATAGCGAGCAAACCGAGGGCACCAACCATACCTAGACTAGATGTCATATTCTCATTAATCAATGGCGATTCATTGTAGTACCTCGCAGAAATTTGATTTAATTTTGGGATGCGATGTCCATATACAGGGAGTATTAATTGCGTAAATTTGAAGCCATAAATCTCGGACTCAGAAAAGTTCCTTTGTGCGACCTCGGCATTTTTGCCCTCATCATGCCAATGCATTAGGGTTGGGGCGAGATTCAAAATAACGCCACAAACCACGAGACAGGAAGCAAGAATGGCCAGTTTAAGAGAGGCTGGCTTGTATTGTCCGATCACCGATGAAATCGCAACCATACCAAATACGATGAGGCCAAATGCAGCGTAATACACACCAAAAGAGCCCAAGCTCAACAGGCAAACAGCATAAAATATTTTTCTTCCGGTGCTTGTTTTTTCAATGTCGTTTAATAAACTGGTATTAAATATCTTAAGCGCCACGTAATAGAACACCGGCACCACGAAATACCATGTGTAATACAAATGCCCTATTCTCAAATAATGGAAGGGTAGAAAATCGAAAAGAGTGGCGGCGGTGAACGCAAAGGGCAAGCTGAGACCAATAGTGCGCAGAACGCAAAACGCAGCAACGAAGGTAAAAGCAAAGCCAAGCAAATAGTACAGATTATGAGCTGACCACCAGTTGCCACTAATCTCACCGAGCAATTTCTGAATCAATATATTGCCAGAATCTGATCCCGGATAGTCGAGACTGTTCGAACCAAATGGATAACCACTACGAGGATTTTCATAAATCCAGCCCTCAATGGCTCGCTGTATCGCACTAAATGCCCCATCATTTACATACGAAAATGGATAATCAATACGTGGCAATAAACCATCTGGCCATCCGCTTGCTAATACACTGGCGAGCATAAAAGAAAACAGGGCACCGAATAGCCACCACTTCCACTCAGCACGCATGATGCTCAAGAAGGAAACTGGCGATGAAAAGTTTGAGCTATCCATTGCCAAGAAAGAAGTATTAATTTTCATAATATGAGTTTTGTTCAATAAATATTTATTCGAGAATTGTGTGGCAAATGTTAACTGTGCCGCAAATCAGTTTTTTGAAATGCATCGGGCTGGCTTAACGCAGCACCGAGTGAAGCTTTTGATATCGAGACATCAACTTGTAGCGATGTCATTTATTCTCTTTGTTGCATGTGGCAATGGTGCTTACGCGCTCGCCTCCGCCAAATAATAGCTCAACCTCAAATGGAGGGCATTTGGACAAATCCCCGCCGTTGGGTATCCAGAGCGTTATTTTTTGATTAACAGGAAGCCCCATTTTTTCCTTTCTCGGCCCATCATTCCTAACTTTATAAACACCGCCCTCATCTTCGACAACCGCTACGCCCCACAACCCTTGGTTAACCGAACTCGTGATCCATTCACCACCACCTGCAAGCACCCTGACTGAATCCAAAACTTTGGCTTCCTTTAATTCAATTTGAATTTCAACCAAAGGAAGAGTTGCCGGAAAA
>JAGVIV010000225.1 GCA_020055845.1 Betaproteobacteria bacterium
GATTTTCCAGCCATAGTCATCGCGATACACCTGATAGCGCCGTGCCGTACCGTCCACATCGGGATAAATATTATTAAAACCGATGCGCCCGCCATCCAGCGCCGCTTGGAAGTGCGGCAATACCACCGCTACCGTAGCCTCCTTGTCGGCCGCATCCGACAGCGCGGTAACACCGGGAATCATGGACGGCTTGATCTGGCTCAGCGAATCGCTGTCCGGGTCCAGCCGCAGCATCGGGAAATAAGTGTTGTTGCTGGCGGCGATGGCCGCATTGAAATAGGCATCGCTGTCCGCGTTGTACACATCCGCATCGCTGAACAAAATATCGAATACCACCGCCTTGGGATGCTGCTTCTCAACCTGCTCGACAAACTCACCCAGCACCTGACGCGGCCAAGGCCAGCGGCCATAGTCCTTCGCCATCGCGGCCAGACTCGCCTCGTTGATATCGACGATCACAATATCTTTGTCCGGCTGGGGCGGATTGATGCGGTAACGCACCATCATGTCGAACGCGCCCTGACGCATCTTCTCGGTCACATGGAAAAATGCGGTGTCGGCAATGGCAAACACGGTGAACACCGCGGCCAGATACAGGTAGAAATTCTTCTTCCAGCGCCGCGCCAGCAAAGCATAGAACAAAGCGAACAGTTGGCGGATGCGGTTGATGACGAACAGGTGGATTCTCATACGGCCATTTTAACAAAGTGCCAACGGACATCCATCATTAATTTCAGCGGGACAACACGACGCTAGGAACGTCTCATTAGGCTGATTCTCGGCCTTTGCAGTCATTAAAGCACTGGGTCAGCTGCTTCCGCTGATTGCCAGCAGGAGACATTCGCCCTTGCCTATACTACTATGCATAGGCGGTCTGGAAAAAACAGGCTATACACTGTTATTCAATTTGTTATGGTAAGAATGTGTACCTCAATATTTTTTAATTCGGTCCGTTGGGTCTTCCTAATAACTGTTATGCATTCTGAGTGCGTCTATGGACTTTTCTAAAGTGTTCAAACAAATCTGGTGGCTGATTCTTATCGTCATCATCGGTGCCTTCTTGCATGATCGCTATTCCTTGCTGATCGAGGGAAAGGCTGTACCTGCTGATATCATCGTTTTCCTGATATGGATAGCGCTCTGCATCGCCCCGCTATTCAAAGAAATTGAACTTCCCGGTATCAAGCTTAAGCAGGAAGTGGAGAAGCTGAAGAAAGATGTAAAGGAAGAAATATCAACGCTCCGTAACGAAATCTCGAACAGCATAGAGGTCAAGTCGAACGTAAGTCCGAATTTCTGGTTAAACGTTCCGCCACCGGACTCGCAACTACCTGGTATCGAAGCCCGTATTGAAAAGACGATCAAAGACACTCTTGCCGTTTACGGGGCGCAGCCTACAAGCCAGGAAATGCCGCAAAGCGAGATCAGCGTGTCCGGTGATATTCGCTTTCTATTCGATACTAGATACAGCATCGAGAAAGAGCTTCGCGTTCTGGCACTCCCTCTTGAAGACGACCCCACCCAACGCCGAGCGATGCCTATTTCTCGCATGGTCTGGCATCTCGTTAAGCAGGAAATCCTGCCCTCCGATATGGCAGGTGCGATTCGTGAAATTTACTCTGTCTGTTCGACAGCTATGCATGGGGAGAATGTTAGTGACTCACAAATTCAATTCGTTCGAAGAACAGCACCAGAAATGGTTGCAGCGCTCCGAGCTATTTCGCGTCGGAATGCATAACCCGGTGACAACCGAACTCATCGCGACAATGCCGCCCAACGCCGATTAGTTCTACAATAGAATATACACATGCTCACTACGGTCTTTACCAAACGATTCTGCGAACTTGAGGCAAAGCTCAAGGCATTTCGCCTTGTTCCGAATAGCGGTGGCCGTAGCGGTAGCCACATTGCCACTGCCGAGTGGAAGCAGTGGGCAACTAGCGCCGAGAGTTTGATTCTTGCCGTCTATGGTGAAAACGATCCTCATACCACGTACTTCCGAGACTCAGTAAAGAACTGCGCTGGCTATGACTACGATATTGAGGCTCTAAAGGGACTCTTCCTTAGTGCAAAAGAAGACTTCGATGGTGGATACGTATTCAATGTTGACCTTCGGATTTCCGGTGAAGTCTTCGGTGACTTTGTCACCCTCGCACGTACTGCGCTTTCTGAAGGGCGTAAAGATGTGGCGGCTGTCCTCGCATGCGCCGCACTCGAAGATGCACTCAAACGCTTTGCTAAATCCAATGACCTGATATCCGACGACAAGAGCATGACTGAGGTAGTGGCCGCTCTTAAGTCCGCAGGTTTTGTAGCCGGTGCCCAAAAATCACTTCTTGATGCAATGCCGAGAATTCGCAACCATGCAATGCACGCTGAGTGGGGGAAACTTTCAGAACCCGATGTCAGCAGCGTTATTGGCTTCGTTGAACAATTTCTTACCTCTAAGTTTGGCGGTGGCTAACTCACCCATCAACATAGACGTAATCGATGAGGACGCTTGCTTCGTTTATGTCAGAAGTGGTTGGCAAGCTGCCAGACTCCAATGCATGAGAAGTGGCTGCTTCGGCCGATAAGCAGCCCGCCTCCTCATTGCACAAATTCGTGTCGCCATGCGTTCAAGCAGCATGGTGATTTGCATCACATAAAATTCCGCAGGCTCAATTTCCCGGCCAAGTGAACTCGACACGAATACCGCTCGGCTCAAGGCACATCATGTGTTTCGCAGGCCCTTTCCCCAGCAGTTCAGGCGCAAATTCGATGGGAGTGCCGTTGTTCAGCAGGGTAGTATGGATGAGATTCAGATCTGCTTCGCTTTCGACCTGGAAGGCGACATGGTGCAGGCCTGTATTTCTGTCTTTGTCGAACGATGAGCCGGGTTCTTTTCTGATCGCCCAGAGCGTGACCATAGTCTTGCCGTCGCTGACATAGATGGCAGGGTATTCAGGATTTCTGCGCACTTCTTTCCAGCCCAGCAGGGTAATGAAGAAGTTCGCACTTTCTTCCAGTTTGCTCACGGTGAGGCCGAGGTGATGTATGCCTTTGGTGATGGGTGTATTCATGACTTCCCTTTTCACAAATTATCCGCGTTGAGAAGATTCATGCTGGCACTACCGCGAGGGAGTTATGCCGTCCCGCCCACGATCAGACCTTCAATACGCACCGTGGGTTGTCCCACTCCGACCGGCACGCTCTGCCCTTCTTTACCGCAGGTGCCGACACCGGGATCGAGCGCCAGATCGTTGCCCACCATCGTCACTTGCGTCAGTGCCTCGGGGCCGTTGCCGATGAGAGTCGCGCCTTTGACCGGATAGGTAATCTTGCCGTCTTCGATCATGTAGGCTTCAGTGGTGGAGAACACGAACTTGCCGCTGGTGATATCCACTTGCCCGCCGCCAAAATTAGCCGCATACAGACCGTGCTTGACCGAGGCGATGATCTCGTCGTGCGTCTTGTCACCGTTCATCATCATGGTGTTGGTCATGCGCGGAATGGGCAGATGCGCAAACGATTCACGCCGCGCGTTGCCGGTGATTGCGGTCTTCATCAGGCGCGCATTCATGGTGTCTTGCAGGTAGCCGCGCAGGATGCCGTCTTCGATCAGTACGGTACGTTGTGTCGGGTTGCCCTCGTCGTCCATATTGAGCGAGCCGCGCCGGTCTTTGATGGTGCCGTCGTCCACCACGGTCACACCTTTGGCGGCCACGCGCTGACCGACCCGTCCGGAAAATGCCGAGCTGCCTTTGCGGTTGAAGTCGCCTTCCAGACCATGTCCGACCGCTTCATGCAGCAGGATGCCGGGCCAACCGCTACCCAACACCACGGTCATGCTGCCCGCCGGAGCGGGACGTGCATCCAGCGCCACGGTCGCCTGATGCACCGCCTCTTTGGCATAACGCTGCAACACTTCGTCGTCGAAATAAGCGTAATCAAAACGCCCGCCGCCGCCTGCCGAACCCTGCTCGCGTTTGCCGTTGCTCTCGACGATGACTTGCAGCGACAGGCGTACCAAGGGGCGGATGTCGGCGTTGAGCAGGCCGTCACTGCGCGCCACCAGCACCACTTCGTATTCGCCCACTAAGCCCGCCATCACTTGAGTGACACGCGGATCGAGCGCACGCGCATATTTTTCCAGACGCTCCAGTAACGCGACTTTGCTGGCCGCATCGAGGCTGGCAATCGGGTCGTGCGGCAAATACAAGCCGTGCGCCTTGCCCGCTTTCAGCATCGGGACGGTTTGTTTTTTGCCCTGCCGCGCAATGGCGCGTGTAGCCAGAGCGGCGCCTTCCAACGCGGAAAGACTGATGTCGTCGGAATAGGCAAAGGCGGTCTTCTCACCGCTCACGGCACGCACGCCGACTCCCTGATCGATACTGAAGCTCCCGGACTTGACGATACCCTCTTCCAGCGACCAGCTCTCGGCGCGCCCGTACTGAAAATACAAATCGGCATAATCCACACGATGCGTCAGCATCTTGCCAAACACCTGCCCTAGATCATTGACACTCAGCCCGTGTGCGCCGAGCAGAGATTGACGCGCCAACTCAAGAGAAGGGGCGCTCATTTGGACGACGGGCCTTGCGGCTGGCACATCAAAGTGCGGTGCGACAAAGCCGGCAGACTGGAGCGCAGGCTGGCTTGATAGCTGGGATTCAACTCCGCCATCACCACATCGGAACCCCGCGTCAGCTCATCCAACACGCGCCCCCACGGATCGACAACCATGCTGTGGCCGTGCGTTTCCCGACCGTTGACGTGATAACCGCCCTGCGCGGCGGCGATGAAATAACTCAGATTTTCGATGGCGCGCGCGCGCACCAGCGCCTCCCAGTGCACCTTGCCGGTGGTCGCGGTAAAGGCCGCGGGCAACACGATGATGTCCACATCCTTCATGGCGCGGAACAGTTCGGGGAAACGCAAGTCGTAGCAGATTGCCAGTCCGATGCGCCCGAAAGGGCTGTCCACCACAACCACTTGATCACCGGCTTCGATGGTGTTCGCCTCGTGATATTGCTCGTTGCCCAAATCGAGATTGAACAGGTGAATCTTGTCGTAACGCGCCACCTGCTCGCCGAGTTCGTTGTATACGAGACAGCTGTTGCGCACTTTATTCGGCGCATCCGCCGCAAGGGGGATAGAGCCGCCCACCATCCACAGCTTGTGTTTGCGCGCGGTCTCGCTGAGAAAGGACTGAATCTGTCCACTGCCCGGCTGTTCGCGCACCGCGATCTTGTCGGTCTCTTTCATGCCCATGATGGCGAAGAATTCCGGCAACACCACCAACTTTGCGCCTTGTTGGGCGGCCTTCTCAATCAGCCTGCGCGCCTCGTTCAAATTGCCCGCCACATTGGGGCCGGAGGCCATTTGTACTGCGGCCACTTTGAATGCGTTCTGTTGTGCGGCGAGACGGGCTTGCGTGGAATTTGGAGAGGACATTTTCTGCGACTTTCAGATGACTTCGATTATTCAGCGTTAGAGGAGGAGGCTTTTACTTTCCCGACTTTTTCCACCAGCGGGTCGGCCCAGCTACCGGTGACATTGTATTCAAACGACACCAACTTATCGAGCGGATCGCGCAATATCTTGTTGGCGAGGAACACTCCCGCGCCCACCACCGGACTCACCGCGGCAAGTGCCAGCAGGGAAACGCTGTCACCGATGGTTGGCGATACCCTCACCCGCAGGGTCTGGGTCTCGCGGTTCAAATCGACCTGTCCGTTTAAGCTAACCTCGGCGGCGGATCCTTTTATCTTAAGGTCGTTGGTCGACAACACGCCCTTCCGCACCTGCGCCGCACCGACGATGCTATCGAACTCGAATCCCTTGCTGAACACATCGGTAAAATCCAGCGTGATACGTTTGGGCAGGGATTGCAGACTCAGCACACTCAGCAACTTGCCCGCACCGGGATCGAGTTGCAGGAATTGTCCTTTGGCCAGTTTCAAATTCAATTGCCCGTCCAGATTGCGCAGCATGAGATCGTCCGGGCCGCCCGGCCAGACCAGATCACCCTCCAGCGTGCCGCTGCCGTTCTTGACGCTATTGGGGAAACCGTTATGTGCCAGCATGCCGCCCACATCGTTGAGCTGGAGCTTGACGACCGCGTGCGTCTGCGCCGCAGAAATATCCCATTTTCCGTTGACCGCCAACACGCCTTCAGGCGAGGACAAACGGAAGTGATCCAGCAAAATCTCCTTCTCGGTCTGGCTGGCGTGCAGCTCGACACGCCCCAGCGGTTTGCCGTGATACGTGAATTGATCGATTGCGACATCGATCACCGGAATAGTGACGGGCGCAGCCTTTTTGTTAGGCACATCCCGCGATACAGGCGGACGCGGTGTCTCTATGCTCTTCACCTCGTCCAGCGCCGCGTTTTTGAAGCGTGCGACCAGCTTGCCGCGCCCCGCAGGGAGCCAACTCGCTTCGCCGTTCACGTCTTTTGAATTGAGCTGCGCCGTGATGTTGCCGTTGCGATTACGCGCATGAATGTTCAATCCGCTGATGGAGCTGCCGTATCCGACGACCTTTTGCACGCTCA
>JAGVIV010000068.1 GCA_020055845.1 Betaproteobacteria bacterium
ATCGCCGGCAGCACGGGAATTGCTCCTGGCACTGCAAGCGCGAGCGGCAACACCACGAGCGAATTTCGCGTGCTTGCACTGAATGCAATAGCACGGCCAGCCGGTACGTCGAGGCGGAACAGCCGACCCACCAGCCACCCTAGGAAGGGAGCGAGCGCTGCAAAGGCAATATAGATTGGGATCACCTGCAAGACCACATCGGTCGCAGGCCCGAGCTGCGGTACTACGGCCGCGATGACCACGAACAGGACAAGCGCCGTCGCTGGCACAGGCAGCAATCCTAGCCTGGTAAATACCCACTCGCCCGTTCGGGACCGAGCTGCCCAAAATTGGACAAGACCGGCAAGTAAGAGCGGAATCGCAATCAGCCAAATGAACGCGTGAACGAACGGACCGAGCTGAACAAGGTCGGTTGCATCGTTCCCAAGGAACAGGCCGAGATAGACCGGCAGCAACAGCATTTGCACGATCAAGAGCGCCGGAGTTGCCGCCAGCAGCAGGCGCGCATCGGCGCGGCCAAGGTGCGAAAAGGTCACCACGTAGTCAATGCACGGTGTAAGCAGCACCAATAGCACGCCAAGCAACACCATCGGATCGTGTGGCAGAAACTGCACCAAGACGGCCACGAGCAAGGGCACCATAACGAAGTTTGCGGTGAGCAAGGCTGCAAAAAATCGCACCTGGATGAAAGCTCGCCCAAGGTCGGCAAGTGGCACTTGCAGGAACGTCACGAACAACATCAATGCGAGTGCTGGATTAACGCCAGCCTCAAGAACAGTTGTGCCAGGCACGAACATGGCAATGACCGCGGCCAAGGTTACCGTGGCAAAGTAAACGCTGATTTGCCTATTTTCCAAGAACTCCCTGAGTTTTTGCATACTCTCAATCTCGCTTAAGTGCCAAGTTAGACTATACCCTAACCTGATGTCAGATGTCATGTACAAACACCGTCAGAATAGAGTCACACTTCATATTTATTGACATATTCCGCCAAAGGTAATAGATTTCATCCTGACACTTTTACTTTTGGAGGCATCTTGCAAGGTCAACGCATCGGCTATGTCCGCGTCAGCAGCTTCGACCAGAACCCTGATCGGCAACTGGAGCAAATCGACGTCGGCAAGGTATTCACAGACAAGGCTTCCGGCAAGGATACGCAACGCCCCGAACTTGAAAGGCTACTGGCCTTCGTCCGCGAGGGCGATACCGTGGTAGTGCACAGCATGGACAGGCTGGCACGCAACCTTGATGACCTGCGCCGCATCGTTCAAGGGCTGACACAACGGGGCGTGCGCATGGAGTTTGTCAAAGAAGGGCTGGCGTTCACTGGCGATGACTCACCTATGGCCAATCTGATGCTGTCGGTCATGGGGGCCTTTGCTGAGTTCGAGCGCGCCCTGATCCGCGAACGTCAGCACGAGGGAATCGTGCTTGCCAAACAGCGCGGTGCCTACCGAGGACGAAAGAAATCGCTAAACAGTGAACAAATTGCCGAATTGAAACGGCGAGTCGCGGCAGGCGATCAAAAAACCTCGGTGGCCCGTGACTTAGGCATCAGCCGCGAAACCTTGTACCAGTACCTGCGGGAAGACTGACCATGCCGCGCCGCTCAATCCTGTCCGCGACCGAGCGCGAAAGCCTGCTGGCACTGCCTGACGCCAAAGATGAACTGATCCGGCACTACACGTTCAACGAAACCGATCTGTCGATCATCCGTCAACGTCGCGGCCCTGCGAATCGGTTAGGCTTCGCCATCCAGCTTTGCTATTTGCGATTCCCTGGCATCTTTTTGGGTGCCGATGAGCCTCCGTTCCCGCCCTTGTTGCGCATGGTGGCGGCACAGCTCAAGGTGCCGGTGGAAAGCTGGGATGAGTACGGCCAGCGCGAGCAGACACGGCGGGAGCACTTGGTCGAGCTGCAAACGGTGTTTGGGTTCAAGCCGTTCACCATGAGCCACTACCGGCAAGCCGTGCATACATTGACCGAACTGGCCATGCAGACCGACAAAGGCATTGTGCTGGCCAGCACCCTAGTCGAAAACCTGCGGCGGCAGGGCATTATCCTGCCCGCCATAAATGCCATTGAGCGCGCAAGCGCCGAGGCCATCACCCGTGCCAACCGGCGTATTTACGCGGCGCTGACCGATTCCTTGTTGCCTGTCCATCGCCAGCGCCTGGACGAACTTCTCAAGCGCAAGGACGGCAGCAAAGTAACGAGGCTGGCATGGCTGCGCCAGTCGCCCGTCAAGCCAAATTCTCGACACATGCTCGAACACATCGAGCGCCTCAAGGCTTGGCAGGCGCTTGACCTGCCCGCCGGCATCGAGCGACAAGTTCATCAGAACCGCCTGCTCAAGATCGCTCGTGAGGGTGGGCAGATGACACCCGCCGACCTGGCCAAGTTCGAGGTGCAACGACGCTATGCCACTCTGGTAGCGCTGGCCATTGAAGGTATGGCCACCGTCACCGACGAAATCATCGACCTGCACGACCGCATCATCGGCAAGTTGTTCAATGCGGCCAGGAACAAGCATCAGCAACAGTTTCAGGCTTCCGGCAAGGCGATCAATGACAAGGTGCGGATGTATGGCCGCATCGGCCAAGCTCTGCTGGAAGCCAAACAGAGCGGAGGCGATCCGTTCGCCGCCATCGAGGCCGTCATGCCTTGGGACACCTTTGCCGCCAGCGTCACGGAGGCGCAAAAGCTCGCGCAACCCGAGGGCTTCGACTTTCTGCACCGGATCGGTGAGAGCTATGCCACCCTGCGCCGGTACGCGCCGCAGTTCCTGGACGTGCTCAAGCTGCGGGCTGCACCAGCCGCCAAGGGCATGCTCGATGCAATCGACGTGCTGCGCGCCATGAACAGCGACAACGCCCGCAAGGTGCCCGCCGACGCGCCGACCGAATTCATCAAGCCACGCTGGGCCAAATTGGTGCTCACGGACGATGGCATCGACCGCCGCTACTACGAACTGTGCGCCCTGTCAGAGCTAAAGAACGCGCTGCGCTCGGGTGATGTCTGGGTGCAGGGATCACGTCAGTTCAAGGACTTCGACGAGTACCTGGTGCCGGTCGAGAAATTCACCACCTTGAAGCTAGCCAACGAATTGCCGCTGGCAGTGGCCACTGATTGTGATCAGTATTTGCACGACCGGCTGGAATTGCTGGAACAGCAGCTTGCCACTGTTAACCGGATGGCGGCGGCCAACGATCTGCCAGATGCCATCATCACCGAGTCGGGCCTGAAGATCACGCCGCTCGATGCAGCGGTGCCGGACACCGCGCAGGCGTTGATCGACCAGACGGCCATGACTCTGCCGCACGTCAAGATCACCGAACTGTTGCTCGAAGTCAATGAGTGGACGGGATTCACCCGGCACTTTACGCATTTGAAGAGCGGCGACACGGCCAAGGACAAGACCTTGCTGCTGACGACGATCCTGGCTGATGGCATCAATCTTGGGCTCACTAAAATGGCCGAGTCCTGCCCTGGCACGACCTACGCCAAACTGTCCTGGCTGCAAGCGTGGCATATCCGGGATGAAACGTATTCAACGGCGCTGGCCGAGCTGGTGAACGCGCAGTTTCAGCAACCCTTCGCCGCAAATTGGGGCGACGGCACTACCTCATCGTCGGATGGCCAGAACTTCAGAACCAGCAGCAAGGCAGAGAGCACCGGGCATATCAACCCGAAGTATGGAAGCAGTCCAGGACGGACTTTCTACACGCACATCTCCGACCAATACGCGCCCTTCAGCGCCAAGGTGGTCAACGTCGGCGTGCGTGATTCGACCTATGTGCTCGACGGCTTGCTGTATCACGAGTCGGACTTGCGCATCGAGGAACACTACACCGACACAGCGGGCTTTACCGATCATGTCTTCGGTTTGATGCACTTGCTGGGCTTCCGATTCGCGCCACGTATCCGAGACCTGGGCGACACCAAGCTGTTCACCCCGAAAAGCGACATTGCCTATGACGCGCTCAAACCGATGATCGGCGGCACGCTGAACATCAAGCACGTTCGCGCCCATTGGGACGAAATCCTGCGACTGGCCACCTCAATCAAGCAGGGCACGGTAACGGCCTCCCTGATGCTGCGAAAACTCGGCAGCTACCCACGACAAAACGGTCTGGCTATCGCCTTGCGCGAGCTGGGACGCATCGAGCGCACACTGTTCATTCTGGATTGGTTGCAAAGCGTGGAATTGCGCCGCCGCGTTAATGCCGGACTAAACAAGGGTGAGGCGCGGAACGCGCTGGCCAGAGCCGTGTTCTTCTACCGATTGGGTGAAATTCGCGACCGCAGCTTCGAGCAACAACGCTATCGGGCCAGCGGCCTCAACCTAGTGACGGCGGCCATCGTGTTGTGGAACACGGTCTACCTGGAGCGTGCCACCAGTGCTTTGCGTGGCCACGGCAAGTCGCTGGACGACACGCTGTTGCAATATCTGTCGCCGCTGGGCTGGGAGCACATCAACTTGACCGGCGATTACCTCTGGCGCAGCAGCGC
>JAGVIV010000079.1 GCA_020055845.1 Betaproteobacteria bacterium
CGGCGGCTTGGTGTTGCGCATCTCGTGCAGTTGAGATTGCAAGGGCAGCAGATGTCCGTTCTCGGCCGTCACCCGCGTGATGTGTGCGTAGACGAACTCGTCGCCGTTCTTCGGGATGTGCGGACTATCCAGGCCGTAGAAATAGGTGAGCACCGCCAATAGCAAAGCCAGCACATAAGCGGTCAAACGTGGCATGGTCATGGCGACTCAGTCCTGGCCGGCTTTGGATATGGAAGACCGCTCCGGCTTCGCGCGGCCAAATGTCCAGATATCGTTCAACAAAAAATTGAGGACACTGGTGAACACAATGGCAAAAAAATTGGCAATCAGATAATAAATATGCGGCGCCAGCAGATTGGTGAACACAATTTGCAACGCGATACTCACTCCGCAGGACAGCGTGTACTGACCGAACTGCAACGCCCATGGACGCTCATAGTGTTGCATACGATCCGCCCACGTCCACAGCCGGTTCCAGAAAAAATTATTCAGTGTGGCAAAGAAAATAGCCAAGCCCAGGGACAGATTAAGCCCCAGCCAATTCACCTCGCCCGGAACATGTGACACATGAAAGAGATACTCCTGGGCGAGATACAACACTCCCTGATTCACCACGATGCCCGAGACACCCACCGTGCCGAATTTCAAAAAGCGCATGGAGAATATCCGGCGCAGCAGCGAAACGAGCTTGATGCGTATATCGAAACCCGACCTCATGCGGCGCTTCCGACGCTCAATAGTTCGCGCGCTCTACCCAGCACCTGCTCCGGTGTGATCAGCTTCAAACATTGGTTATTACCGTCGCAGGGAGAGTTGCGGTGGTTGTAAGCCGTGAGGCACGGTGAGCAAGACAGCGCGGTATACAGGCAATGAATATTGGGAGCCAGCGGACTATACAACGCAGGCGTTTCCGGCCCGAAGAACACCAGCGTCGGCAACCTTGTCAGCGCCGAGAACTGCCCCGGCCCGCCGTCGTTGGTAATCAGCAAAGCCGCATGACTGAAGATCGCCAACAAATGTCGCACCGACTTGGTATAACCGGTGAGGTCGATGCAGTGAGGATGCGCGCAGTGCGCCACAATTTCTTGCGCCAGCGGCTTGGCGTCCGGCAGCCCGATCAAGGCCACCGCATAACCTTCCTGCAACAGCGCCGAGCACAACTGCTTGTAATACTCCGGCGGCCAGGCACGTATGGGCAAGAGCCCCCCGTCGGGATAAACCAAAATCAAGCGCTTGCCCGCCAGTACAGGAAAGTCGGCATGCAGCTTGCCCCCGATCTCTTGCAACTCACCCTCGGCGAATTGCAGCAGCGGGGGGGCAGACAATTCGACCGCCTCGCCCTTGGCGATAGGCGTGCCGCTTGATTCAATGGCCTCCACCATGGTCAGAAATTGCTGCGACAGATGCCTATAAGGGTTATACATCACAGGATGCGTTATAAAATCGCCGCGATACAAGCCTTCCTGCGTATGCGAATGAAAACCCACGCGCTTGGGCGCGCCGGACAGATAAGCGAAGATGCTGCTCACACGCGTGAACAATTCACAGTCGATCACCACATCGAATTTGAGCGCACGCATCATTTTGATCGCGCGCAATATGTCCGGCACGAACTGACCCAAGGATTTGTCGTTGAGTGTAATCACATGCTCGCGCGGCATCACGCCAAGCAGATCCAGCACTTCGCGATTCTTTTTAAACATCAGAATATGCAGCTCGGCATCGGGATATTTCTGCTTGAGCTTGGCGAACATCGCTTGCGCCAACACCAGGCTGCCCATCTCGGACAGCAGGACAATCAGAATACGCTTGGGTTGCGCTGCAAAAACAGGGGAAGCAAACAGAGCGCGGCGCAAACGTTCAATCCCGGAGAGCAACGCGCAAATCGGCACACCCGCAATACGATCGACTGCACGCTGGAAATCAATATTCAATGCTTCGTCCAATCCACTAAGATAAATGAGCACACGCCCGGCGCTCAAGCCCGCCGACTGGGCACTTGGAGCTGTGGCATTATCGGTTAAAGTACCTGATTCAACAAGCGCTGCGAGCCATTCTCGCTCCGGCGATCCGGGGCATATCCAGAAGCAAAGGGGACGGCGCAGTACAGCACGCGGCCGTCACCCCCTGGGATGATGCTTGGCATGCAGCGCCTTCAATCGCTCGCGCGCCACATGGGTGTAAATTTGCGTGGTGGAAATATCCGAATGCCCAAGCAGCATCTGCACCACGCGTAAATCCGCGCCGTGGTTGAGCAGATGCGTGGCAAACGCATGGCGCAGAGTGTGCGGCGACAGCGGCTTGGCCAGCCCCCCCTGTCTGGCGTGCTGCTTGATCAAATACCAGAACATCTGCCGTGTCATACCTTCGCCGCGCTGGGTCACAAACATCGCATCACACACCTTCCCGTGCAGCAATACGGGACGCATTTCCTGCAAATAACGTTTCACCCAATCCAGCGCCTCTTCACCCAAAGGCACCAACCGCTCCTTGCTGCCCTTGCCCATCACCCGCACCACCCCCATATCGAGACTGACTTGCGCCACCGTCAGACCGACCAATTCGGACACGCGCAAGCCGGTGGCATATAGCACTTCAAACATCGCGCGGTCGCGCATGCCCAGCGGCGTATCCGCATCCGGCGCATCCAACAACAACTCAACATCCGCCTCGGTCAGACTCTTGGGCAAACTGCGTGGCAACTTCGGCGTAGCAATCTGCAGCGTCGGATCAACGACAATCCTGTTCTGCCGCAGCAAATAACGGAACAAACGCTTGAGGCTGGAAATCGCGCGGCTGGTGCTGGTGGCTTTGGCTTTCTGCTGCGTGAACAAATAGGCGAGGAAGCCCTGTATATCAGCATGCGTCGTTTCCAGCAGCGTAATGCCGCGCTGCTTGTGCAGCCACTCCGCGAATTTATTCAAATCGCGGCGATAGCTTTCCAGCGTGTTGCGCGAGAGACCATCTTCCAGCCACAGCGCATCACAGAATTCGTCGAGCAGATCAGTGCCGTTCATGCGACAGCAACCAGTGTTTAATGTTCAGCGCACCGCTGTCTACGCGATGCATAAAGCCCCCCATGCCGGCCTTGCTAACCACCCGATGGCACGGAATCACAATGGGAAGCGGATTATTTCCGCACGCTTGACCGACCGCGCGAGGGCTCGAATGCAGCGCTGCCGCGAGCTCGCCGTAAGTTTGCACCTGCCCGCAGGGAATATCACGCAAGGCGCGCCACACTTTCAACTGGTGCTCCGTGCCCGACAAGTTCAGCGGCAAGTCGAATTGAAAATTTGCATCGTCGAAATACGCCGTCAACTGCGCGCAGACTTCTTTGGCGAACGCATCACGTGGCGGAGACACAATGCAGCCAGACGCAAGAAAACCTATCCCCGTCAGGGCACCGGCTTCGCAATGGATACCGAGCATTCCAAAGGGGGCTTGCAATTGAATTTGATATGGCAACGCTAATTTCATAGTGCGCAATCATATCCCAACAATGACAAAGGGGAGCCTAAGCTCCCCTTTGTTTGACCGCTTATCTGCAGATTTATGCCGCAGCCACAATCTTGCGTGCTGGCAATTTTTCTTTGATACGTGCCGACTTGCCGGAACGATCGCGCAGATAGTACAGCTTGGCACGGCGCACATCACCGCGACGCTTCACTTCAATGCTCTCGATAGAGGGAGAGTAAGTTTGGAAGGTACGTTCCACGCCTTCGCCGGAAGAGACCTTACGCACAATAAACGAAGAGTTCAGGCTCTTGTTGCGTTTGGCAATCACCACGCCTTCGAAGGCCTGGGTACGCTTCTTGTCACCTTCGACCACGTTCACGTTCACGATCACGGTGTCGCCGGGCGCGAAATTGGGGATGGTTTTACCCAGACGGGCAATCTCTTCTTTTTCAAGTGTAGCGAGCAGATTCATTTTGTTTCCTCTTGTTGTACGGATGCTTGTTCCTGCTGGTACTCTGCCAGTAGCCGAGCTTCCTGTTTTGTTAACTGGCGTGCTGCCAGCAAATCCGGACGACGTTCCGCAGTACGACCTAAAGCCTGCTTCAATCGCCACTTCTCTATTTCGGCATGGTGCCCCGACATCAACACTTCCGGGACTCCCTCGCCGTCATATACTTCCGGGCGCGTGTAGTGCGGACAATCCAGCAGACCTTGTACAAAAGAATCCTGCTGTGCGGATGCATCGTCACCCAACACACCAGGGATCTGCCGCACCACGCTATCCATCACCACCATCGCTGCCAACTCGCCACCGGACAACACATAATCACCGATGGAAAGCTCTTCATCCACTTGCTGGCGCAACAGGCGTTCATCCACGCCCTCGTAACGACTCGCCAACAAGATCAATCCTTCCTCTCGCGCCAGC
>JAGVIV010000245.1 GCA_020055845.1 Betaproteobacteria bacterium
TCCAGATTTCGGGTCCGGTCGTGGCTTCGTGGATGGCCGAGTTGGCCGGATTTTCGAACTGTTGCAGCAGCACATATTTGGCATCGGAAGCGGCGATTTCTTTGGCTTTGGCGATTGCGCCGCTCATGCCTTTTGCGCCTTCGGTGAGCACCAGCTTGGCACCGTAAGCCACCAGCAGTTTGCGCCGTTCGACGCTCATCGTTTCCGGCATGGTCAGCGTGAGCGGGATGCCGCGCGCCGCCGCCACGAAGGCCAGTGCGATACCGGTGTTGCCGCTGGTGGGTTCGACAATCTCTTTGCCCGCGCCGAGCAGCCCGCGTTTTTCGGCATCGTCGATCAGCGCCACGCCGATCCGGTCTTTCACCGAATACGCGGGATTGCGGCCTTCGATCTTGGCCAGTACGGTGGCTTTTGCACCATCGAGGATACGGCCGAGTTGCACGAGCGGTGTGTTGCCGATGGATTGTGAATTGTTGGTAAATGATTTGGACATGTCTTTCTCCGGGGGAAATAAATATTGGCTGATCGATTAACGGGGATGCTGTTTAAGTCTTTATAAAGGTATCACGTATTTTTCGCCGACTTCTGTTTTTGCAAATGCAATTGGAGTGCCCCGAGTTTTAGAGGCTCACTATGCGGGCGAGACAGCTTATAACTGCTTGTAGGATTACCCAAATAAGTAATTCTTATAAGCTTGGAAGGCTTGTTTATATGCGGGTGGCTGTCTGGCTTATGTATAGGCGGCTGATACACAGTGTGATGCAGCAGCAGGGCGATCCAGCAGAAAACCCTGCACCAGATGTATTCCTGCATACCTTGCCAGATCAAGCTGCGCCTGGGTTTCAACGCCTTCTATGATGACCTCTGCATCCAGTTCGTGAATGATCTCCACTAGTTTGGGGAGGATGCGTTGCAGGCGTGTATTGAATTCCGCCTGCTGGATGATGGCACCGTCCAGCTTCACGTATTCCGGTGCCAGTGTCCACAGGCGTTCCAGATTGGAGTGCTCTTTGCCGAAATCGTCGATGGCAATCTTGTAGCCGCGCTCACGGTAGTTGGCAATGGCCTCCGCCAGCCGATTCTCGTCGCTCACTGCACCTTCGTAAATTTCGATCACCACCTCATGGGTAGCGACATGGTGCTGGTGCAGCACCTGCTCAAACACCTTGCCGTGCGAGTTGACCGCCACCAGAAGTTCGGGATGCACATTGAGAAATAGCAGGCCGTTGTTCTTGCCCATGTTCAAGAAATTCAGCGTGTGCAAAGTGCGGCACAGGCGGTCGAATTTCACCAGCCGTTCGGCCACCTCAGCCAGATGAAAAGCTGCGGGCGGGGCGACGGCTTTGCCTTTGTGGTCGGTGGTGCGCAGCAGGGCTTCGTAGCCCAGCGGCGCATTGCGCCTCACATCGACAACGGGCTGGAACACGCTGCTCAACTGCAAGCCGATGAAATTGGCGCGCACCTCGTCACCGCTCACATCCAGCTTGTAATCGTCGTTCAGGCTGAGCGTGTCGCGCAGCTCGTTCTGCAAGGCGTTTAAACGGTGGAGCGATGACATGGCGAATTATTTCTTGGTGTAGATTTGATCGAACACGCCGCCGTCTTTGAAGTGTTCTGTCTGGGCCTGTTTCAGGCTGCCAAACACTTCATCCACGGTGAACAGCTTGAGCGGCGGCAGAGCCTTGGCATATTTCTTGGCGATCTTGGCATCGCGCGGACGCAGCTCGAACTGCGCGGCGATTTCCTGCGCTTCCGGCGTATACAGGGTTTGCAGATACGCTTCGGCGACTTTGCGCGTGCCGCGTTTGTCGGCCACCTTGTCCACCACGCTCACCGGCAAATCGGCCACGATGCTGATGGAGGGATACACGAGGTCGAATTTGTCCGCGCCGTATTCTTGTTTGATGAGTCCCACTTCGTTTTCAAACGTCACCAGCACATCGCCAATTTCGCGCTGCACGAAAGTGGTCGTTGCGCCGCGTCCGCCGGTTTCCAACACCGGCACATTGGCAAATATTTTGGCGACCAGCTCTTTGGCTTGTGCGGCATTGCCGCCTTGCTTGATGACCGAGCCCCATGCCGCGAGATAGGCGTAACGGCCGTTACCCGAGGTCTTGGGGTTGGCGATGATTACAGCCACGCCCGGCTTCGCCAGGTCGCCCCAGTTCTTGATGTCTTTTGGATTGCCCTTGCGTACCAGCAGCACCGAAGTGGAGCTGAACGGCGCGCTGCCATTCGGCAAACGTTTGGCCCAGTCGGCGGGGATTAATTGTTTCTCGGCCAGAATATCCACGTCGATGGACTGGTTCATCGTCACTACATCGGCCTCCAGTCCGTCCACCACGGCGCGCGCCTGCTTGCTTGAGCCGCCGTGGGATTGATTGATAGTGAGGTCATCGCCGGTCTTTTGTTTCCACTGTTTGGCGAACAGCGGGTTGTAGTTCTTGTAAAACTCGCGCGACACATCGTAAGAAGCATTCAGGATGTTTACTTCGGCGGTGAATGCCGAGGCGGAAAAAGTGGTAGCTACGACCAGTAGGGTAAGCGATTTCAATTTCATAGTTTTCTCCGAGATGATTTAAGCTCTGCAACTTGTGTGGTGCGAACTTTAGCGAAAATGGTTTGTTCTGAAAAAGAATATTAGAAGATATGTTTATGGCAATTTCTTATATGGTGTCATGCCAGTCAACGAGTGCTGTTTAATGCTGGTGTTGAATTTTTTTAACCAACGATTTCAAGAAAAAGCCCCGGCAGATTTTGTCGGGGCTTTTTGTCTACAGGATTGCTGCAATTATGTTCGCGCCAATTGCCTCACGACACCCACCAAGCGATCGATCTCTTCGTGCGTGTTGTAAAACGCCAGTGACGGACGCACCGTAGCTTCCAAGCCAAAGCGTCGCAAAATCGGTTGTGCGCAGTGATGTCCGGTGCGCACGGCGATGCCTTCCTTGTTCAGCGCTTCGCCGACTTCGGTGGTCTGGTAGCCCTCCAGCACGAACGACAGCACGCTGGTTTTGTCCGGCGCGGTGCCGATCAGGCGCA
>JAGVIV010000064.1 GCA_020055845.1 Betaproteobacteria bacterium
GAAAATCGGAGAATGGCTATTTATGCTGTAGGAAGTTACTTCTTGGACTTTGTAGGAAAAAGTCTTATGACTCGCAGGGGAGCATGTTGCCATTATCCCGTTACCGCAGACTTTCAATCCCTCGATTAGCGGGGGGTTTGGGCCTTTGATCTCCCCGACCTGTGCGACATGCTCCGGTATAAAGCACTCCGTCAGCGAGCTGTTTGTCGAGTTCAGATGTACGGATGCGACTCCATAATCTAAAAATGTGTGTGAGGCAATTGACCTAAACACGCTTAACGATTAGTATTCGCGCCTCATCAATTCCCTGATAGCTCAGTCGGTAGAGCGACGGACTGTTAATCCGCAGGTCCCTGGTTCGAGTCCAGGTCGGGGAGCCAGTTTAGGTTCAAGCACTTAGGTCACCCATTGTGGTGGCTTTTTTGTTTTTTGCGATAGCGTCAGTGAACATCAAAAAGTCCACGGGACTATCGCAGGCAACAGGTATACGTAGGCGCAGCCGGTATAGATTCGGATTGTCTGTGCAATTGATTCCCTCTGCGACGGCTAATCCCGGAGGGGCTCAACTAAATTATATGGAGCAAGAGCAGTGACCAACGCACAACGCAAAGCACTCAGCCGCATGGCTGAAATGAATTCATCCAGTAACAGCGGCCAGCCCGCACCGACTCTCAGCAATGCGTTCTGCCCGCATGAGGCCGGCGCGTATTACCTTGCGTCGGTAGCGACTGTTCCCAAGATCATCAAGCTATTCGCCAAGGAAATCGAGCCGCCTGATTACACCTACGTCGTCACCACTGTTAATTTTGAACAGGATCCCGATACCGGAAAATGGATCTGGTTTGATGGCAAGGAAAAGTTATCCCCTCGCAAAAACCAGGATGGTTGGCGTCTTGGCAGCAAGAAGTTATATGACACACGCGAAGGCGCAGAGGCTGAGCTGCAGCGCATGATGGTCAAAAACGGGGACCGGGTGACCAAGGTGCATGACCTACCAGACTGCATGACTACACTGAGAAAGATTCGTAGCGCCCACCATCCAGACCGCAACAACCCCGACTCCGACCATGATCTCTATCAGGCTGCCGTTGAAAAAATAGACCGGATGCGCGCGGTGGGTGCGTAAGTATTGAATGGGTGAAACACTAAATACGTAAAGCACTGCGCGTGTGAACCCATCCCATCTGAGCCATTGAATTGCCCAAATGAGTTAGGCACTCTCCACCTTCTCAAGGTTGGCGTTAGATTTGTTTATATCTCTTGCGCACCCTATAATCATTAACAATGAGCAATTGCAGACAGCTTCGATTTTTGCGGTTCGTAGCAAGAGCCGGTCGGGGAGCCAGATAAAATAAGGGCTTGCAGCGATGCAGGCTCTTTTCACTTCCGCGCTCAGTTGTTGTTTCATGATCCATCGCTAATGCATTCTATGCTTTAGAATGGGCAAGGTCTCATCGAGAAAAATACTCTATGCCCGGCACTCGGCCAGCGCGATAGAGACTAAAACTGTATAACGCCGAGCATAAAACAGTCGATGGATATTTTGGCAAGGCGATGACTTTGAGGAGCGTGCGGTGATATTAAAGCTGATCAAATTTGCACTCTTGTTTGCGGTCTTCGCGGGACTCACGGGCTGCGTCGCCAAAGCAAAGAAACTCCCCAAAGGCTCCGTCGTTACGGCTAAAAAAATCCATCGCGGCGGTGACGGTCAGGCCTGGTTAATGCAGGTACAGCCCGACAGTCTCACTGAAAAACTGATACTCACACCGACCACCTTCCGTAACGGCGTTTATGTTTGCGCGATTGAGAACATGTCCAAACCTTGTCTTCCCAAGCTCAGTGCGCTGGTGGCGGACAAGCTCGAACAAAAAGGCATCGTCGTTGTAAGCGATCAGGATAAAGCCGTGGCGACGCTGTATTTCGAAACCTGGTTCGACAGTTTTTCCGCGTACTCGAACGTGGAAAAACTAGAGAAAGGGGTATTGAGTAATCCGACCGTGATGGGTAAAGATTTCGCCGCCAAGATTGAACAAAGCCTAGCGACGGGCGAGCTGCCCGATGTCCACAAACGCTTCCGCGATGCGCCGGATCCGTTTGCCTCGGTATCGGCCAACTCCAACGACGATCAAAAATTCATTTATCTTGCCTTCACCGCAGTCGATATGGAGGATGCGGTTGACTATCCCGGAGAGGGCGACAACCACATCGGTGCGAGCAAAAATCCATGGGTTAAAACACCTACAGGACGGCGCGGATGGGCGAAAGAGAAATGGATGCCCCCCAGTCGCTCACTGGTCGGCACATATAGCGGTGATATACCCACCGAAAAAGCCGTGATGCCCATGCTGAAAGACGGCATCGAACTGCTCATCGCACGCGCTGGACAAAGCCCTAAAAAAAGATAAATCAAAGCTGGTGCGGGCCTGAATCAGACTCGCTTTGCGGGTATAATCGACGGCAGTCCCCAAGTCGCAAAAAGACCACATCGCAACCCCAGTCAAGTTATGAAAAAAACCGAGATTCCCGACGAGCAGGCATTGCTTGAAAAAGTGCTTGGCAGCCAGATCAATATTCCGCCCCAGCCGACTATCCTGCTGGAAATTGACCGCCTTATCAACAAACCGAACAATCAGCTCAGCGCCATCGGTAAACTCATCAACAAAGATGTGGGTCTGAGCGCGGCGATATTCAAACTGGTCAGTTCGGCCTTCTATAAATCTTCAACCCCAGTCACCGACATACAAAAAGCGATTGCCATTCTGGGACTCACACAGGTCTCCAATCTGATCAAAGCCCTGTCGCTGCGCAAAGCCATAGGTGGAAATGAGGTTGCTTACGAAAAATTCTGGGAGCGTTCCGATGAAATCGCGACACTCTGCGCAATCATCGCCAACAAACAGATTTCAGCCTGCAACATCGCGGTAGAGCACGCTTATATGGCCGGTCTGTTCCATGAGTGCGGCGTGCCCATTCTGATGCAACGCTTTCCCGAATATTGCCACTCCTTCCGTCTGAATCAGGGCAACAACTGGCCCGATTTCCGCGAAGAGGATAAACATTTTCATACCGACCACACCGTGGTCGGCTTCCTCGTGACCCGGCATTGGAATCTGCCCGAATTCATCTGCCAGGCCGTGCACTTCCACCACGACCGCCTACATGTGGATCACGCCGCGCTGACACTGGTCTCTATCCTGCAGATGGCGAGACACCTGCACAAGACCATCAACCGCATAAACGATCACGAATGGCCAGACATCAAGAAACAGGTCTTGGAGGAAATCGGCGTGGGTAGCGAAGGTTCCATTGAATTCATGGAAGATGTCATAGAGATTTTCACGCACCAGCAATCCTAGATGGCCAGCGCCCCTTCCCTATGGGGCAATTCCAGATAAATTTTAGACTGCATCTCGATTAGACGACTCGCCGCGCGCGCAAATTCCGCGTTCGCCGAGGCAAAGCGACACAACTCCTGTACCGCCACAGCCGCCGAGATCACCACTTTGACGCGGGCATCGTAGAGCACATCCACCAGCCAGATTAAGCGCTGTAGCGCGGCCCCGTCTTCAACCCCCAGCTGCGGAATGTGCGACACGAATACGGTGTGGAACTGCTGCGCGATCTCCAGATAATCGGTCTGCGCGCGCGGCCCGCCGCAGAGGTCCGCGAACTCGAACCACACAACGCCATTCGCCAGTTGCTTAACCGGAATCATGCGCCCCATAATCTCAATCCGGCTGTCGCTCTGCCGCAGCACCGGGCTCAGACGCTCAAACATCGCGGCCATGCGCATCTCGCTCGCGGCATCGTCCGGCACCATGAACAGCGGTTCGCGCGTCATCTCGCGCAAACGGTAATCAGTGCCGCCATCCACATTGAGCACGCGCAACTCGCGTTTAAGCAATGCGATTGTGGGCAGAAATTTCTGGCGCTGTAGGCCATCGGGATACAAATCATCGGGCGGGTAATTTGAAGTGGCCATCAGCACCACACCGCGCGCGAACATCGCTTCCAACAAGCGCCCCAGAATCATCGCGTCGGCAATATCGCTCACATGGAATTCGTCGAAACACAGCAGCCGCGTGGTTTGGGCGATTTTGTCGGCCAGCGCGAGCAAGGGGTCTTTTTCTCCCGCCAGCAACTTCATCCCGTGATGCACTTCCGCCATAAAGTGGTGGAAGTGGACGCGGCGCTTGCGGCGATAAGGCACACAGTCGTAAAACACATCCATCAGAAAACTCTTGCCGCGCCCCACTCCGCCCCAAAAATACAGACCTTTCGGCACTTCTGGGCTGAGCAAGCTGCGCCCCAGAAAATGATTGCGCCTGGCTTTGAAATCGACCAGCTGCTGCCACAACACATCCAGCGCATCAATCGCTGTCTCTTGCGCGGCATCATGGATAAAGCCCGGCTTTGCGCGCGCAGCCTGATACCAGGCTTTCGGGCTCACACTACCGTCGGAAGGGGGAGAGAATGTGTGCTGCGACATGATTTATTCCAAGACGATACCGCTCGCGGCTGTATCAACTCGCTCCGCGTTTGGCGAAATCCTTGAGGCGGAAGCCCAGCGCAAACAGCACGGCGAAGTAAACCACCACGCCCGCCGCCACCAGGCCGGCGAGATGGATGATGCGCAACCAACCGTGGGTGGTGAGCCAGTACTGTTCGCTGCCCATGCCGAACCATAAGGTCAAACCCAACCCCAGCAAGGCTGCGCACAGCTTAATAAAAAACTTCCCCCATCCCGGCTCCGGCGTGTAAACACCGAGCTTGCGCAGGAAATAAAACAAAATAGCGGAGTTAAGGCAGGCACCGAGTCCGATGGAAAGCGCCAATCCCGCATGGTGCAGCTCCATGCCAAAGACAAACAACAGGTTCATCGCTTGCGTGGCCAGTAAAGTAACGATGCCGATTTTCACCGGGGTGCGGATGTTCTGGCGCGCATAAAAACCCGGCGCGAGTATCTTCACCAGAATCAGACCAATCAATCCCGCGCTGTAGCCGACCAGCGCGCTACGCGACATCAACACATCGTGCGCGGTGAATGCGCCATGCTGGAACAACGTGGCCAGCAGCGGCACCGCAATCAGCCCCAGCGCCAACGCGGCGGGCAGAGCCAACATGAAAGTCAGGCGCAGCCCCCAGTCCAGCATTTTGGAATATTCGGTGGTGTCGTTATTGGCATGCAACTTGGAAAGCGACGGCAACAAAATCGTACCCAGCGCCACACCCAACAGCCCGGTGGGAAACTCCATCAGCCTATCCGCGTAGTACAACCATGACACGCTGCCCGCCACCAGAAACGAGGCGAAGATGGTGTTGATGATGAGGCTGATCTGCGCGATGGAAACGCCGAACACTGCCGGCCCCATCTGCTTAATGACGCGCCACATCCCCTCGTCTTTGAGGCTAAAACGGATACTCGGCAGCATGCCGATTTTTTTCAAGAACGGAATCTGAAATGCGAGCTGCACAAACCCCGCCAGCAGCCATGCCCATGCCAAGGCCAAAATAGGCTGATCGAAATACGGCGTGAACCACAATGCGCTGGCGATCAGGCAGATGTTCAGCAGCACCGGCGCGAATGCCGACACCCAGAATTTGTTGTAGGTATTGAGAATGCCAGCCGCCACGGCCACCAGCGAGATGAAGAAAATATAGGGCGAGGTGATGCGCAGCATCTGCACTGTGAGATCGAATTTTTCGGCATCCTGCACAAAGCCCGGCGCAGTCACATAGATGATGATCGGCGCGGCGATGATACCGACCAGTGTCACCACGAACAGCGCCAGCGCCAGCATGGTCGTGACATGATCGACCAACAGCTTGGTCTCGTCATGTCCCCTGCGGTTTTTGTATTCGCCGAAGATCGGCACAAAGGCTTGCGAGAACGCGCCTTCGGCAAAAATGCGCCGCAACAAATTAGGCAAGCGGGTGGCGATGATGTAAGCATCGTTTGCCACGCCCGCGCCGAAGATGCGCGCCAACAGCATGTCGCGCACAAAAGCCAAGATGCGGGAAACCAGAGTCAAACTGCTGACAGCGGCGAGAGCCTTGAGAAGATTCATGTGTATTTAGCGATCCTATGCGGTGACTACCAACCTTCGGGCTGCGACTTGCGGCGCTCCATACCCAGCACAGGGTGCGGCCCGGTCGATTCGGCATCACGGCTGCCGCGTCCAGCGCGCACTTTCAGGCAGTTCTCGGCGATGAAATTCTGAACCATTGCAAAAGCGACGGGATCAACTTTTTGCAAAGAGGCTCGCACCACCACGGCGGGCACGCCGTCCACCATCACCGGCCTTGCATAGGAAGAATAGAGAATGCGGCCGTCGCCGCCGACCGTTGCCATCATATTGCACAGCCCGACCGCCCAACTTCCCGGCTGAAACAACTTCCCCTCGGTGGTAACACCCTGAATAACAAATTCAGCAACTCCAGATAACATGCCTAACGATTCCCCTGTATATAGCCGCCTTAATGGACTACGCGCCGAATCATAACATCACTTCAAAAATCATCCGCCCGCGCGGACATTACGCAGCGTCCTCGATAGTCGGTATACTCGCCGCCATCCTCCCCGATTCCGCATCTAGCCCTCACGCGGTTCTGTGCCTGATCGAGCAGCCCTCATGACGCAGCGATCACACATTAGAGACATGCCCCACACCATGCGCTACCTTTACCGCTTAAGCCCCACGGATTTGCGCCGCGAATGCGCTCCCCGTGCGTAGCGATACCGACAATCACCTTTGGTTGCGCTGCTGGGAAGAACAGCACACCGATTTCCATCAGTCTGTCGTAAATCCCCTGCTCAGCAAATTCTGGCCCAGCCTCAAACTGATTCCGGGCAGCCGCGTGTTTGTCCCGCTGTGCGGCAAAAGTCTGGATATGATTTGGCTGGCACAACAGGGGCATGAAGTCATCGGTGTGGAACTCAGTCCAATCGCGGCCGAGGATTTTTTTCAGGAGAACGGTATGCTGCCGCTACAGCAGCGCATAGGCCGCTTCACCGTGTGGAGCCATGGCCGTATCAGCATCCTGTGCGGCGACTATTTCTCTTTGAGCAAAACCGATTTGGGTGCCTTTGATACAGTTTATGACCGAGCAGCCCTCACGGCTCTCCCGGAACAGACCCGCAGCCTTTATGTGAAACAACTGGGTAAACTTGCGCCAGAGAACGCCCAGATATTCCTGCTCACCATCGAGGATGCCGCGGAGAGTGCCACCCTACAGCAGGCAATGGGCGTGGATACGGAGATCAAGGCGCTATACTCGGCCAGCTTCGACATCGACCTGGCCTATGTCGAAAGCATATGCGAAACCGATTTGGCCCGGCCGGAAAGCCCCGCCAAACGCGCCGAATATAAAGTCTACCGCCTTTCCAGCAAGCACCCGACAGCTTGAATCGAGCAGACACCGCCCGCATCCCGTAAAAAAGGATTTGCAAAAGCTTGGGCAAGCCACTAGAATGCGCCCCTTTCTAGTAAGCCGAATTCTCAAGGAGTAGTCATGGCAAATAGCGCACAAGCCAGAAAGCGTGCAAGACAATCAGTAAAACAGAATCTGCATAACACCAGTTTGCGTTCTGAGTTGCGTACTGCGATTAAGAAAGTGGCCAAGGCCATCGAAACTGGCGACAAAGCTGCTGCACAGGCGCTGTTCCAAGCTTCCACCAGCGTAGTTGACTCTATCGCCGACAAAAAAATCATCCATAAGAACAAAGCTGCCCGCCATAAGAGCCGCTTGTCCGCCGCTATCAAGGCGATGGCCTGATTTATTGCAGTCGATAAGACTGCAACAAGAAGGCCGACGAAACAGTCGGCCTTTTTTCGTTTATGGCTTAAACATTTCAGAGATGTAACAAGACTAGGAAGCTTGCCATGTCACATTTGATGAACACCTATGCTAGACAAAACATCACCTTCACCCACGGGGAAGGTGCTTGGCTTTGGGACACCGATGGCAAACGTTATCTGGATGCCCTTTCCGGCATCGCAGTGAACACTCTTGGGCATGCGCATCCTCGCTTCACTGCTGCGCTTTCCGCACAAATCGGCAAGCTCATTCACACCTCCAATCTCTACCGGGTTCAAGAGCAGGAAGCAATCGCCGACAAATTGTGCGAACTCTCGCGGATGCAGGAAGTATTCATGTGCAATTCGGGTTGCGAAGCGAACGAAGCCGCAATCAAACTCGCGCGTCTGTACGGCCACAACAAAGGCATCAGCGAGCCAACCATCATCGTGATGGAAAAAGCGTTCCACGGACGCACACTGGCCACACTCTCTGCCACCGGAAACCGCAAAGTACAAGCGGGCTTCGAGCCGCTGGTCAGCGGTTTTGTGCGCGTCGCTTACGACGATCTCGATGCCATCCGGCAAATTGCGCAACACACTCCGAACATCGTCGCCGTACTGGTCGAACCCATTCAGGGCGAAGGCGGCATTCGCACACCCGACATCTCCTATCTGCAAGGTTTGCGCAAAATCTGCGACGAACACGAATGGCTGCTGATGCTGGACGAGGTGCAGTGCGGCTTGGGAAGAACCGGCAAGTGGTTCGCGTTCCAGCACACCAATATCATGCCGGATGTAATGACGCTGGCCAAAGGGCTGGGCTCCGGCGTGCCGGTAGGTGCATGCCTGGCTGCGGGTAAAGCCACGGGTACATTCAAGCCGGGCAACCACGGTTCGACGTTCGGCGGCAATCCGCTGGCCTCGACCGCCGCCCTCGCCACACTGAACATCATGGAGCAGGACAAACTGCTCGCCAACGCCGAAAAACTGGGCACATGGCTCAAGCAGCAATTTGAAGCACGGCTGGGCGGGGTTAAGGGTGTCGTCACCGTGCGCGGCCAAGGCTTGATGCTGGGCATCGAACTCGACAAGCCCTGCGGCGCGCTGGTTGCCAAGGCTCTGGAAAAAGGACTGATCATCAACGTCACCGCCGACAGCGTAATCCGCTTGTTACCGTCCCTCATTTTCTCGCAAGCTGAAGCACAACAGTTGCTAGACATCCTGTGCCCGCTGGTCACGGAATTTCTGGCACAGGAGTGAACATGAGCAGCAAAACCATCAAGCATTTTCTGCA
>JAGVIV010000049.1 GCA_020055845.1 Betaproteobacteria bacterium
GTGCCGAACCCTGCGCGACGTATGCAGAATTCGCCTGAGCCGCATAGACTGTATTGAAAATCTCGAACATCTGCTTGGCTTGTTCGGCACTGTCGCAAATCACCATGCCGCCGATGGTTGCGTCATTCAGCGCGCTGCGGCTTTTTTCAAAGTCGCGCACGATGTAATCGAGCATCGGCTCGACGAAGCGAGGGTGGGAGTAAATGAGCTTGCGGTCTATGTCGCCCTGCTGAAGCTCTACTTCTGCGAGTGCCTCTTGCAGCGAAAGCTTGTAGTTGGTGGCGATTTCTTCGCGGATCAGGCGCAGGGTGTATCCGTCAGCAATCGAGGCGTTGTAGTAATACTTGTGGATGTAGTCGCCAAACAGGGCGCGTGAGTTGTAGTCGTCGCCCAACAGCGGCGTGCCAGTGAGGCCGATTTTGATGGCGTTTTGGTCGGACTGCGTGAGGTTGGCGAGGAAGCTGCCCTTGGGGTTGTAGCTGCGATGTACCTCGTCGAGAAAATAGACACGCTGGATACTGACATCGTAATCCTCGGTGCTCACCACATCTGGGTCGTCCTCGAATTTCTGGATATTGACGACAGTAATTTCAGCTTTGCCCGAGTGATTGTGCAATGCCTGAGTTGCCTTGATGTCGCGAGCGAAGGCTTCGCGGCTGTCGATGGTATGTACCGTCAAACCTCGGCTGGCAAACTCGCGCTGCGCTTGGATGAGTAGGTCTATACGGTCAACGATGAAGTAGAACTTAGGGATGGTGCCTTTGCGCTGAAAATAGTCGGTAAGAAAGCGCGTGTTGTAATAGGCCAGTGCGGTTTTGCCGCTGCCTTGGGTGTGCCAGATGATGCCTTTGCGGATACCTTCATTGAGCTTGCGCTCTATCGCCTTGGTGGCGAAGAGTTGCGGGTAACGCATGACGTGCTTGTGCAGGCCATCGGTCTCGTTCACATAGGCCAGCGCGTATTGCAGCAGGAATGACAGGCGGTCACGACTGAACAGCGAGGTGCAAATGCGGTTGGTTGGTGTGTTGGGCGATTTGTTGCTGATGAATTCGGGGCTGTGTTTGATGACGTTCAGGTTGGTGTCGCGCAGCACTTCGTTTTCAATCGCGTCATCTTCGTCGGCCAGCAGGTCGGCCAGCTTCAGTGTTTCCTCTTCGCGGAAATAGTTGAAGCTGGGCGCATCGTATGAAGGGCTTGCGTAGAACGCGCCCTCGATAGGCTGTGGCGTGCCGTCGTCGTATTCCATGTTGTTTGAGAACACCATCAACTGGGTGATGTTGATGAAGCGGCGGAAGCGAGGGTTACGGCTGCGCGCGATGATGCGGTTGCGCTCGGCCAGTACACCTTCGCGGTTGTTTGGCTTTTTGACCTCAATGAAGACCAGCGGCATGCCGTTGATGAGCAGCGTGACGTCTGGCCGAAACTCGTCGTCGCCGTTTTTGCAGGTTAGTTCGGTGACAACATGAAAGCTGTTGTTTTCAAAGTTGGTAAAGTCGATCAGCCGGATGCCGGAGCGTTCGGTGAGCTTTTCGAAAAAAGCTTTGCCGAGGTCTTCGTTATCCAGCAAGAGTTTGATGTCGGTCAACAACCGGTCGATGTCGCCGCCCTCTATGCCGGGGTTGATCCGGGCGATAGAGGAGCGAAACAGTTCCGGAAAAATATTGGTCTCTTCATCCCAGACGGCTTTTTTTAGCGAAAGGTAGCTGTAGCCAAGCCGGACAAAATGCAGAATGCAGGGAATTTTTACTCTTGAATCTTCACTAAATACCATCTATCCAAGCTCCCCCAATGTCTATTCTTTTGATTCTAACAAAACGTAACCACATTAGGTTGGTGGATGGGAACTGATTAGCCCAAAGTCAATTATTACTTTCGTCTGCCATCAGCTTACTAAAGAAGACGTAGGTGGCGGTACCTGAGAATTTCCGCAAAGGCCGATGAACTGCAGCTCAGGCACAAAACTACAACTTAAGTTTCACTGTTTTCGAATCCAATATGCTCAAATAGAAAAACCTGAACCCTCTTTCGGGGATTCAGGCTTCTTTAAAAAGAGGACAAACCAACAATCAGGTCAGCTACGCATGTCTGTTCAAGACATTATTGTCACGAAACAATAAAGAGTTGCTAAATTTTTCCGACAGACTTTATTACAACCCGACAGACTTTATTCTTTCCTATCAAAACCTAACTCACCAACCCGACTCGCGCTCCGGGGTTGCGCTGATTTTATGGATGCTGAGATCCGCGCCATTAAATTCTTCTTCGGCATCGAGACGAATGCCCACGGTCTTTTTAATCACGCCATAGACGATGAGGCCTCCGGCTAGCGCGATGCTGATGCCCAGCAATGTGCCAATGAGTTGCGACATGAAGCTGACACCGCCGACACCGCCCA
>JAGVIV010000312.1 GCA_020055845.1 Betaproteobacteria bacterium
CACCCAGCAAGGCGAGGATGCGCAGATCAATTGCTTTTGCTTTCATTTTTTACTTCCTTTGTGTAATCAATAAATGTTTTGATGAGCCAACCAATACCTAAGCCAGTCGAAATACCTGCGATATTGGCGGCAAATCCGTTTGCGTCAGTTAAAGTCGAACCCGGCACAAACATGCCCAGCGCAATGAAGCCGCCTGCTGCGACGAGATCAAAGATGAATTTTTTTGATTTAATCAATATAGTTTCTCCTTGGGTGAACCCTAACTTTCATCTGGCTATAAATTGCCAGAGCTGTTTTCGTTTATTTAATTTATCGTCACGCTCCTATTGCACCCCCGTTCTTTATTGTTGATTTTGCTGCGCTTTAATTGACACTCGCCGCTTTTCTTTGAGTACCAATTCCTCTTTGTTGTAGGGCGCGGGGTGACAGCAATCCCCCTTGGATGAAGCGGAAATCGTCGTATTTATGCCGCGCGACTTAAGCCAGCTAGTAACAAACTGAACACGCTTCAACGCCAGCCCGTTGTTGTAATTTTGAGTACCAATATCATCGGTTTGCCCGTTCAATTCAATAAGGCCGATGCTTTGTTTGGATGCAAGCAGCACAAAGTGATCTAGTTCTTTTTGCCCGTTGCGGTTTGGTTTGCTCATACCAAAACCGAAATACACCTCAAAGGTTTCGGTAGTCTTGTCGGTTGCATTGGCGGGCTTTTCTGTTGATTGCAGCGGAGCTTGAGACGGATTTGTGGTCGCCTGTTTGTTGGCAACCAACAAGGTTGAGCTTGGCCAAGAATCTGAATCATCCAATTTCTTGGGTGTGCGTTTGGGACAGTTTTCGCGGCAAATTCTGTATTTTCCGTCAAGGTAGCCGATGCTCGGCTGGCTGTTCGCCGCAATGCTATCCAGGCGGCTCTTAAATAGATTCCCGCAGCCCGATAACATCGCGCACGATGTCAATAAGATCGCGATGACGGCGCGGTGCTTAGTCAATTTGATTTCCTTGTTGTGTTTCATAACGAAGAATGTCCGCTACTTGTCTTGCGTAGGCGGCGGCTTTGACCGGCGATTTTGCGTTGTACGCGCCAACCGCTTTCCACCCGTACCCCATACGGTGAAAATTGCCAGCCAATATCCAGGCCCCAACATGAGTGTTGACGCACGAGTCCGTTAAGCGGTCTCTGGTGATCCCGTATTTAGCGAGGGTTGGCAGCCATGCGGAGTTAATTTGCATGTGACCAATATCGAAAGTGCTATTTTTGTTATTGTTTATGGCCACAGGGTTGCCGCCAGATTCAACTCTTGAAATTGCTCGAAGGAGCTCCTCTGGAATGCTATAGCGCGATGATGCTTGCGCAAAACATCCAAGGTCGGCAGCACTGGCAAGTTGCGCGAGTTGTGAGAGCAGCATTGCGCTGGTGAAGACAATGGTGCGAGTGCGAAACGTCATTGAGCCACCTCCAGCATCTTGCTGCCTGTCGTTCCACAATAAGGGCATTTGCTGGGTTTTTTGGTTCCTGTATCAAAAATATGTTCTGCTTTGCAATTTCTGCACTTACTCCAAGACAGCAGTCCTGCTTTAACGTCCCGGATTGCGTACCACGCGGCATTGATGTCAATTTTTTTACCGTCAACCGAGAACAGCTTGGCTATTTCCCATGCTTGAGAAAAAGCATCCGTGGGTGTTCGATGTTCTTTTTCTGCGGACAAATAGACGGAGACCACCGTAGAGAGTGAAAGAGACGACTGACCATTTTTGATATAAGCCAGTGTGTCGCAAGGCATTCGGCCTGGCGGCGGGACATCTGCCCCATGGATTTCCTCCCATAGCTCGCGGAGCGTTCTCCAAGACAGGCCCGTGATTGAATGCGCAAGGGCAATGCGCATCCCGTCTTTGATTAGGGATGCCGCGAGGATTCGGGTTTTGATGAATTGGTTATCGTTACTCATCGGTTTGTAGTCGGGTAACTAAAACGTTTGTCATGTAGGCTTTGCGGTGCATGCCGGGAATTTTCGCTTCCATTTGGTTGAAAGTAGTCTCGTCCAGATTCATGTAAAAGCACGGGGCAATCATGTCTTCCGCCAGTCGGTCTATCTCCTCAAGCGTCATGTCGCTCACTTTTTTGGCGAGATACTTTGGAACGCTGACGCAAAGCAACGGATGCTTTGCGGATGCCATTTGCTTGACGAGCAGGAGGTATCGTCGGTTGAGTGTGACGATGTCTTTTTGGAGCGAGCTATGCACCTGTGGCCTCTCTGGCCTTGCTGGCTAAAATTCTGCTTAACGATTTACGAAGATGGTCTGGTAGCTGGTCAAGTTGAATTTCGGCGGGTTGAGTTTTGTGCTGTGTGCTAATCCGCAAAGCGTCTTGCCACTCCAGATTTCTGCGCATTTCCCGCTGGTTCGCTACCGCCAATCCCCGTTCTGGGGCGAACGAGCCTTCGGAAGCTCGCTTGGCGATACCTCGAACGTACCCCACTGGGTTTCCGATGGAAACGACAAGTTGCGCGCCGTGCATTTCATCGAGGATGGACTGCCAGTCACTAGGCGCTACCCCGCTGCTGGTGAGCAGCGTCTGGATTGCGGTACATTGCTCTGGGGTGATTCCAGGCGGGAAAATTAAATCATTCACCACCACTGTTTTTGGAGATTGAGGTGACGCATCGTATTCCGGGTCACCGGTAGTTGTGGTGGTGGTTGTAGATTGAATATTGAATATTGTAGTGTTAGGGGGCGGGGTATGGGGTACGGTATGGGATACCCTATTGATAGGGTATGAATAGGGTATCGGTGGGGTATTTCCCCCCGAATTTGTGGGGTCTGATAGGGTATCGGTAGGGTATTCATGCCCTATGGATAGGCTATCTATCGGGTATTGGGTAGCGTATGGATACCCTATAGATACCCTATTTATTCCAACGGATTCCAATGATTCGACGAAATCATTGCGCCATTCAGAAGGAATTGCAGCGCATTGTTTTTTGGCATTTTCTAGTAGCTTTGGAGAGAATGCGCCCTTGGCGGAGTTGTGCTTCCACCACGTCTTAACCCAAACCCAACCTGTGTCGTTGAAATCAATTAACCCTTTGGCTTTGAGTCTTTTGACGACCACTAATAACTGATCCTTCGTCCAGCCCATTTCTGCTGCGGCAATCATCCAGACTACCTGGTAAGCACCGATGATATTTGACGACGGCGAGGTTAAAAAATATAGCAGGGTTGCCTTGTCTTCCTGGCTTAGGTCAGATATTTCTGGATCACGCCAGAAAAAATCGCTGATTGTGCGTTGTCTCATGATTTTCTTTCGTTGCTAATGCCAGTCAATCGCTCGCCATCGGTAGCGCTCTCTGCTGGCACACGCGTCAGCTGAGAAACTGCGACCCGACATAAACCGAGCGCAAGAGACCGGACAACAACGGTCGATATAGAAATAATTGACATATTCACACCTAAAGTATATTTATACTAAATACAAAAGTCAATTATTACTAGATATTTAATGAATAAAATCGTTGTACAATAAAAAAATGACTATAGGAGCCAGAATCAGACAATTGCGCGAGCGCAACACACTTTCACAGGAGAAATTCGGTGAACTGTGCGGCGTGAGCAAGGCATCCGTATCTCAGTGGGAAATAGGCATCGCAACACCGCCCACGGATCGTTTAATAGCGCTCAGGAAACACTTGGCGTTTTCCTTTGACTGGCTTATCGCCGGCGAGGTTGACAGCAACTTTGCACTTACCAGACCATCAATACAGAAATTACTTGCCGTGGCTCAACCACTTCCCGATAGCGCTGTTGCAGCTCTAACGCGAGAAGGGTGTTTCTATACTGAACTCATCTCGCCTGAAAAATTACTCAACGGCACCAAATAACGTCATCGTGCTTCAGATTCAGCTCAAGCTGTTTTGATCAAGAGAAAGCCCAAAACTCTTCTTTCGGCCTAGACTTACACCACATACGGAGTCAGCTGCAGCCTTGGCTTTAGCAATGATTCCATCCACTTTTGCCAGAAAATATCCACGCTTTAACCGCATGTGAAAATTGCCGCACTTGTGCACAAAAGCCCTAAAGTATTCATCACTGCATACAGCGACTTTCTCGAATACCGCATCACCCCACATGACAATTATCTAAGCTGATGCCGCTTGCCATTCAGCGCATTACTATCTTGCCGCCATCGTTAATTTCACCATCGTCATATCCATAGCAAACGCTTACCTGGCATCCAGCGTGAGGCCACCATTTCCGCCATCACCACACCCTATTGCGCACTTTAAGAACATCTTTTGCCTGAAAGTTTTACGCCTGAGCGTTACAGAAACCCTCAATGTTTTTTGATTGAATCCAGCCTCATGAAAATACCCATATATCCCAAGTGATTAGTTAGCATTTACATTAAAGCGCCAAAAAGTATATTTTTAGTTGACTTTTAATGTAAAGCAAATCTATACTTTTCACAAATCCAGCATAAGAGGTTTGATATGGCCGAACAAAAAATAATTCCACCGCTACCCAAGATGGTGACATTCAGCCTCACCATCGAGGAAGGTGAGCAGGCAAAACTTATGGCGTTTATGAGCGCAGATTCATGGGAACGAGCTGATGAGGTACGTAATGCGTCGATTCAGGAATGCACAAAGAGTCTTAAGCATTGCGTTATGTGGGCACAGCGCGATTGCGGTAGTTCGCGCGTGTTCGCACAGTTTCTCGCCTCACTCTACAACGGTTATCGCGTCAAAGCAGACGTGAGCGATATAGGGACGCTTGATCCAGAGAATTTTGAGCACCTGATGAATGCATTGCGACTGTGTTACATGACGCAGCGCGAACCGCATACTTTCGTAGATAACGGTAGCGAAGTGTTTGAGGGAATTATCAGCCAGTGGAATATGGAGAAAAAGCTCAATGGTTAAGCTTATCGATCACCTCGGATGTACAGTCGGCACAAACAAAATACAAGGACAAAATGACCACGCCAGTTCATATCCGCAGCCGAGTTTGGCAGCACGTAAGAACGATTTAATCGGGCCATGCAGGTGGTTAGCACTATGACAAGTCCTGCCACACTCGACGTATTCAGTTTTAATGGCGCTCAAATCCACGTCTTCGTCGATGACAACGGTGAGACGTGGTTTTCTGCCAAGGACGTTTGTGCTGCTCTAGGCTATGGCAACGACAGCGATGCCATCAAAAAATACTGCCGTGAAAAGGGGATCGCGAAACACGGCTTACATGCTGAAGGTGAAAATCAGGGATTAACCTACATCAACGAAGGAAACCTCTACCGCTTAATCATCAATTCTCACGAAGAAGAAGCGCAAGCCTTCGAGTTCAAGGTGACGAAAGAAATCCTGCCCGCGATCAGAAAAACAGGGGGCTGCACCACACCACATGATGCGCGCGTCCTCTCCCATGTCCAACAGAACGCCTTGCAGCAGATCGTCTCCCAGCGCGGAGAAAACACCGATGTGGTTCGCGCCGATATCTGGAGTCGCTTCAACGATCATTTCGAGATTGGCAGTTGTGGTGAGTTGCCGGCAGAGCACTTTCTCGAAGCGGTAGCCTTTCTTGCCACGCTGCCCAGGAACGATACGTTGCCCGGTACGCGATACCAGTACCCACGCGCCATGCTAGATCAAGCGCACTTTGTTGCACCGGATGCTGACAATGCATGCCTGTCGCTGTCGATGCTATCTGATCCAACGCAGTTCAAGTCGCCGCTTCTGTCGCTGCTGAATCAACTGCGCAGTGAGGGATACGACATCACCGCGCCATTTGAAGAGGCTGTAGCCATGCGAGCTGCCATGCAACAGACGAACAAGGTACTGGATGAAATCCGGTTGATTGCACTCAAGGCAAAATCGGGGAGGCTGGAATGATTAAATACAGGCAAATCATCAACAGCTTATTTATCTCATTAATTTTTAATTAAAAATGAAGACGTTAGACCTTAACGAAGCGGCGGCATTTGTCCATCTTCATCCGCATACGCTGGAAGCGAAGGCGCGCGCCGGTGCAGTTCCGGGTGCGAAACCTGGAAAGTGCTGGGTATTCCTTGACGTTGACCTTGCAGACTGGCTACGCGCACAATATAGATCAAATAAAATCGAGGATGACGCATGGCGATCTACAAAAGAGGAAATATCTATTGGTGCGAGTGGGAAATCGGCGGTAAAAGAACTCGCGAAACTACTGGAACGTCCGACAAAGCCGCCGCGCAGGAATGGCACGACCGCCGCCGCGCTGAAATTTGGCGCATCAGCAAACTAGGAGACGCTCGTTCCATCACTTGGGACGAGGCGGCAGTAGAATGGATCACCGAACATGGTCAGTACAAAAAAAGCTTTGAATCTGACCGCCAGCGCCTCGCTCTACTCACTGAGCATCTGACGGGTCAGCCCATCACAAAAATTTCAACAGATAAACTGCTCGAACTGCGCAAATTGATCCTAAAAGACCGCAAGCCAGCTACTGCGAACCGGTATCTGGCGCTGGCCAGCGCCATTCTCAACTATGCCAGAGGGAAAGGTCACAACGACAGCGTGCCAAAAATACCCTACATGCCGGAAAAGCGCGAGCGCTTCCGCTGGCTTACTCGCGACAAAGCTTGCGACCTCATCGCAGAACTTCCAGAGCACCTTGCGGCCTTGACACGCTTTGCGCTGGCAACAGGTTTGCGCCGCGCTAACATCACCGGCCTGACGTGGCATAACGTGGATACTGAGCGCGGTATCGCATGGGTATGGCCTGATGAGAGCAAATCAGGCAAGCCGATAGCTGTACCGCTCAACGGCGATGCGCTGGTGGTGCTACAGACACGGCGCGGCATCGATGCGCGCTACGTGTTTACCTATCGCGGACAACCAATCTACCATACAACAACAGCAGCATGGCATAAGGCACTGATACGCGCCAACATTGATCCAGGACTCACCTTCCATGACTTACGCCATACCTGGGCGAGCTGGCATGTTATGGGCGGCACGCCACTTGACGTGCTTCGCCAACTTGGCGGATGGGCAGATATGACGATGGTTCTGCGCTATGCTCACCTTGCGCCAGGATATGTTGCGGGATACGCAGAAAATACAGCTCTCACCCCCACAATTCCCCCACAGCATCCCTCACAAAATCCCACACAGTAAAGTTACTTAAAATTAATTAGACAAGAAAAAATCCGCTAACTCATTGAATTAGCGGCTTTAATTTGGGGTGGCTGATGGGGCTCGAACCCACGACAACAGGAATCACAATCCTGGACTCTACCAACTGAGCTACAGCCACCATTAAACTTTTCGGACTAAACTTTTAGCCATCCGACACACACTGGTGTGCCCGACAGGAATCGAACCTGCAACCCCCAGCTTAGAAGGCTGGTGCTCTATCCGGTTGAGCTACGGGCACAAATTCAAAAAAACCAAATCTAACTTGTCCACACTAAAACTTGGTCGGGGTGGAGAGATTCGAACTCCCGACATCCTGCTCCCAAAGCAGGCGCGCTACCAG
>JAGVIV010000277.1 GCA_020055845.1 Betaproteobacteria bacterium
AGCGCACTGCGTCAGTTTAAAAAAATGTTGCTTGAGCAGGTGGATGCCGGAATGATCCTCCGCCGCGCGCGTTCCGGCGCAGATCATTTCCGGCGTAAACGGGGAATCAGGCGGCTGATGAAACAGAATAGTCACAGGCTTAATCGGTGTGAGCGTGGCTTCGGGATGCAGCTCAACTTTCTGTTGCGACACCATGAACTGCGGCTCTTCCACCACCTGCCCGTCCACCATCACCCAGCCCCCCGCGATATACAGCTCCGCCTCGCGGCGTGAGCACGGGACAATTTCAGCAAGGCGCTTGGCGAGACGAACGGGATCGGTCATGTGAAATGCATCTGAAAAACAAGGACGCCATTGTAAACGCTCAAGTCTGCCTATCACCTGTAAAATACAAACATGGACGCCAATAAAATACCCGCAAACCGCCCCACACTGGACGGCATCACACTTGAAGCCATTGTCACGCAGCTATCCGAAAGCATGGGCTGGGAAGCGATGGGAGAGATTGTGCCGATACGCTGCTTCACGCACGACCCCAGCGTCAAATCCAGTTTGAAATTTTTGCGCAGAACGCCGTGGGCGAGAGAGAAGGTAGAGCAGCTGTATTTGCAGCAAGCCTGCTTATTCAAACGCTAGCCCGCAACAACCGAGCGCAAGCTGGCAAACTCTCTGGAAATATATTCGATCACCAGCCGCACTTTGGGCAGGTAACGGTGGCGTTTATGACACACCAGATACAAGCACCCTATCGCAGTTGGGCCGAGGTCAATATCGAGTTCCTGCAATTCATTCATGTTGGGATAATGATGAAAACCCTGCGGCAAGATCATCGCTCCCACACCCGCCTTGCAAGCGGCCATCTGCACTATGTAATCATCTGACGTGAAAGCGGGCTTGAAGTTGGGTATCGCCGCGCTTAATTCCTGATTGCTTTGCAAGCCGTCGTAAGGCGCAGCCCAGCATATCCAATCCAGATCGGAGAGGCGCGGATACGACGGAAGTTGTGCCGCATAGGCTTTGGTGGTGTATACGCGCATGGCGCTGGAAACTTCGTCCATACACACCAGATCAGCATCGGTTGGTTTTTCTGTGCGCAACGATAAATCGGCCTCACCTCGCCCGAGATTCAGCAACTCGACACCGGACAACACTTCGATCTGTATCTGCGAGTATTGCCGACGAATCTTCGCCGCTAAAGGAACAACCAATTCATAAGCGATGCCGGGCGGCGCAGCGATGCGCACCTTGCCTTCCGGCAGATGAGTTTGTTTTTTGATACTGAGTTCCGCTTCGTTCGCCCATTCGGCCATGCGCTGTGCTGCGGGTAACAGTTTTTGTCCCGCCGTTGTCAGCACTGAGCCTTGGCTTTGCCGTTCAAACAATGCCTCGCCCACAGCTTCTTCAAGCTCGGCTATGCGGCGGCTCAAAGTGGGCTGGCCCAATTTCAATACGCGCGCCGCGCCGCTCAGGCTGCCCTGCTCATGCACCGCCAGAAACAATTTCAGGTCATCCCATTTTAAATTCATGTTTTCATCCGAAGCATCACGCCAATCCGAATATGGATAGCGCCATCCGTATTTAGCCAATTGATAGACGATATTTGGATATGCGAGTATAGCCAAACTTTACGGAGATCATCATGAAAACAAATTTCACCCTATTGAGTTGCGCACTTATATTGTTATTGCAGGGCTGCGCGCTATCCAGCCATCCCGTGACCAATACCACACTGGGTAAAGCTAGCAGCAGCGCCGAAATGGAACGCCTGATCGAGCAACCCGGGCCGATACAATTGGAGACCATCAACAGTGCCGATTGGTCGGTTTCGCTGGCTGGTTTGGTGAATCTAAATAGACCGGCTGCGATTGAAGCCGGACTGAAAGATCGCGATGAACCTATCCAAGTGTATGCCCATCTGCTGAAGCATCCACAGCGCGGCAATTTTCTGGTGGACACAGGCGTGTCAAAAAAGCTGGTGGATGATCCAAGCAAAGTAGGTCTGAATTGGTTCGTCCAGAAAGTGATGCACACCGAAAAACTTCAACTCAAGAAGAGCACTGCCGAAATTTTGCAAGGCATGGACGGCAAGCTGTCCGGCGTGTTTTTAACTCATATGCATATCGACCACATTTCCGGCATGCCCGATATTCCCAATGACGTACCACTGTATGTCGGCGCAGCAGAATCCAGCGCAACGAGCTTCAAAAATATGTTCGTGCGCGGCGCAACCAATCAACTATTGCAAGATAAACAGCCCTTGCAAGAATGGCATTTCCAGCCTGACCCACAAAACAAATTTGAAGGCATCATCGACGTGTTTGAAGACGGCTCGGTATTTGCCATCAGCGTACCGGGACATACGCCGGGCAGCACCGCGTTCCTAATCCGAACTTCGCATGGGCCAGTTTTACTAACGGGTGATAACTGTCACACACGCTGGGGCTGGGAGCACACAGTGGAACCAGGCGACTTCACCGAAGACAATGATCGCAACCTGAAAAGCCTGAAGAGCTTGAAGGAACTGGTGGCACGGCATCCGCAGATTGAGGTGCGTTTGGGGCATCAGCATTAAAATATCGTAGGATGGGTTGAACGCAGTGATACCCATCGTAACATTGAGAAATGATGGGTATCGTGGAGCCTGTCCTGAGTTTATCGAAGGGTTCTACCCATCCTACAATTCTTAGCGCTAAATTTTTATAGCGCTAAGAATTCTTTGCATAGCATTTGCGCTCGTAAATCTATTTAAACCGTTGCGTCTGCACCCTAGACCATTTTTTCCAACAGCTATTTGCCGAACAACACCGAGGCCGGTAACAACATTCTGTTTGCACTGGCAGGCAGCGGCACAAAGCCGAAGTGTTTATAAAACGCGACCGCTTGCTCGTCTTTCGCATCAACGATAATACCGGCTACCGCAAGAACGGAACTCGCTTGCACGACCTTCTGACAAGCATCGGCTAGCAGTATCGATCCCAGACCTTTACCCTGAAAACTGGCATCCACAGCCAGTCGCCCGATCAACGCAACCGGGATAGGATAGTGCGAAAGTTTTTTGGCCAACGATTCCGGCAGACTGGTGCAACTCACGCTCCCCGCACTCAAAGTAAAAAATCCGGCTAGTTGCTGCGGATTGTTTGCGGGCGTGGCGACGAAGACCCGCGCAATATTCCTGCGCACATCTTGGGATGCATAGCGGTTAATGTAGTCGTCTAGTTGCGCATGTCCACACGAAAAACTTGCCGCTTTAGTAGTCGCATCAAGTGGCTTGATTTGATACGTCATCACCGCCGCACTTGGTCGGCGTGTCGTTTGAAGGCGCGCTTCAATGCTGCATTGGGCTTGGCGGGTGCATCCAATGCCGCCATAAATGCCTCGAAATCTTTAGGTTTCAGCGTGATGGACTCATGCTCCTGCACCACCTGTTGCGCGGATGCCAATGCGTGTGAAAGGACAAACTCGGAAATGCTAACGCGAGAATAATTTGCAGCCTTATCCAACAACTGACGCGTATGGCTATCGCAACGGATATTCAGCCGATTTTCTTTGAGCGTTGAAGTTTCCATGACTATCTCCGAAAAAAATACTGTGGCAAATTGTGCGCCACATGTACGCACAATGCAATGACAATAGCCGAGCGACCCAAGATCGGGGTTCGTCCTGAGCTGGCCAGCCATATCGAAGGATGAGCGAAGCCCGCCGTTTTACGACTTCCTGCGTTGCTCGACGCGCGTAGGGGAACGTGGTGGCGCGAAAAGAGTTTATGTAGGGTGCAATAAGCGCAGCGCATTGCACCAGAGCTATAACATACGGCGCAATGCCCGTTGCCCTTCGACTGGCTCAGGAGAGCGTTATGCGCGGGTTATCCCGCACGGTCAGAAGTATGCAGCTCTTCACGGATGATGCGGCGCAGATCGGCCTCCAGCATTCCCGTCTCAATCACGCGGCGCAAGGTATCGTTGATGATAGTTTGATAGCCGCGCTCACCTGCCACCGCTTTGAAATGCTCCACGATAGGCGCATCAAGCATGATGTTGATACGCTGCTTGGCGACTCGTCCGCGCACAGCAGACTGCCACTCGGCGCGGCTCACATCCTTGCCCTCCACACGCAATCGTGCGCGGTCAAAGTCCGCTTGGGTCAGCTTCGGGGCATCATCAGAAGTAGCCGGCATTTTTGTAGAAGAGGTCGATTTCATCGGCATCCGTCTTGCGCATGAAAATAATACGAATTGTCTCATCATTTGACGAGGAGAGAATCATGACCAAAAAAATCATCGTCACCCGATTCGATGCCGCCGATTATCTCGACAGCGAAGAAATGATCGCCGAATATTTAGCCGCCGCATTGGAAGATGACAACCCGGATGTTTTCCTGTCCGCTCTTGGTGATGTCGACAAAGCGCGCAATCCCCATTGATTTTGCCTTACGCGGTTTGCGCTTTAGGTTTGCTGCTGAAAGCCACACCATACCGTTCGTCCTGAGTAGGCGTAGCCGTATCGAAGGATGGGCGAAGCCCGCCAATCCGCCACCCTTTCGGGGCACAAAATGCCCTTGCTATCTTCCTACTTGTGCTGATGCTGCAAAAATAATTCTGAAATCGGCACATTAAAAGCCCGTGCGATCTTTTCGATGTTATCCACC
>JAGVIV010000286.1 GCA_020055845.1 Betaproteobacteria bacterium
GCCGAGCACGGCGAGCGCGATAGCGATGGGAAATTCGGATTTGAGATATTTCATAAGTTTTTCTTAGCCTCAGGGATTGTTTGAGTTTTTCGCGATTGTCCCCTCTCCCTCCGGGAGAGGGTTGGGGTGAGGGTAATGCCTTTGGTAGGTGACGAAATGGTAGTGCAGTGGTTGCGGTGTTTCCTGCGCGCGCACTTCGTGCGCAGTTTCTTGCCATACACTTTTATCGAATGCGGGGAAATGTGCGTCGCCGTCCACGTCTTGCTGAATTTCGGTGATGTACAGCGTGTCTGCGAGTTGCAGAAATTGCGTGTAAATGTCCGCGCCACCGACGATAAAAATCTCTGTGTCACCAGCACAAGCCTTGATTGCTTCCGGTATCGAATGCGCCATCAGACAGCCGTCGATTTTCAGATTCCGGTCGCGTGTTACCACCACGGTGGTACGCCCCGGCAGCGGTTTGCCGATAGAGTCGAACGTCTTGCGCCCCATAATCATGTGATGCCCCATGGTCAGCGCTTTGAAGTTCTTGAGATCTTCGGGGCAGCGCCATGGCAGAGTGTTGTTGATGCCGATGGTGCGGTTGCGTGCCATGGCGACGATAAGGGAGACGCTCATATCGCGACAGGTGCCTTGATTGCCGGATGCGGATCGTAGCCTTCCAAGGTGAAGTCTTCGAACTTGAAGCCCAAGATGTCTTTCACCTCAGGATTAATCTTCATAGTCGGTAGCGCACGCGGTTCACGAGACAATTGCAAAGCGGTTTGCTCCATGTGTTTGGAATACAAATGCGCGTCGCCGAAGGTGTGCACGAAGTCGCCCGCCTTCAAGCCGCACACTTGCGCCATCATCATAGTCAGCAGCGCATAACTGGCGATGTTGAAGGGCACGCCGAGAAAGATATCGGCGCTGCGCTGGTAGAGCTGGCAGGAGAGTTTGCCGTCCGCCACGTAGAACTGGAAGAAGGCGTGGCAGGGCGCTAACGCCATCTGGTCGAGCTCGCCCACATTCCAAGCCGAGACGATGATGCGGCGTGAATCGGGATTGTTTTTGATCTGGTCGACGGCGACTTTAATCTGGTCGATCACGCGGCCGTCAATCGTCGCCCACGAACGCCATTGCTTGCCGTACACGGGACCCAAGTTGCCGTTCTCGTCCGCCCATTCGTCCCAGATTTTTACACCGTTTTCTTTGAGATACTTGATGTTGGTGTCGCCCTGCAAGAACCACAGCAGCTCGTGGATGATGGATTTTATGTGGCACTTTTTGGTGGTGACCAGCGGAAAACCGTTTTCAAGATTGAAGCGCATCTGGTGCCCGAACACGCTGGTCGTGCCGGTGCCGGTGCGGTCGGATTTTTTGCTGCCGTGATCCAGCACGTGTTGCATCAAGTCGAGGTAATTTCGCATGGATAACCCACAAAATCGATTAACCACGGAGACACTGAGACACAGAGAAAGTCCCAAAACGAAAAACGTAGGGGAAATAACTACGTTGTTGATGAAAATAGGATCTTGGTTTTCTCTGTGTCTCGGTGTCTCTGTGGTGAAATGTTTTTTCAGCGATAATGGCAAGATTCACCATTTATCGAGGATGCAATGCTAGCACAACTGACCCTGATTCCTTCTCTGCCCAAGAACGTGTCTGGCACCCATTTGCTGGTGCTGCTGCCCAAAGCCAAGACTTTGCCCAAGGATGTGCCCCATGCTGAACTGCTTGCTGCGGTGCTCAAGCGCCGTGAGATGAAAGCGGAGGAGCTGGCAAAGTCGGCGGTGAGTGCGGTGACGGCCAGTGGTGCCTTGATTGTGTGGGCGATGCTGGATTTTGACAAAGATACGTTTGCCTTGCAGACGCAGGTGCGCAAGGCTTTGCAGGTGTTGCTGGAAGAGCAACCCAAGCAGATCAGTATCGTGGTGCAGGGCGATGAGGCGCAGCGCCAGCGCGCCGCCGAACTGGCGGTGTACGGTGCGTGGGTGAACGGTGCGTTGCTGCCGGTACACAAGAAAAAAGACGAGCGCAAAGCGCTGAAGAAAATCGAGCTGGTCGGTTTCAACGGCAAATTCGATACCCTCAAAGCGCAGGCGGAAGGCAATTTGCTGTGCCGCGAATTGACGGTGTTGCCGCCGAATGAACTGACACCCGCAAACTACCGCGCCCGCATCGCCAAGCTGGCGCAGCAGCAGGGTTGGGCGCATGAAGAGTTTGATCTGAAAAAATTGCGCAAGATGGGCGCGGGCGGATTCGTCGCCGTGGCGCAGGGCAGCGCGGATGAAGATGCCGCTATCGTGCATCTGAGCTACAAGCACCCCAAGGCCAAGCAAACCGTGGCCTTGGTGGGCAAGGGCATCTGCTTCGATACCGGCGGCCACAACCTCAAGCCCGCGCGCTACATGCACAACATGCACGAAGATATGAACGGTTCCGCTGTCGCGCTGGGCATTTTGCTGGCGGCTACGCAGAGCAAGTTGCCCGTGAATATCGACTGCTGGGTGGCGCTGGCACAAAACCACATCAGCCCCAAGGCGTACAAACAAAACGACATCGTGACCGCATTGAACGGCACGACCATCGAAGTGATTCACACCGATGCCGAAGGACGCATGGTGTTGTCTGATACGCTCACGCTGGCTTCGCGCGCCAAGCCGGATTTGCTGATCGACTTCGCCACGCTCACCGGCAGCATGGCGACCGCGCTGGGTGCGCGCTACAGCGGCGTGTTCGCCACTAGCGACGAATTGGCGCAGCGCGCGGTGAGTACAGGCAAGCAGAGCGGCGAGCGTTTGTGTGCTTTCCCGCAGGACGAAGATTACGAACCCGCGCTCGATTCCAAAGTGGCCGACATCAAGCAATGCACGCTGGACGGCGATGCCGACCACATTCTGGCTACCCGCTTCCTAAAACGTTTCGTGGAAAAAGACGTGCCCTGGCTTCATGTGGATTTGTCCTCCAGCCGTTGCGATGGCGGGCTGGGCATCGTTGCACATGAGGTGAACGGGTTTGGTGTGGCGTGGGGCTTGGGTATGCTGCAAAAGTGCTGATTAAATTGCTGCGACTAAAACCGGAACTTTTACCGCCGTGGCTGTTCTGGCTGCTGCTCTTGCTAGGCGGGACATTCGCGTTGTGCGTGGTCGCAGCTGGCTTGTGGGTCTTGTTCACCCAAGTGGAATTTTTGTGAGCAGGAATATGTATGTGGCGGCTGTTGGATTTTATCCGCTTATGATAGATTCACGGCCTGTAACGCTTGGCTAATATTATTCAATCTCAGGGGAAAAGAATCATGAAGAAAGTATTATCAGGAATCACGCTTGCCGCTTCGTTGCTGCTGTCTTCAGTCAGCGCACAAGCGGGCACGACCCAAAGTGCAGTGGGTTGCGGTATCGGCACGATGATATTCGATGGATCGACGGGGTTGCTGTACAGTCTGTTGGCGATGACGACCAATTCATCGACCTTTAATACCGTCTCTATGACGCTGGGTCTGGGCAACTGTCCGAGCGGCGCTTCTCTGCGCGGCAAGATTGCCAGCTTCATCGACTTTAACAAGCCGCAACTGGCAGTTGAGATCGCCCAGGGCAAGGGTGAACGTTTGTCCGCTTTGGTGGAGATGTTCGGTGTCAAAGAATCCGATCGTGCCGCAGCGGTCTTGGCGTTGAAGGCGAATCAAGTGGCGATTTTCAGTCATCAGTCTGCCGAGGCTATCCAGGATGAGATGAGCAAGACTCTGCAAGCCTACGTTTCCTGAGCACGTTTGCAGTCACACACAGAACCGAGGCTGAGCCCTCGGTTTTTTGTTGGCTGAACATCGCTATGAGATTTCTGTTTGTATTGTTGCTGATGTTGATGTCTATCCCAGCGGGGGCGGATGCACTCGCTGCGGCGCATGCATCCGACATTGAAAAAATGCTGGACTTGGCGCAGCGGTCAAAGCTCGCGCAAAGCGAGGAATGGCACAAAATCAATCTTTATCATGCGGCTTGGTCGGGGATTAAAAGTCGTGTCGATGACCCGACATATTTTTTGTCGCCCGAGGGGGCGCATGATCCGCAAGCCGAACTGGATGCCAGTATACGTGCTGCTTTTGATGTGTCGATGACAGCAGACGGGGGGCAGCCGAACCTGTGTCGCCGTATCGCGCGTTATCAATTTTTAAGCCGGGCTATGCAAGCGCTGGGATTCACTTATGCCGCGCCGCACTGCGAGGGGTTTGAACGCTGGAAGTCCGGCATTGCCACTGATCGCGTTACGTTGGTGTTCGCCTCGGTCTATCTGAATAGTCCGGCCTCGATGTACGGGCATGCTTTCATTCGTTTCGATGGCGGGGCACCCGGCGAGTACAGGCGTTTGAACGATGCCACGGTTGGATATTTTGTGCAGGGGAGCGACGGTAATGGCGCGATGTTTCTGCTGCGCAGTTTGCTCGGTGGTTATCCCGGCTCTTTCGGTTTTGTACCGTATTACGTGAAGATGCGCGAGTACTCGGATTTGGAGAATCGCGATTTGTGGGAGTACCAGACCTCGTTGCACCCGGACGAGATCGAACGCATGCTGGCCTTCATTTGGGAGCAGAGCTTCACCTATATGAACTATTATTTTTTCGACGACAATTGCGCGCTGATGCTGTTGGCCGCCTTTGAGGCAGCGCGCCCCGGTCTCGATTTAATTGAGCAAGCTAAGCCCTGGTATATCCCGCTCGATATGCTCAAGCTGGTGCGGCAAGCCGGCCTGATTGAGCACGTGCATTATCGTCCCTCGCAATACAACACGCTGATGCGTAATCAGGCGCTGGCCACAGAGGCTGAAAGCGCACAGGCGCAGACTTTGATGGAGGCTGGCCCCGTATCATTTGCCGCGTCGGTGGATGAAGCTACGCAGGCGCGTATTTTGGATCTGAGTCTGGGAATGCTGGAATATAGGCGCAACCAGAAACATAGCGGCGCAGAAGTGGCGGCGATCACTGCGCGCCAAATTGAGTTGTCCGGTGTGCGCAGTAAGATTGGCGTGGTGTCGGACTACAAAGAGCAGGAGCCGCCTGCTCAAGGCCCCGAGGAAGGGCACGGTTCATTTCGCGCGGGAATTATTGCGGGGCAGGCGGGCGCGTCAAAGTATGCGCAGCTCAATCTGCGCGGCGCATATCACGACAGCTTGGATCCGCAGAGCGGATTTGCGCTGGGTGCGAGTTCCAAAATCGGTGATTTGTATCTGCGTTTGCAGGGGGAGCAGATTCATTTCGAGCGTCTCGATTTTTTCGATGTGTTTGCGCCCGCTGTACAGACTGCATGGGCAAAGCCGCTCACGCTTAAAATCAATATATCGCTGCGGCGCGAAGTTTTGCAGGACGGCGGACTTGCTCAAACTGCGTTTCGTACCCAGCTTGGCGCGGGAAAAACTTACAGCGTGGGCAGTGATGCCCGCGCATATATTTTGGCGGACAGTGTGAGCCGCTTGAGCGATACCGCTACGGTGGCGCTGGGGCCGACGGCAGGAATAATCTGGGCGCTGATGCCGCGTTTGCGCAGTGAGCTTGTCTCCAGTACTTATTGGACTGTACCGGGTGATCGACAGGATCACCTTGCTTACAAACTGTCAGCCGGTTTGGCTTGGGATACGCAAGACAATCAAAATAACCTGCGCTTGAATGTGTCGCGGCAGGGGGCGGGCAGCGGCAGTGACTTCGGCAGTTTCACCGATGTGCAGCTGGGCTATTTTCATTATTTCTGAGTGCTTAGCGCAGCGCGAATGCCACGAAAAAATAGCGTAAGAATTTTCCGGCGAGCATGAATAACAAGGCGTGAAATGGATTCAGTCGCAGCCATCCCGCCGCTACACACAGAGCATCACCGATGAGCGGAACCCATGCGAGCAATAACGCGGGCGTGCCGTAGTGGCGCACTTTTTCCACATGTTTGAGTTGTTGTGTCATCGGCAGCATCCATCCCATCCAGAATGAAATCATCCCGCCCAGCGTGTTGCCGAGTGTGCCGAGCAATAGCGCGGGCCAGAATAATTCGGGGTGGAGTTTTAATACACCGATCAGCACCAGTTCCGAACCTCCCGGCAGCAAGGTTGCGCCGAGCAGGCTGGATAAGAACAAACCCCATAGGCTGAGGTCGCTGGAGAAGAGATGGGTGATAGCGTCCAAAACGATTCACCACAGAGACACAGAGACACAGAGAAAAACAAACCGAAATACAAAACTCATCTTGTTGCCGCCAGAATATATTGGTGCGGAGTGGTTATTTTGCATTGGCTTAACTCAGTGCCTCCGTGTCTCTGTGGTGAACTTTTGGTTTAATGCCTTTTCTTCGGTGGCATCAGGTCGGTGATTGTGCCTTCCGCCATTTCTGCAGCGAAGCACAACGTTTCCGACAAGGTCGGGTGCGGGTGGATGGTGAGGCCGATGTCTTCCATGTCTGCCCCCATTTCCAGCGCAAGCACGCCTTCGGCGATCAACTCACCCGCGTTCACGCCGACGATGCCCATGCCCAAGATGCGGCGTGATTTCGGATCGAGCAGCACTTTGGTTGAACCTTCTTCGCGTGCAATAGACAGCGCGCGACCGGAAGCGGCCCAAGGGAAGGATGCTTTTTCGTATTCAACGCCCTGTGCCTTGGCTTGCGTTTCGGTGAGCCCCATCCATGCGATTTCGGGATCGGTGTAGGCGACGGAAGGAATGGTCAGCGGTTCAAAGAAGGCTTTATGTCCGGCGATATTTTCCGCCGCCACTTTGCCTTCATGTACTGCTTTGTGCGCCAGCATCGGGTCGCCCACGATGTCGCCGATGGCGAAGATGTGTGGCACGTTGGTGCGC
>JAGVIV010000112.1 GCA_020055845.1 Betaproteobacteria bacterium
GCCGATGTGACGCGGCAGAATATCAACCGGGGTAGTGGCTTTGCCCAGATCGTGGCCCAGCGCGGCAAAGCGCACTTCCAGCGGGTAGCCGTGTTGCGCGCTGTCGTCCAGCACCAGCATGGTATGAATACCGCAGTCAATTTCGGGATGATATTTTTCAGTTTGCGGCACACCGAAAAGTGCATCCACTTCCGGCATGATTTTTTTCAGCGCGCCGCAGTCGCGCAGCGTGGTGAAAAATCGCGAGGGATGTTTCTCCATCAACGCGCGCGCCAGCTCCTGCCACACGCGCTCGGCCACCAGTGCATCCACTTCGCCGTTGTCCGCCATCGCGCGCATCAATGCCAGCGTCTCCGGCGCAATGGTGAAATTGAAACGCGCCACAAACCGCGCCGCACGCAGGATGCGCACCGGGTCTTCGGCGAAAGCGTCACTCACGTGGCGCAGCACACCCGCGTTGAGGTCGGCCAATCCGCCGTAGGGGTCGGTGAGATTACCGTCGGCATCTTCGGCGATGGCGTTGATGGTGAAGTCGCGGCGCAGCAAGTCTTGTTCGAGGGTAACCTCCGGCGCGGCGTACACGGTGAAGCCTTTGTAGCCCTGCGCCACTTTGCGCTCGGTGCGCGCCAGCGCATATTCCTCGTGGGTTTTGGGGTGCAGAAAAACGGGAAAGTCGCTGCCTACGGGTTTGAAACCCTGCGCCTCCATCTGCTCGGGCGTGCTGCCGACGACGACCCAGTCGCGATCCTGTATTGGCAGACCAAGCAATTTATCGCGGACAGCACCGCCGACACAGTAGGTTTTGGGGATAGATGCACTCAACGATTAGCCCTCACCCGAACCCTCTCCCAGAGGGAGAGGGGCCAATCGTGAAAAGCAATTTTTGACTTATCGCTCATCGGGGATGGGTTTTTGATTGTCTGAATTTTTCGCCGCAATCACACCTAGGCGCTGTTTGAGCGAAGCACCAGGCTGCCCGAACAGCCGGGAATAATACACGGTGTTACTCATCACTTTTTTGACGTAATCGCGCGTTTCGTCGAAGGGGATTGTCTCTGCATAGATAGCTCCCTCCAGCGGCTTGTCGCCGCGCCATTGCCGTGCCCGCGACGGGCCGGCGTTATACGCCGCCGAAGCCATCACCGCACTGTTATCGAAGGAGGTCAGTACGTTTTTCATGTAATACGTGCCCAACTTCAGATTGATCTCCGTCTCATGGATGAGTGCGCTACGGTAATCGCGCATGCCCATCTTGCGTGCGACCCATTTCGCGGTGGCAGGCATGATTTGCATCAGCCCGGCCGCGCCCACGTTGGATTTCGCCTGTGTGGCAAAGCGGCTTTCCTGACGCATCAAACCGTATACCCACGCTTCCTCCAGTCCGTGCTCGCGCAAACGTCCCTGTAGGCTCTCCCGGTAAGGGGCGGGGAAACGCAGGTTGAAATCATGCAGCGTCACCGTGCGATCCGCCGCATTGATGGAGCGGTCGTACATCCCGTTGCGGCGCGCCAATTCCGCCGCTATCAGCAATTTTCTGTCGTCGAATTTGCGTATCGCCCACGCCCATTCTTTGGCTGCCTCCGCGCGCAGATCCATGCGGTACAAAATCAAAGTGCGCTGTATTCCGGGCAAGGACTGCATCCAGTTCAGTTCTTCTTTGCTGCCCTCAAAGCTGCTCGTAGCGATACCCGCAGCCGACACCATGCCCGTTTCTTCCGCCGCCAACTGGCCGTAAAAATTATATTCGCGCCCAAGATTGGCAAACAATATCTCGGCATCTGCAGGCCGCCCCAGCTCGCGTAACGCCCGCCCCTGCCAGTAGCGCCACACGCCTTCCTGTTGTTGTCGCGGCGACATCGCGGTGATGCCGACCCACACCTCGTGCCAATCCTGCACACGCAGGGCAGCTCGCACTCGCCATGCCGCTTGGGCTTCCGTCAACGCCGCATCACCCGCAGCCTTGTACCACGCCAAAGCGCGCGAATCCTGCATCCGCGCCGCCTGATAGGCCAGCCAGGCATAGAAATAACGCTGTTCCGCCTCGGGAAATTCCGCCGCGCTTTTTTCCCAGCGCGCATAGGCCAACTGCGGTGCCTGCTTGGCCAAACGCTGCAATGCGAACAGCGCAATAAGGCGCTGACCTTCGCTA
>JAGVIV010000010.1 GCA_020055845.1 Betaproteobacteria bacterium
CCGTATCGGTCAGGGTATCGAGTTCGACTATTGCTGCGTGCATGCCGCGCTGGCGATGCGCGAAGACGGCTACGAGACCATCATGGTCAACTGCAATCCCGAAACCGTTTCCACCGACTACGACACCTCCGACCGCCTGTACTTCGAGCCGCTGACGCTGGAAGACGTGCTGGAAGTGGTGGCTGTTGAAAAGCCCATCGGTGTGATCGTGCAGTACGGTGGGCAGACACCGTTGAAATTGGCGCACGGCTTGGCCAAAAACGGCGTGCCCATCATCGGCACCACGCCGGACATGATCGATATGGCGGAAGACCGCGCGCGTTTCCAGGCCATGTTGCGCGAATTGAATTTGAAACAGCCGCCCAACCGTACTGCCAGCAACGTGGCCGATGGTGTCGCGGGGGCGGCCGAGATCGGCTATCCACTGGTGATGCGGCCATCCAATGTGCTGGGCGGACGTGCCATGGAAATCATCCACGCGCAGTCCGACCTCGAACGTTACATGCGCGATGCCGAGGAAATGTCCAAGACCTATCCTGAGCGCATGCCCATTCTGCTCGACCGTTTCCTGAACGACGCAATTGAAGTGGATGTGGACGCGGTGTCCGATGGCAAGCAGGTGATTATCGGCGGCATCATGGAGCACATCGAGGAGGCGGGAGTGCACTCCGGCGACTCGGCTTGTTCTTTGCCGCCGTATTCGCTGTCCGCAAAATTGCAGGACGAATTGCGCCGCCAGACCGTGGCCATGGCGAAATCGCTCAACGTGGTCGGCTTGATGAATGTGCAGTTCGCGATTCAGGGCGAAACGGTGTATGTGCTGGAAGTGAACCCGCGCGCCTCGCGTACCGTGCCTTTTGTTTCCAAGGCCACGGGTGTGTCGTTGGCCAAGATTGCGGCGCGCTGTATGGCCGGGCAGTCGTTGGCACAACAGGGTGTCAGCAAAGAGATCATCCCGCCGTATTATTCGGTGAAAGAAGCCGTGTTCCCTTTCATCAAGTTCCCCGGCGTGGATACCATTCTGGGTCCCGAGATGAAATCCACGGGCGAAGTGATGGGGGTAGGCGATACTTTCGCCGAAGCCTTCGTCAAGTCGCAACTGGCTGCCAGCGTCAAGCTGCCCAAGAGCGGCAAGGTCTTCATCAGCGTGCGCGAAGCGGATAAAGTCGGTATCGTCGAAGTGGCCAAAAACCTTCACGCGCTCGACTTCGCCATTTTGGCTACGCGCGGCACGGCTGCCGTAATCGCGGCTGCCGGCGTGCCGGTCGTGGTGGTGAATAAAGTTGCCGAAGGACGTCCGCATATCGTGGATATGATCAAGAACGGCGAGGTGAATCTCATCGTCAACACGGTCGACAGCAAACCCTCGGTGATGCGCGACTCCTATTCCATTCGTCATGCCGCGCTACAGGGCCGTGTGACCTATTACACTACGCTTGCCGGTGCGCGTGCCGCGTGTATGGGAATGCAACACATGGCCGAGCTGCAAGTCTATGATGTGCAGTCATTGCATAAACGGCTAGTCGCGCTCAAGTAGCGACCCATAACTAACGACTAAGAAAGTTACATCATGAGTAAAGTCCCCTTGACGGTAAACGGCGCCGAATTATTGCGCCAAGAGTTGCATACCCTGAAAACGGTTGAGCGTCCCAAAGTCATCAACGCGATTTCCGAAGCGCGCGCGCAGGGCGATTTGTCAGAGAACGCGGAATACGATGCGGCCAAAGAGCGCCAGTCCTTCGTTGAAGGGCGTATCGTCGAGCTGGAGTTCAAACTGGGCAGCGCGCAAGTCATTGATCCCAAGACGCTGAATGCGGATGGGCGTTGTGTGTTTGGTTCTACCGTGATCTTGGAAGACACCAATACCGGTGATGTGGTCACTTACCAGATTGTCGGCGACGACGAGGCGGACATCAAACACCGCAAGATATCGATCAGCTCACCGATTGCGCGTGCTTTGATTGGAAAATCGAGCGGTGACGTGGCCGAGGTGAAGGCACCCGGCGGCGTGCGCGAGTACGAAGTTGTGGAAGTTCAGTACATCTGACTTTGCAGGGAGGGCACAAGGGCGTGCCTTCCCCACCGGCGTTTTAACGATTTCCCAGTTGTTTCTTGGTGAGCGGTTTGCCTTTTTTGCGCTTGGTGGGGCTGGCGAGCGGGATGTCCAGAGGGCGATAGACCACCAGAATTTTGCCGATGTGCTGTACTGAGCCTGCGTGCAGGATGGTGCAGATCTCTTGCAGCATGGAGGCGCGCGCTTCTCTGTCGTCGTTCATCACGCGGATCTTCAGCAGGTCGTGGCTTTTCAGGCTGCGTTCGATCTCATCCAATACCGCAGGTGTCAGCCCGGCATTGCCGATGATGACGACAGGATTGAGCGGATGCGCGCGCGCCTTGAGATCGCGGCGCTGTGTAACGGAAAGATTCAACATAATGGCCTTATTCAGATTAGGCGCGGATTCTAAACGATGAAGGCTTCTAAAACCAGTAAACAATGGATGCGTGAGCATGTGAACGATCCCTACGTGCAGCGGGCACAGAAGGATGGCTACCGTTCGCGTGCCGCTTATAAGCTACTGGAGATCGACGAACGTGACCATTTGCTCAAGCCGGGCATGGTGGTGGTGGACCTCGGTGCCACGCCGGGCGGATGGTGCCAGGTGGTTGCCGCCAAGCTGGGGCAGAGCGGCAAAATCATCGCCCTGGACTTGTTGCCGCTGCACCCTATGCCGCGTGTCGAGTTCATCCAGGGCGATTTCCGCGAGGACGCGGTGCTGGCCCAGCTTGAGGAAAAACTGGGCGGACAGAAGATTGGTCTTGTGATTTCCGATATGGCACCCAATATGAGCGGCATCGACTCGGCGGATCAGGCGCGTGCCATGCATCTGGCCGAGTTGGCGCTGGAGTTTGCGGTGCAGAACCTCAAGCCGGGTGGCGCGTTTCTGGTTAAGGTGTTCCAGGGGGTCGGCTTCGAGGATTATCTGAAACTGATGCGCGGCCATTTCGCCAAAGTGGTCACACGCAAACCCAAAGCATCACGCGACCGCAGCAGTGAACAGTATCTGGTAGGGCTGGAGAAGCGCGAGGAAGCGCTTTAGGATGCCCTTGAGTAATCGGGGCGGAACGTGTTTAATGCACAAAGTGATTTTACGGCTCAAGCATGAGAGGCGACAGTGAATAATTTATTTAAGAGTATCGGTATTTGGATGGTTGTGGCCCTGGTGCTGATGACCGTGTTCAATCAGTTCAATTCGCGCCAGCAATCGTCGGCGCAAGCGCAACTGGATTATTCGCAGTTCCTCGACGAGGTGAAGCAGGGGCATATTGCCAAAGTGACCATTGAGGGCCGCACGCTGAAGGCGATCACCAATGATGGCAAACGCATCACCAGCTATGCCCCCAGCGACTTGTGGATGGTTTCCGACCTGCTCAAGAACGGGGTTAAGATCGAGGCCAAGCCGGAAGAAGAGCAGTCTTTCCTGATGAGCATTTTCGTGTCGTGGTTCCCGATGCTGCTGCTTATCGGCGTGTGGATATTCTTTATGCGCCAGATGCAGGGCGGCAAAGGCGGCGGTGCATTCTCGTTCGGCAAGAGCAAGGCGCGTTTGCTGGATGATGCCAAAGAGCGTGTAACCTTTGCGGACGTGGCAGGTTGCGACGAGGCCAAAGAAGAAGTGTCCGAGCTGGTCGACTTCTTGCGCGACCCGACCAAGTTCCAGAATCTGGGCGGACGTATCCCGCGCGGCGTACTCATGGTGGGCAGCCCCGGTACCGGTAAGACACTGTTGGCGAAAGCCATCGCGGGCGAAGCCAAAGTACCGTTCTTTTCCATTTCCGGCTCAGACTTCGTCGAGATGTTCGTCGGCGTGGGTGCAGCACGCGTGCGCGATATGTTCGAGCAGGCCAAGAAAAACTCTCCCTGCATTATCTTCATTGATGAAATTGATGCGGTCGGACGCCAGCGCGGTGCGGGCATGGGCGGCGGCAACGACGAGCGCGAACAGACACTGAATGCATTGCTGGTGGAGATGGACGGCTTTGAAGGCGTGAGCGGCGTTATCGTGATTGCCGCGACCAACCGTCCCGATGTGCTGGATTCCGCGCTGCTGCGCCCCGGCCGTTTTGACCGTCAAGTGGTGGTGCCTTTGCCCGATATCCGTGGCCGTGAACAGATTCTCATGGTGCATATGCGCAAAGTGCCGGTGGCTACCGATGTGAAGGCTGACATTCTGGCGCGCGGCACACCGGGTATGTCCGGTGCCGATCTGGCCAATCTGGTGAACGAGGCAGCGTTATTCGCGGCACGCCGCAGCAAACGCTTTGTCGATATGGACGATTTCGAATCGGCCAAAGACAAGATCATGATGGGTGCAGAGCGTCGCACCATGATCATGCCGGAAGAAGAGCGCCGCAACACGGCGTACCACGAGTCCGGTCACGCGGTGGTGGCAAAACTGTTGCCCAAGACTGATCCGGTACACAAGGTCACCATCATTCCGCGCGGTCGCGCGCTGGGCCTGACCATGCAATTGCCGTCGGAAGACCGTTACAGCATGGACAAGAATCGCATTCTGGACACGCTGGTGGTATTGTTCGGCGGGCGTATCGCCGAAGAGATATTCATGAACCAGATGACCACCGGCGCATCCAATGACTTCGAGCGTGCCACCGATATGGCGCGCAAGATGGTTACACAGTGGGGCATGTCCGAGGCACTGGGGCCGATGGTATACGGTGAGAATGAAGGCGAAGTGTTTCTGGGACGTTCCGTGACCACGCATAAAAATGTCTCGGAAGCCACGATGAAACGCGTGGACGAAGAGATCCGCCGCATCATAGACCAGCAATACGCACTTGCGCGCGGACTCATAGAGGCCAATCGCGACAAGATTGAAGCCATGACCAAAGCGTTGCTCGAATGGGAAACCATAGACGCGGATCAAATCAACGACATCATGGCCGGTGAACCGCCGCGCCAACCCAAACCGGTGTACAAGGCTCCCACCCAGCCACCGCAGGATGCAACACCCGCTGCTCCGGCAGCACCTGTAGAACCGGCGCAGGAAACCTGAAATTAGGATTCGGGATCAAGGATTAGGATTCAGGGGTTCCCGCCCCGCGATCCGAGTTTTTGAATCCTGAATCCCGATTCCTAAGTTCCCGATGTTTCTCCTCTGCGGCAAATTCCATCTTGATTTCTCCCGCCCAAAAGTCATGGGCATTGTTAATGTCACGCCCGATTCTTTTTCGGACGGCGGCAGGCATTTGTCGCATGAGGCCGCGATTGCCCATGCGCACCGACTCATCGAAGAAGGTGCGGACATGCTCGACATCGGCGGCGAATCCACCCGCCCCGGCGCTGCGCCTGTGGACGAACACGAAGAGCTGGCGCGTGTGCTGCCGGTGATCGAAGGCTTGCGTGACATCGCTGTACCTATTTCGATAGACACCTGGAAACCTGCGGTGATGCGCGCGGCCATTGCGGCCGGCGCGAGTCTGGTTAACGACATTAACGCGCTGCAAGCGCCGGATGCCTTGGCGGCGGTGGCGAACAGCGATGTGGCGGTGTGTCTGATGCACAAGCAGGGCCAGCCCGAGAACATGCAAGATGCCCCGCGATATGCCGATGTGACAGACGAGGTGATGGATTTTTTGCGCCAGCGTATTCAGGCGAGCGAGGCGGCCGGTATCGCTCGCGAACGCATCGTGATTGATCCCGGTTTCGGTTTTGGCAAGACGCTGGTGCATAATCTCGCGCTGTTGAAAAATCTGCGGCACTTCGCGGCGCTCGGCGTACCCGTGTTGGCGGGGCTGTCACGTAAATCCATGCTGGGCGCGATTACCGGACAGGATGTGGATCATCGCCAAAGCGTCAGTGTGGCGGCCGCTTTGATTGCGGTACAAGGTGGTGCGGCCATCGTGCGCGTGCATGATGTGCGCGAGACGGTGGATGCGTTGAAGATTTGGAATGCGGTTAATGAAAAACCTTCACCACAGAGACACAGAGACACAGAGAAAACCTGATAACTCGACCCGATATAAAACTGCTTGGGTTTGTTTGGACGTTCTCTGTGTCACGGGGTCTCTGTGGTGAAAAATTTTAAAGTGGAAAAAATATGAGCAGAAAATATTTCGGAACAGACGGTGTGCGCGGCAAAGTGGGTGAATATCCCATCACTCCACAGTTCGTGATGCATCTGGGTTATGCGGCGGGCAAGGTGTTGGCCAATGCCGAACACTCACAGAGCGAGCGTCCCGCCGTATTGATCGGCAAAGACACACGCATCTCCGGCTACATGCTGGAATCGGCGCTGGAGGCCGGGCTCATCGCGGCGGGTATCGACGTGTATCTGGCCGGCCCTGTGCCGACACCGGCAGTGGCTTATCTCACCCGCGCGCTGCGCTTGCAGGCCGGTGTGGTCATCTCGGCTTCGCACAACCCATTCGAGGACAACGGCATCAAATTCTTTTCC
>JAGVIV010000056.1 GCA_020055845.1 Betaproteobacteria bacterium
CTGTAGGCCAAAAGCAAGCCAATGGCTACGGCCTGTACGACATGAGCGGCAACGTGTGGCAATGGATGGAAAATAAATATGATAGCGGTCACGACTGGCGTGCGCTTCGTGGTGGCTCTTGGGGCAGCATCTCCGGCTACTTGCGCGCCTCCTTCCGCAACGGCTACGTCCCTACTTACCGGTACGTCATCATCGGCTTCCGGTTGGCGAGAACGCTGCCGTGAGCGTGTGCTGTTGGGGTTTTAGCCAGCAAGTGTAGGGTGCATTCCATGCACCATGGTGCGTAAAACGCACCCTACGAAAAACTGAAATTTTCTCCGCCGCCCAGTTTAATCAGTTCGCTTAGTTTGCCGAACAGCTCGCTGTCGTCGCGTTTGCTCAGCCATTTTCCATCCTGAAATCCGTAGTGGAATCCGCCGGACTTTGCGGCCAGCCAAATTTCTTGGGTGGGAGCGTGGCGGTTGATGATGATCTGCGAGCCGTCATCGAATTCGATCTCCAGCACGGCACCGTTGCGGCCGCATTCGATGTCGCTGTCGTCAAATGCGTTTTCAATGCGCGCAAAAATAGCATCGGTTTTTTGGGTGAATTCACTTTCGGTCATATAGAAGCCTGCCTTTCCATTTATAATCCTGCGCTACTCATCCTATTAAGGTCGCAATGATGCGCAACTCGAAACTCATACCGGCAGCCATTATGTTGCTGATGGTGCTTGTGCTGCAAGGCTGCGGCCGCAAAGGGCCGTTATTCATGCCCAAGAATCCTGCTCCCCCCACTCAATCCGAACAGAAGAAATAATATGAATAGCTATTTTCATTACCAGCAAGATCAGTTGTACGTTGAGCAGGTGGCGCTTGCCGACATCGCCGCAAAATACGGTACGCCCTGTTATGTGTATTCGCGCGCCGCGCTGACCGATGCCTATCGCCAGTTTGCCGACGCGCTGAAATCGCGTGAGCATCTGATTTGTTTTGCGGTGAAGTCTAATTCCAATCTGGCGATTCTCAATCTGTTCGCGCGTCTGGGCGCGGGCTTCGATATCGTTTCCGGCGGCGAGTTGCAGCGCGTGTTGGCGGCGGGCGGCGAGGCGAACAAGGTGGTGTTCTCCGGCGTGGGCAAGACCGAGGCGGAGATGCGCTTGGCGCTCGATGCCGGGATATTGTGCTTTAACGTGGAATCGGCAGCGGAGCTGGACAGGCTCAACGAGGTAGCGGGCAGGATGGGCAAGGTCGCGGCGATCAGTTTCCGCGTGAATCCCGATGTGGATGCCAAGACGCATCCGTATATTTCCACCGGGCTGAAAAATAATAAATTCGGCGTGGCGTATACCGAGGCGCTGGCGCTGTATCGCAAAGCGGCAGGTATGGCGCATCTGCGCGTGACGGGCATGGATTGCCACATCGGCTCGCAGCTCACCGAGGTTAGCCCGTTCATCGCGGCGGCCGAGAAGGTGCTGGCGCTGGTCGATCAGTTGGCGGGCGAGGGCATCAAGCTGGAGCATCTCGATCTCGGCGGCGGCCTGGGTATCCGTTACGACGACGAGACACCGCCGTCTATCGCGGCCTACGCGCAGGCCTTGTTGGGGGCATTGCAGGGGCGCGCTGAAAAGCTGATCGTTGAACCGGGACGCGTGTTGGTGGGCAATGCGGGTGTGCTGCTGACGCGCGTGGAATATTTGAAGCCGGGCGAGGAAAAACATTTTGCCATCGTCGATGCGGCGATGAACGATCTGATGCGTCCGGCACTTTACGACGCTTATCACGCGATTGTTCCGCTGACGCGGCCCTCACCTCAATCCTCTGATGAAACTACTAGCCATTCGACTAAGCATGATAAAGCCGTGCAAGTCGCTGGTTACCCCACTAGCGGGGGAGGAGGCAAACGAGAAAATCAATCTTTGATTTTTGAGGTGGTTGGCCCCATCTGCGAGACCGGAGATTTTCTGGGGCATGCCCGCGAAATGGCGCTGCAGCAAGGTTCTCTGCTGGCGCTGATGTCTGCCGGCGCGTACGGAATGAGTATGAGTTCGAATTACAACACGCGTCCGCGCGCTGCTGAAATTATGGTGGACGGGGATGAACTCCATCTCATCCGTGAGCGCGAAACCGTGCAGCAATTGTTTGCCGGAGAGAAAATCATCGGATGATTTTTTTGCGGAATATGCATAAATATGTTGCGTAATAATTTTATTCACGCATAGAATGCGACCACCAAGCGCGTTAGGGGTTTTCAGGGATCAAAAAAGTGTTTGGGAGTGCAGTGGTCGCACGAGATGCAGTGATGGGTTTTAGTCAAATTATTTTTATAAGGAATGAAAATGGCTGCAACAACTACCAAAGCAAAAAGCACTACCGCGAAGAAACCGGCAGCAAAGAAAGTCGCCGCGAAAAAGCCAGTAGCAAAAAAAGCAGCAGCTAAGCCAGCAGCGAAAAAAGCCGTTGCCAAAAAGCCAGCAGCAAAAAAAGTCGTAGCGAAAAAAGTAGCAGCTAAGCCAGCAGCGAAAAAAGCCGTTGCCAAAAAGCCAGCAGCTAAAAAAGTCGTAGCGAAAAAAGTAGCA
>JAGVIV010000015.1 GCA_020055845.1 Betaproteobacteria bacterium
TAATACAGCGGCTTAATGCCGAGACGGTCGCGCGCGAGGAACAGGGATTTCGCGCGCAGGTCGTAGATGGCAAAAGCGAACATGCCGTAAAACCGCTGCACACAACTTTTGCCCCAAGCATGATAGGCCTTGAGGATGACTTCGCTGTCACCCTGCGAGAAAAATTCATAGCCCATTTCGAGCAGTTCGGCACGCAGTTCTTTGTAGTTGTAGATGGTGCCGTTGAACACCAGTGCCAGATGCAGCGTCTTGTCCAGCATGGGTTGATCCGCATGCGCGGAGAGGTCGATGATGGACAGGCGGCGGTGTCCAAACGCCAGCGGGCCATCGCTGAAGAAGCCTTCGTGATCCGGTCCCCGTCGTGCCAACCGTGTTGTCATGCGTTGTAGTGCATCCCTGTCGGGGGGCGAATGGTCAAAACGCAATTCTCCGCAGATACCGCACATGCCAAGCTCCTCTTGAATTGAAGGCGCGATTATCGCTTAAGGCGAAAAATGGCGCAGTCGTTCCTTGCGTATAGCCTGAAATCCGGGGGCGTCGATTACAGAATCGGCGGAGGCTATTGCGCTCCCTACCCGCATTGCAGGATACTGCGCGCTACGTTATCACTGCCGAAACCTGTACGTCATGTCACAACATCTTGCCCATAACCCCGCCGAGTTCGTTGCATGGTTCCGTTCCGTTGCTCCCTACATCAATGCATTTCGCGGCAAGACTTTTGTTGTGGCCTTCGGTGGCGAGGTGGTGGCGGATGGTAAATTCGTCGAACTCACGCACGACTTTAATTTGCTTGCCAGTCTCGGGGTGCATCTGGTGCTGGTGCATGGTGCGCGCCCGCAGATAGAGCAGCATCTGTCGCGTAACGATATTTCCGATCATTACCATCAGGGCATACGCATGACCGATGCCGAGACACTGTCATGCGTGAAAGAAGCGGTCGGGCGTACCCGTCTGGAGGTGGAGGCACTGTTGTCGATGGGTTTGGCGAATTCGCCTATGGCAAATGCCGACATCCGTGTGGCGGGTGGGAATTTCATCACTGCCCAGCCCATGGGGGTGATTAACGGTATCGACCTGTTGCATACCGGATGTGTGCGCAAAGTGGATGTGGCCGCAATCAAAGACCGGCTTGAATTTAATGAAGTGGTGCTGCTCTCCCCGCTCGGATATTCGCCGACCGGGGAAATATTTAATTTGACGTTGGAAGATGTGGCCACGACCACGGCGATTGCGCTGGATGCGGACAAGCTGATTTTCTTGATGGATACCGACGGGGTGATGGACAAGCAGGGCGAGTTGTTGCGCGAGCTGACGGTGGCATCAGCCAGCGCGGTGCTGGCGGGCAAGCGCAAGCTGCCGGACGATGTCGGGCTGTTCTTGCCCTGTGCCGTGCGTGCGTGCGAGGCAGGAGTAGCGCGTACCCATCTGATCAGCCGTCATCAGGACGGTGCTCTGTTGCAGGAGTTGTTTTCCGATGTGGGGATTGGCAGCATGGTGGTGGAAAGTCCGCTGAACACCATGCGCGACGCAAGTATCGATGACGTTGGCGGCATCTTGCAGCTGCTGCAACCGCTGGAGGCAGAAGGAATACTGGTGCGGCGTTCGCGCGAACTGCTGGAGCGCGAAATCGAGCGTTTTGTCGTGATGGAACACGACCACCGTATCGTGGGTTGTGCGGCACTGTATCCTTTCCCGGATGAGAAAGCTGCCGAGCTGGCGTGTATGGCGGTGCATCCGGCCTATCGCCGGCACGGTTACGGTGATGCTTTGCTCAAACATATGAGTGCGGAGGCGCTGGCGCAGCGGTTTAAAAAGCTGTTCGTGCTGACCACGCGTACCGCGCATTGGTTTGTCGAGCGCGGCTTCAATGAGGTTGATCCGGGGCAGTTGCCTGCGGAAAAAAAGGAGTTGTACAACTACCAACGCCGCTCCAAGGTTTTCATGAAGACGTTAAAATGAACGTGCAGGGCATGCTTTGTTACAGCATGTCATCAAGGCGTCATAATCGTCGCTTATCCTTTAATTCGATATGGAGTCAAAAAATGACAAGAACAGTGCAGTGCGTAAAACTCGGCCGCGAAGCGGAGGGGCTGGAGCGCCCGATGTATCCGGGTCCCTTGGGGCAACGGATTTACGACAATGTGTCGAAGGAAGCATGGCAGGGCTGGATAAAATTTCAGACCATGCTGGTGAACGAAAATCGCCTCAATCTGGCGGATGCGAAAGCGCGCAAATTCCTGGCCGAACAAATGGAGAACTATTTCTTCGGCGCAGATACCCAGATGCCCTCGGGATACGTTCCCCCGGCGCACTGACGCGGGCAGGGAAAGTGGCAAAAAAATATCCCCCGCAGCATTTTCTGAATCGCGAGCTCGGACTGCTGGAATTTAACCGGCGTGTCTTGGCTCAGGCCGAAAATCCCGATATTCCGCCTTTGGAGCGTCTCAAATATCTGTGCATCGTGAGCAGCAACCTCGATGAGTTTTTTGAGATCCGTGTGGCGGGATTGAAAGAGCAGGTTAAGCTCGGTGCGGTTGCTTCCGGTCCGGACGGTCTGGATGCCGCGCAGATACTCAGGCGGGTGCGCGATCAGGCGCATCAAATCATCGAGCGCCAATACCAAATATTCAATAAAGATATTGTTCCGACATTGGCGATCGCCGGCGTGCATTTTTTGCGCCGTACCCATTGGAACGAGGTGCAAAGCGCGTGGGTAAAAGATTTCTTCCTGCGCGAGGTGATGCCTGTGCTTACCCCGATTGGTCTGGATCCTTCGCACCCGTTTCCGCGCGTGCTCAATAAAAGTTTGAATTTTGCCGTCGAACTTAACGGCAAAGATGCTTTCGGGCGCAACTCGGCTATGGCCATTGTGCAGGCGCCGCGTGTGCTGCCGCGCGCCATCAAGATGCCGGTCGAAATTTCTGGTTACGAGCACGGTTTTGTGTTTCTGTCTTCCATCTTGCATGCGCATGTGGGCGAGTTGTTTTCGGGGATGGAAGTGCTGGGCTGTCACCAGTTTCGCGTCACGCGCAACAGTGATTTGTTCGTGGACGAGGAGGAGGTCAAAAATCTGCGTATCAGCTTGCAGGGCGAATTGCCGCAGCGCCATTTCGGCGATGCGGTGCGTCTGGAAGTCGCCGATAACTGCTCGCCTGAAATGGCCGAATTTTTGTTGCAGCAATTCGACCTTAAGCCCGACGATCTGTATCGCGTGCACGGACCGGTCAATCTGGTGCGTCTGATGCGTATTCCCGACGAGGTGGATAGGGAAGATTTGAAGTTCCCTCCTTTTGTTCCCGGCATGCCGCCGGCATTGCAAAAGAAGGGGGCGGATATGTTCAAGCTTATCCGCAAGGGCGATGTGCTACTGCACCAGCCCTACCAATCGTTCCGTCCGGTCATCGACTTTATCCAGCAGGCCGCATCTGATCCGCAGGTGGTCTCTATCAAACAGACCGTATACCGCACGGGGGCCGATTCGGCCATCATGGAAGCTTTGGTGGCAGCGGCTCAAACGGGCAAGGAAGTTACTGTGGTGGTGGAATTGCTGGCGCGATTCGACGAGGAAGCCAATATCAACTGGGCAAGCCGTCTAGAGCAGGCCGGGGCGCATGTGGTGTACGGCGTGGTCGGACACAAAACGCATGCCAAGATGTTGATGGTGATACGGCGCGAGGACGGCAAGCTGCGGCGTTATGTGCATCTTGCCACCGGCAATTACCATCCGCGCACAGCCAAGCTCTATACCGATTTTGGTTTGTTTACGTGCAACGAGGAAATGTGTTCCGACGTGAACCAGGTGTTCGTGCAACTGACAGGCTTGGGAAAAGCCAGCAAACTAAGCCACCTGTGGCAGTCGCCCTTTACGCTGCACAGCCAGATACTGCGCGCGATTCAGAACGAGACCAAGCTGGCCAAGGCGGGCAAGAATGCGCAGATTATTGCCAAGATGAATGCCTTGCTCGAACCTGAGGTCATCATGGCGCTGTATGAGGCATCGCGTGCAGGTGTCAAAATCGATTTGATTGTGCGCGGTGTTTGCACACTGCGTCCCGGGGTGCCGGGACTCTCCGAGAACATCACAGTGCGTTCCATCATCGGGCGCTTTTTGGAGCACACGCGTATCTTTTATTTCCGCAACGACTTGGCACATGATGTCTATTTGTCCAGTGCGGATTGGATGGATCGTAATTTTTTCCGGCGTATAGAAGTGTGCTTTCCACTGCTCGACGGCAAATTGAAGAAGCGCGTAATTGACGAGGGGCTAAAGGTCTATCTGCAGGATAACTGCCAAGCCTGGGAGATGGATAGCAACGGAGGCTGGCATCTGAAGACGACGCGCAGCACCGCTTTGAAATGCGCGCAGTCTATATTGCTGGAAACTTTGGCCAGTAAGCCCAGTCTGTCGATAGACGGGATTTGAGCGGGCTGCTCAGGATTTTTTGGGACGGCCTGTTTTAATTTTTTCCAGTGCGGTCACTGTCTGTTTAAGTTGTGCGCTGCTCAGCTTGGACAGAGTGTGCAGACCCGCTCGCAGCAGCTCGCTCTTCTTTACATGCAGTCCGCCTGTTAAGGCTTTTTGTTTGATTGCGGCGATGAGATCGTAATCCGTTTGCGGCATGGTGAAGCTATCGCGCACCACCTTGATTTTGCCTTCCACCTTCTTCTCTTTCTTTATTTTTTTTTCCGGTTTGGCCGCGACTTTTGCCGGGGCGGGCTTGCGTGCCACGGAGGCTTTTCTAACGACAAGTTTGGCGGGTGTCTTGGACGGCGTTTTATTTTCGGTCATGCTGTTCTCCCTGAGCTGATGATGGCGAAATCAGTATATACAGATCGGAAGAGCA
>JAGVIV010000262.1 GCA_020055845.1 Betaproteobacteria bacterium
GCGAATGACGAAAGCACTTGGCGCGGTATTCTTGGCTACTTCGCGCCTGCCGTTCAGCTCGGCCTGACGGCCACGCCCAAGCGCAAAGACAACGCCGACACCTACGCATACTTCGGCGAGCCGGTGTATGTGTATTCGCTGAAAGAAGGTATCAACGACGGCTTCCTTACACCGTTCCGCGTGAAGCAGTATGCGACTACGCTAGATGAATACCGTTTTACCTCGGACGACAACCTGATCGAGGGCGAGATTGAGGCGGGCAAGCTATACGAAGAAAAAGATTTCAACCGCAACATCGAGATCGTTGAGCGCGAAAAATATCGCGTGAAGCTGTTTATGGAAGCGATCAACCAGCGCGAGAAGACGCTGGTGTTCTGCGCCAATCAGGCGCACGCGCTGCTGGTGCGCGACCTGATTAACCAGTTGAAGACGGTCAGTACCGATCCGTTGTATTGCGTGCGGGTGACGGCGAACGACGGCGCGCTGGGCGAACAATACCTGCGTGACTTTCAGGATAACGAAAAAAGCATCCCGACCATTCTCACCACCTCGCAAAAACTTTCCACCGGGGTGGATGCGCGCAACGTGCGCAACATCGTGCTGATGCGTCCGATCAATTCGATGATCGAGTTCAAGCAGATCATCGGGCGCGGTACGCGGCTGTATGACGGCAAGGAATATTTCACGATTTACGATTTCGTGAAAGCGCACAAGCTGTTCAATGATCCCGAGTGGGATGGCGAGCCGATTGAGGTGGGCGAGGGCGGCAATGCTCCAGTGTTTGCACCAAAGCCTTCGCCTGAAGCCAGAGAGCCTCGGCTGGAATACGAGGCGAAGAAAAAGGTACGGGTGAAGTTGCGTGACGGCAAGGAACGCACCATCCAGCATATTTCTGTGACAACTTTCTGGGGACTGGATGGAAAGCCGATCTCGGCGGCGGAATTTCTGACGCTGCTGTTCGGACAGTTGCCGGAATTTTTTAAGGACGAAGACGAGTTGCGCGCTCTGTGGAGTCTGCCGGATACGCGCAAGAAGCTGCTCGAAGGCTTGGCAGAAAAAGGCTTTGGCAAAGATCAGCTAAGCGAGATGCAGAAAATCATTGATGCCGAGCATAGCGACTTGTTCGACGTGCTGGCGCATGTGGCGTTTGCCATGCAGCCGATTGCGCGCACAGAACGGGCTGCATCTGCTCAGAAGGAAATCCACGAACACTTTACTGACAAGCAGCAAGCATTCCTCGATTTTGTGCTGGCGCATTATGTGCAGGAAGGTGTGGATGAACTGGAGCAGGAGAAATTAACCAAGTTGCTGCGCTTGAAATATCACGATTCCATTCCCGATGCGGTCGCCGATCTGGGCGGTGACATCGGCGTGATCCGTAATCTGTTTTCCGGTTTTCAGCGGTATTTGTATCAGGGTCTATAGGCTATTCGAGGGTCGCAGACTTAGCGCGTGCTTTTGCAGCCACGTTATCACCGTGCGGAATGTGGAGTAGATCGGCCATCCGGCGCATCAAGTGGTTTTCATGGGCGCTGATCTGCCTGTCGGAGTAGGCCACCTGCCACAGGTATTCAATGATGCGTATTCTTTCGGGCACATCCAGCTCGCGGTTGATGAGAGTGGTGAACTGGTGCAGGTCATTTGAGGTTTTTACTGTGCGGTGTCCCAGTTCGGTGAGTTGCGCCACTTCCGCATCTGTCAGATGAAATCTCTCTTTGAGGATGTTTAGTATCGTGACCTCTTCTTCGGCTGCGCTTTCGGCATCCGAGCGCATCACCTCGATCAATAACACTGCCGTGGCTAGTTGCAGCGTGTGCTCGGAGCGGGTATCGGCACTGGCGGTAGGGATGAGGGTGGAGAGGAAATTATTTAGTTTGTTTAGCATGGCTCAACTCTTGAATTAAAGCTGGGGGCGACGGTAGGGAAAGCTTTCTTAATAATGCGGCGGCCTCTCGTTCACAGGCATGCCTTCATTCCTGCCTTCCGACAATGATTGGATGTGCCCGACCAGTGATTTGCAAATGCCTTCCAGCCGTTCCAGTTTTTGTTGTTGCTGGTAAACCGTTTTGTTCAGTTCCTCGATGAGGTCTTCCTGAAAAGTGAGCTTGCTTTCGATGTTGATCAGGCGTTCTTCGTTCATGGGGCATCTCTAAGCTTTGGCGGGCAGGCATTCTAGCGCGGGAGCATGCAATGTGCCGTAATTCGGCAGTCACAATGTGGTCGGTGATCGCTCTTCACGCTAGCTTTACCCCGCCCATTTCGCCCCCCGCCAGATTAACGCTATAATCCGCCCCC
>JAGVIV010000013.1 GCA_020055845.1 Betaproteobacteria bacterium
TGCCGAACATTCTGGACAAGACACGATGACGACGCAAGACAAACAGGCCTGGTCGGGCAGATTTAACGAACCGGTGGCAGAACTCGTAAAACGCTATACCGCATCGGTAGACTTCGATAAACGATTGGCGCTGTTCGATATTCAGGGCTCGCGCGCGCATGCGCAGATGCTTGCCGCATGCGCAATCATCAGCGATCAGGATTTAAAAGATATTCAGCGCGGCTTGGCTCAAATTGAAATTGAAGTCATGGGCGGCACTTTTGCATGGCAATTGGAACTTGAGGATGTTCATCTGAATATCGAGAAGCGACTCACCACCTTAATCGGCGACGCGGGTAAGCGCCTGCACACAGGAAGGTCCCGCAACGACCAAGTGGCAACCGACGTACGTCTGTATCTGCGCCAGGCCATCGACGACCTGATTGTACTGGTACACGCACTGCAAAGCGCGCTGTTGGATCTGGCACAGCATCACACCCATACCATCATGCCCGGCTTCACCCATTTGCAAGTCGCGCAACCGGTGAGTTTTGCGCATCACCTGATGGCCTACTTTGAAATGCTCAAACGTGATGCAGAGCGCCTAGCCGACTGCCGTAAGCGGGTGAATCGCTTGCCGCTGGGAGCCGCTGCGTTAGCGGGCACCAGCTATCCGATCAAACGCGAATATGTCGCCGAGCTGCTGGAGTTCGACGGGGTATGCGAGAACTCACTGGATGCGGTGTCTGATCGCGACTTCGCCATCGAATTCTCGGCCGCCGGGGCGCTCATCATGACGCATTTATCGCGCCTGTCGGAAGAGTTAATCCTATGGATGAGCCCGCGTTTCGGTTTCATCGACATCGCCGACCGTTTCTGCACCGGCTCCAGCATCATGCCGCAGAAAAAGAATCCCGATGTACCCGAACTGGTACGAGGCAAGACCGGACGCGTGAACGGCAATCTGGTCTCTTTGTTGACACTGATGAAAGGGCAGCCTCTCGCCTATAACAAAGACAATCAGGAAGACAAAGAACCCTTGTTTGACACCGTAGATACACTCACGCAAACCCTGCTCATCTACGCCGACATGATGGGCGGCATCACCGTCAAGCCGGAAGCCATGCGCAACGCGGCCTTGCAGGGTTATGCCACGGCCACCGATCTGGCCGACTATCTGGTGAAAAAAGGCCTGCCTTTCCGTGATGCGCACGAAGCCGTAGCACTGGCCGTACGCTTTGCTGTAGAGCGAGGTTGCGACTTAAGCGAAATGAAACTGGAAGAGTTGCAACAGTTCTCGCCGCTCGTGGGCGACGACATCTATGGCGTGCTCACACTAGAAGGCTCTCTCGCGGCACGCAACCACACCGGCGGAACAGCCCCCCAACAAGTGGCTGCGGCAATTTTACGGGCAAAAAAATCACTGGCCTAAATTTGCGGGCAAAAAAATGGGCGACCTTGCGATCGCCCAGAATAGGAGGAGAGTAAGAAAGAACGAGTTAGAAAACTCGGAGCTCTAACACTCGGAGCGAATTGTACGGAGCCTCCTTACACCTGCATATATGCCAAAGAGCCTAGATATACCTCTATATATCTAGGCCTTCGATTATGCGGCTAGTACCCTTTCCAGCTATGTGACGGTCAAAATAGTCCCCGCAGAGCTATGGCCAAGATGCGAATCCCGGCAAGCATGTAGAATGCGCGCTTGCGCAAAACGTCCCTATATTAATCTTAATGATTTATCGCCTATCGGCATTTTGGAGTGTATCGCGATGAGCCGCCTGATCTTTTTATTCGCTATTGTAGCTGTCGTGTATTGGCTGCTTAGATCCTATGTAAAACGCCCGCCAAGTCAGCCGGCGACCAAAGCCCCCGAAGAAATGGTGCGCTGCGCCCAATGCGGAGTACATATTCCGAAGAGTGAAAGCATTCCGGCGGAAGGAATGTACTTCTGTACTCCCGCACATCAACGCGCGCACTCCCAGCAAAACGAATAATCCCGATGCGGGAAGCCACCTCTCATTTCCGGCCGCTATCCAGATTGCAGCCCGCCACGCCAATGGCAGTCAATGAACTCTGGCGCTCGCTACATCTGTTCGGCTTATACCGTTTAACGCTCGGCTGCCTGCTGATACTGCTGGCCATTGCATTTGGCGATGTCTTGTCGCTCAATGATTTCGAGCAGAAATGGGTGTTGCGGATTTGTTTGGTCTACATCGTGCTGACACTGACAGCACTGGGCGGAGTTTACAAAAAGTGGCCGGATTTCCCGCTGCAATTGGCATTCCAAGTCGGCACAGACATTGCGGTCATCGCGACACTGAGCTATTTCAGCGGGGGAATACAAAGCAATCTCGGAATGTTGCTGCTGGTTTCTCTCGCGGCTGCAGGATTAATTAGCCGCGGGCGCATCACACTGTTCTATGCCGCACTGGCCAGCATTGCCATCTTGCTTGAACACGCCTATTCCGTATTGACACACGAAGCCGCGGTTGCACAGTTTCTGCAGGCGGGAATACTAAGCGCCGCCTATTTTGCGGTGGCATGGCTGTCCCACACCCTGTCCAAGTATGCCATTGCCAGTGAAAACTTGGCTTTTTCCCGCGGCATCGACCTTTCCAACATGGCCGAGGCCAACCGTCTCATGATTCTCGACATGCCGGACGGCGTTCTGGTCATCGACAAACGCGGCACCGTACGTCAATCCAATCCCAGTGCTGAAAGATTGCTCAGTTATACATTTCCTACCAGCCAGAAGAGCCAACTAATCGACTGCTCGCCTTTATTGGATGCATTATTCGCGGCTTGGCGCCAAAACAAAGCACTGGGACACGAAGTCTTGCGCTTACCGGTGAGCAATCGCTTGGTGCGCGTGCGTTTTTTACCGGTACAGCGCGACGGCTTTTGGGGTGCGGTCATCGTACTTGAAGACATGCAGCGCATGCAGGAACAGGCGCAACAGGTAAAGCTCGCGGCGCTGGGACGACTGACTGCCAATATCGCCCACGAAGTGCGCAACCCTTTATCATCTATCAGCTATGCCGCAGAACTGCTGCAAGAAGGCCAACAAGACCCGACGCGAACACGACTTTCCCAAATTATTTTAGATAATACCGCGCGCCTAAATCGCATCGTGCAGGATGTAATGCAATTGAATCGGCGTGACCGCGCGAAAGCCGAAGTGCTGAATCTGACTCTGCGCCTTCCCGGTTTTGTCGAAGAACTATGCCAAGCAGAACGCGTGTCCCCGCTGCTCATACAACTCTCATCACAACCGGAATACCTAGTGAATTTCGACCGCGGGCATCTGGATCAAATCTTATGGAATTTGTGCCACAACGCACTGCGCTATAGCCAGAAGAAAACGGGCAGTATCCAGATTCGCACTATTCGCACAGAGAATGGCCGCGTGTCATTAACGATACAAGATGACGGCCCCGGAATGAATGACGAGACCGTACAAAAATTGTTTGAGCCGTTCTTCACCACAGAAACCAGCGGCACAGGTTTGGGCTTATACATTGCAAGAGAGCTTTGCGAAGCAAACGGTGCGACACTAGAATACTGCTCGGAGATAAAAGATGGCGCGTGTTTCCGCATCCTATTTGGAGAACACAATGAGCTTTAACGCCCCCCCTCGTGTGTTGCTAGTCGATGACGAGCCGGACATTCTCGAATTGCTGGAACTGGCCTTGATTCCCATGGGCCTAGAGGTCGAACGCGCCGGCAATGTGCACGATGCACGAAAATGTCTGGATAGCATGCACTTCGACCTGTGCCTAACCGACATGCGTATGCCGGACGGTGCAGGTCTCGATTTAGTACGTCATATCACGGAGCGCAACCTCGACATTCCTGTGGCAGTCATCACGGCACATGGCAACACCGAAAATGCCGTTGCGGCCTTGAAGGCCGGGGCTTTTGATTACCTGTCAAAACCTGTATCACTGGAACAATTGCGCACGCTGGTTAAATCGGCGCTCAAATTACCCCCGCATTCCGGCACAAAGAAAGCCGGCGAACGCGTTTTGCGGGGAAGTTCGGTCGCCATGCAGAAGGCTCGCGATCTGATAGAACGCGTAGCCCGCAGCCAAGCTCCCGTGCATATCAGCGGCGAATCCGGCAGCGGCAAAGAATTGGCCGCGCGGCTCATTGTCGAAAAGAGTGCGCGGCACGACCAGCCGTTTATTGCGGTGAACTGCGGCGCGATTCCGGAAACCCTAATGGAAAGCGAGTTCTTCGGCTACCGCAAAGGTGCATTCACCGGTGCCGACAAAGACCGAACCGGCTTTCTGCAGGCCGCACATGGCGGCACGCTGCTATTGGATGAAGTCGCCGACCTCCCCATTAATATGCAGGTGAAGCTGTTGCGGGCGATACAAGAAAAATCGATCCGCAAAGTCGGCGCGACAGAGGAAGAGGCCGTGGATGTACGCATCATCAGCGCGACACACCACAATCTGGCGGAGCAGGTACGGCAAGGAAAATTTCGCCAGGACTTGTTTTACCGCTTGAACGTAATCTCATTGCAAATGCCTTCCTTGCGTGAAATGCGCGACGATATTGGAGAAATCGCAGCGCAAATTTTGGAGCGCCTGCGTGCCGGCGAAATCATCACACTCGCCCCCGAGTCATTAAAAGCATTGGCACAATACGACTTCCCCGGGAATGTGCGCGAATTGGAAAACATCATCGAACGCGCACTGGCATTGCGCACAGGAGACACGATTACCCCGAATGACCTGCAACTTACCCCGGCGGCAAACGAGAGCCAAACGGATGCCCCCCCTTCTTCCGGAAAGTATCCGCTCACCGACTATCTGGATCGTGTTGAGCGCGAGGCGATTTTGGATGCACTTGGGCAAACCGGCTTCAACCGCACCGCCGCAGCAAGAATCCTAGGCGTAACCTTCCGCGCATTGCGTTATCGCATGGAACGCCTCTCCATAACCGACAAGGAAATATCCGATTGAAACTGGACGCACAGGGCTGGTTCAGCGGCATGCGCCGCGTACGTTCCCCTAACTTTGATGCGCGACCACCGCATACCCGCATCAGTCTGCTCGTCATTCATAGCATTAGCTTGCCTCCAGAAGAGTTCGGCGGTCCAGGCGTTGAACAGCTGTTCACCAATACCCTGAATCCTGATGGACACCCCTATTATGAGAAACTCCGTGACTTAAAGGTGTCCTCACACTTTTTCGTGCGTCGCGACGGAAGCATCGTCCAATATGTATCCTGTCTGCACCGTGCTTGGCATGCTGGGGCATCCCAATGGAAAGAAAAAGTCCGCTGCAATGATTTTTCCATCGGCATAGAGTTGGAGGGCAGCGATTCCACCGCCTATACCGATGCCCAATACCGCAGCCTGTCATCGTTGACCCGCCGTCTGAAACGCGCCTTTCCCATTCAAGACATTGCGGGCCATGTCGACATCGCCCCCGCACGCAAGACGGATCCCGGCCCTTATTTCGAGTGGCCACGCTACCTTCGCACGATTTAAAACCCCCGCACAAATCTCGGGTTTATGCATCGAATATATAGGCCGAAATACCTCTTGCATAAATCCAGCGATGCACTAGAATTAGCCAAAATTCAGCCGACAACCACTATATATAGTGGTTTTCAATTTAATAAGATTTCAGCTTCAAATCAAATTAGCATCAAAAATTCAAAGGGGAGTTGTATGCTGCTTGCGTCAGATAATGTTTCACCGTCTTTTTCCATCCCTCCGCGCCAGGATTCCGATTCATCTGTCGCGTCCAGCAACAGCCTTCCTCTTGATCAATACAAAGTGATTCGCCGCAATGGCTCGGTCGTTTCATTCGAGCCCAGCAAGGTCTCAATTGCGATGACCAAGGCTTTTTTGGCGGTAAACGGAGGCCAAGGAGCCGCCTCCGCTCGCGTGCGCGAGCTGGTTGAGCAGCTCACCGCGGGTGTCGTTAACGCTCTGGTGCGTCGTCAACCCCACGGCGGCACTCTCCACATTGAGGACATCCAAGATCAGGTCGAGCTCTCTCTGATGAGATCGGGTGAGCATGATGTTGCTCGCTCTTATGTGCTGTACCGCGAACAGCGCACACGCGAACGCGTCAAAACAAAGAAAGAGAATGAATCCGCACACGTTCTGCAAGTTAAAGACGGTGATGTCCTGCGCCCGCTGGATATCGCCGCTCTATCAGCGCAGATAGAATCGGCATGCCAAGGCCTGAGCAAATCCGTAGATGCCGAAAAAATACTGAAGCACACACTGAAAGATTTGTACGACGGAGTGCCAATCGAAGAAGTGCGCAAATGCGCCATCTTGTCGGCCCGCTCCTTAATTGAGCAAGACCCGGCATACGGCTTTGTGACTGCCCGACTGTTGCTAAACAATATCCGCTGCGAAATTTTGGGTGAAGAAGTCCCTCAGGCCGAGATGGCTGCGCGTTATGCGGAATATTTCCCAAAATTCATCAAACGCGGTATCGCGGCAGAGCTGTTGGATGAAAAGCTAGCCCAGTTCGATCTGACTCGATTAGCCAACGAACTGGATCCAAGCCGCGATTTGCAGTTCGGCTATCTTGGTCTACAAACATTGTATGACCGCTATTTCCTGCATATCGAAGAAGAACGGCTCGAGTTGCCGCAAGCTTTCTTTATGCGTGTCGCCATGGGGCTCGCGCTCAACGAGGTTGACCGCGAAGCCCGCGCTATCGAATTTTACCGCCTATTGTCCAGCTTCAATTTCATGAGCTCCACGCCCACCCTGTTCAATTCCGGCACACGGCGCTCACAGCTATCCTCTTGCTATCTGACTACCGTAGCCGATGACTTGGACGGAATTTACGAAGCGCTCAAAGAAAATGCACTGCTCTCGAAATTTGCCGGCGGCCTGGGCAACGACTGGACCAACGTGCGCGCACTCGGCAGTCACATCAAAGGCACCAACGGGAAATCACAGGGTGTGGTTCCCTTCCTAAAAGTCGTCAATGACACGGCTGTCGCGGTAAACCAAGGGGGCAAACGCAAAGGTGCCGTCTGTGCTTATCTGGAAACCTGGCATCTGGATATCGAAGAGTTTCTCGAGTTGCGCAAAAACACGGGAGATGACCGCCGTTGCACACACGATATGAACACCTCCAACTGGATTCCCGACCTGTTTATGAAGCGCGTCATGGAAGGCGGCGAGTGGACATTGTTCTCCCCGTCGAACTGTCCTGATTTGCACGATAAGTTCGGCACAGAATTCGAGCAAGCCTATTTGGCTTATGAGGACAAAGTTGCCCGCGGCGAACTCAAGCTGTTCCGCAAAGTCGCGGCCGCAAGCCTGTGGCGCAAGATGCTGACCATGCTCTTTGAAACCGGCCATCCGTGGATTACATTCAAAGACCCATGCAATATCCGCAGTCCACAGCAACATGTTGGGGTGGTACACAGCTCCAACCTATGCACAGAAATCACGCTAAACACTTCGGAATCCGAGATTGCCGTGTGCAATTTGGGTTCAGTCAACTTGGCGGCACACTTGTACCCCCAAGGACACGAAAAGTTTGGCCAGCTTGATCACGTCAAACTACAAAGCACCATCACTACCGCAATGCGCATGCTGGACAACGTGATTGACATCAATTATTACGCAGTCAAAAAAGCGCGTGATGCCAACTTGAAACACCGCCCTGTAGGCATGGGCATCATGGGCTTCCAAGACGCCCTGCATGAATTGCGCGTCCCCTACTCATCGGATGCCGCGGTCGAATTCGCCGACCGCTCGATGGAAGCCGTATGCTATTACGCATATATGGCATCCACCGAATTGGCCGAAGAGCGTGGTCGTTATGCCAGTTATCGCGGCAGCTTGTGGGACAAAGGACTCCTGCCACAAGATACCGTGGAAATGCTGCGAGCTTCACGAGGGGGATATGTGGAAGTGGACGATTCGGTCACTTTGGACTGGAACATATTGCGCGCCCGCATCAAGCAACACGGTATGCGCAACTCCAATTGCGTGGCGATTGCACCGACAGCGACCATTTCCAATATCGTCGGCGTGTCCGCCAGTATTGAACCGACTTACCAGAACATTTTTGTAAAGTCGAACCTGTCCGGCGAGTTCACCATTATCAACGACCATCTTGTGAATGACTTGAAGGCACTGGGCCTATGGGACGAAGTGATGATTGCCGACCTGAAGTATTTCGACGGCAGTCTCGCCAAAATTGACCGCATCCCGGCCGAGATTCGCGGACTCTACGCAACCGCCTTCGAAGTGGAACCGAAGTGGCTCATTGAAGCGGCAGCACGCCGCCAAAAATGGATAGACCAGGCCCAGTCCCTGAACATCTATATGTCCGGCGTGTCAGGGCGGAAACTGGATGAAACTTACAAGCTTGCCTGGGTACGCGGCCTCAAAACCACTTATTACCTGCGCACACTTGGCGCGACCTCTGCAGAAAAGTCCACTTCGCGCGCGGGTTCCTTGAACGCTGTCTCCAGCACCAATGACACTGGCAGCGCAGCTGCGCCGGCGACAGAAGAGACTCAATTCTGCTCTATCGACAATCCCGAATGTGAGGCTTGTCAGTAAACGAGGAACAACATCGATGTCGCCGCCGTGAAACGGCGACATCTGCCTCTAGCAAAACAGATAATCCAGCATCCGCAATAGCGGGTTTATAGACACAAGGAAAAACATGCTCACATTTGACGACGACATGACGCCTGCAACCGCCACAGCCGGTGTACGCATGGCCTCTATGGGAATGGATACTTCAATGAAGAATGCCGACGATCACTCTTACACCATTGCCTCGGTCTCGACCGGGCGCATACGCGTAGAAGACAAACGTATCATCAACAGCAACGCAGATGTGAACCAGCTGGTTCCATTCAAGTATAAATGGGCATGGGAAAAATATCTGGCCGGATGCGCCAATCACTGGATGCCCCAAGAAATCAACATGTCTGCCGACATCGCGCTATGGAAAAATCCAAACGGCCTGACCGACGATGAGCGTCGTCTGGTCAAACGCAATCTTGGTTTCTTCACCACGGCCGACAGCCTAGCCGCGAATAATATCGCGCTCGGCACCTATCGCCACATCACCAATCCTGAGTGCCGCCAATTTCTTCTGCGCCAGGCCTTTGAAGAAGCCATTCACACCCATGCCTACCAATATATCGTTGAAAGCCTCGGGCTGGACGAAGGCGAAGTCTTCAATATGTACCACGAAGTGCAAAGCATTCGCGACAAAGACGAATTCCTATTGCCCTTCATCGATGTATTGACCAACCCAGAATTCAAAACCGGCACACCAGAGAATGACCAGAAGCTGTTGCGCAGCCTGATTGTATTTGCGTGCATCATGGAAGGGTTGTTCTTCTACGTTGGCTTTGTGCAAATTCTGGCTCTCGGTCGCCAAAATAAGATGACTGGTGCTGCGGAGCAATACCAATACATCCTGCGCGACGAGTCCATGCATCTGAATTTCGGTGTAGATGTCATCAACACCATCAAAAATGAAAATCCACATCTGTGGACTGCCGAGTTCCGCGAAGAGATTCGCGGCCTCATTCAAAAAGGCGTCGAACTGGAGTATCGCTACGCGGAGGACACCATGCCCCGTGGCGTGCTGGGTCTGAATGCTGGAATGTTCAAAGAATATTTGCGCTTTATCGCCAATCGACGCTGCCAGCAAATTGGTATCGACATTCTCTATCAGGGAGCAAGCAACCCATTCCCTTGGATGGCAGAAATGATCGATTTGAAGAAAGAGAAAAACTTCTTCGAAACACGCGTAACCGAATACCAGACAGGCGGCGCGCTGTCTTGGGATTAAACTCATCCGGCAAAATTCAGATGTAATGCCTCATAAAAAACGCTCCTCGAACAGGAGCGTTTTTTATGGGCTAAAACAATCATGGCGTCACTCAAAGCTCACGCATACGAATTAAAAAAATCGCGCGTACAAAAAAAATCTAAAAAATGCACAAACAGTGTTGACACCATGCATAAATAAGATATAGTCGCAACCACTAAATGCAGCTCGTTATTTGTTAATAAAAACAAACTGTAGTGAGCCATCCAAAGGGGTATCGATTGCAAAGTACGATGTCGGTGAAGCACACAGAATCTGCACATATTTCTAGCATCTTCAGAATGCAAACGGGTCGCCACCCTCTCATAAAGCACATTGCTTTTTCAGAAAAGCCCGCACCTCAATGAAACATCTCTTTCTGATAACACCTGCCGCATCATCCCCCGCGTCGGGCAAAAATCTCTTCGTATCCACAAGCCAAACTAACCTTCTCGCAGAAGAACCTGCTCTATTCACGGCATGCTCAAGCGCTGAAACCAAGCGAATGATTAGCCATACCGCACACAGCCGATTCATACACAGGGCAACGCTATTAGCCCGTTATGCGCCGACCGCCCTAAGTGGCGAATTAGGCAAGGCCGCCATCCATTAATCAAGCGACGCTTCCACCGTCGCATTGCAAAAGCTTCAGGCATGCCGCCATGCGGCGTACAGAAGGTGTAGTTGTTATGTTGTATTTCGTTAACTTTGAAGGAGGTTGAAATGGCCGCAGCAAAGAAAGCTAAACCAGCAGCAAAAAAGGTAGCAGCTAAGAAGCCAGTTGCTAAAAAAGCAGTAGCAGCTAAGAAGCCAGTTGCTAAAAAAGCAGTAGCAGCTAAGAAGCCA
>JAGVIV010000340.1 GCA_020055845.1 Betaproteobacteria bacterium
ACACTTTCCCGGCCGCCCGATTGTGCCTGGAGTCGTACTACTTGATCGAACACAGCGCGTTATTGAGTCGCAAACCGGACTGCGACTTGCAGGGCTTCCCTCCGTGAAATTTCTCAGCCCGGCAGCCCCCGCCGACGCGCCAGAACTGGACTATGAAGTTGCCGAAAAGGTAGTGCACTTTGAAATCCGTTGCGATGCGCGCGTAATTGCCAATGGCCGTTTCCTCATCGCAACAAGTGCGCCGTAGCATGTGTAATTCCAATGCTGCTCGGTCAATTCCAGTTTCACATCAAAACGACAATCATTTTGTAAAATGCGCTTGCGTCCTGCGCATATCCAACCAAACCGCATTGTGACCAATCCAGCAAAAAACACCGCGCCGGAAACAGCACCAGAATGGTTGCAGCGCAAAGAGCGTGGCAGCGTTTTTTTGCTGCGCGTAATGAGCCGGATCTCGCTGCTACTTGGCAGAAGGCTGTCGCGCATCGTTGTCTATGGTATCGCGCTGTATTTTGTGCTGGCCGCACCCGCCGCACAAAATACAGCGCGCAAATTTCTTGCCCGCAGCCTTGGGCGCCCCGCCACCTGGCTTGACCTGTACCGCAACATCTTCGCCTTCGCCAGCACGATTCACGACCGGATTTACCTGCTCAATGACCGCTACGACATGTTTGATATTCGGGTGACAGGCGCGCAACAACTGCATGCTTCGCTTGCCGGCAACAAGGGGCTTTTTCTGTTTGGTTCGCACTTGGGTAGCTTTGAAGTATTGCGCAGCCATGCCCGCGACAACCCCTATCCCGTCAGCATCGCCATGTATCCAGAAAATGCGCGCCAGCTCAACAACGCGCTGACCGCAATTAATCCCAAAACCATGCAGGACATCATTCCGCTTGGGCAACTCGATTCCATGATCGCGATAAACCGCAAACTGAAAGAAGGCTCGATGGTCGGCCTGCTAGCGGATCGGGCGGTCGGACCGGATCAGCACATCACCCTCCCCTTCCTAGGTGCGCCCGCCCGTTTCCCCACTGGCCCGTTCCGCATGGCAGCAATGCTCAAGTACCCCGTGTTCTTCATGTCAGGTCTTTATCGCGACGGCAATCGCTACGACGTACACTTTGAACTGTTGAGCGACTACTCGGAATTTCTTCCCGCCGACCGAGATGCAGCAGTGCGCGATGTTCTGGTGAAATACGTGGCTGCGCTGGAGCGCCACTGTAAATCTGCCCCGTATAATTGGTTCAATTTTTTCGATTTCTGGAAAGCCGAGGACAGCACACATGACTAACGTAATACGAACATCATCCCTCTTCGGCATATTCCTCGGCCTTTCCGCTTCGCTTGCTCAAGCCAACGACTGGCAGGTGACCGACTTGATGCAGCTGCTGAGTGAAAGCAAGACAGGAAAAGCCATTTTCGTGGAAAAAAAATACATCAGCATTATCGACAGGCCGATTGAGTCATCCGGTGAACTCGCGTTTACCGCACCCGATAAACTGGAAAAACGTACCCTCAAACCCAAGCCAGAGGCACTGATACTGGAAGGCGATAAACTCACGATTGACCAACCCGGCAAACGTCATCTCACCGTCGGTCTTCAGGATCACCCTGAAGTTGCAGCCTTCGTAGAAAGCATACGCGCCACGCTGGCGGGCGACCGCTCGGCATTGGAAAAATTCTACGCGCTGGAATTGACCGGATCGGCGGAGCAATGGCAATTGGTGTTAACCCCAAGACAAGAGCGCATGCTCAAAATCATCAGCCGGATCAGGATTGGCGGCGCGTATGCCGATGTCAAAAATATTGATTTCTTTCAGGGCGACGGAGACCGTTCCGAAATGCTCATCAAGAAAGTGGTTTCACAATGACGAGTAAAGTCCGATCTCTGCCGTTGGTGCTCTGGCTTGCGATGCTGCTGTTTTGCCTGCTGGTGATAATGCAGACCCGTTTTGTGGCGGACATGTCCGCGTTCATGCCCAAGACACCAAATGAGCGTCAGCAATTGCTGGTTGACCAGTTGCGCGACGGGATCATTGCCCGCCTGATTATGATTGGCATTGAAGGCGGCGAAGCTGCCGAGCGCGCCCAACTGTCGCGCGAACTGGCAAACAAGCTGCGCGACACGCAACTGTTTGTCGGCGTGCAGAACGGTGATGCTGCCACACAGGAACGTGACCGCGCCTATCTTTTCGACAACCGTTATCTGATTAGCCCCGGCGTAACTGCGGAACGCTTTACCGCAGAGGGAATGCACACGGCTATCGGCAACTCCATTGAAGCACTCTATGGCAATGCGGGTTTGATGTTCAAACAACTGCTACCCAAAGACCCCACCGGCGAAGCCATGCAACTGCTGGAACAGTTTGCCGGCGAAAGTCAGCCCAGAAGTATTGATGGCGTATGGGCATCCCGCGACGGCAACCGCGCGCTGCTGTTGGCTCACACCCTGGCAGCCGGTTCGGATACGGATGCCCAGGCCGACACACTCGCTGCCATACACCTGACTTTCGACACACTTCCACACAGCGCGGGCACCAAACTGGTCATGAGCGGCACCAGCGTGTTCTCGGTGTCTTCGCGCAATTTGATCGAAGGCGAAGTCAGCCGATTGGCAACCGCCAGTATCGTACTGGTCATTGCGCTGTTACTTGCGGTCTACCGCTCGGTCACGTTACTCGCGCTGGGGTTGTTGCCCGTTGTTTCCGGCGCGCTGGTCGGCATTGCCGCAGTTAGCCTCGGCTTCGGGCAAGTGCACGGCCTCACGCTCGGATTCGGCACCACGCTGATCGGCGAAGCTGTGGACTACTCAATCTATTATTTCCTGCAACGTTCTGGCGCAACGGCACCAAGCAGTTTCTGGCGCACCATCCGCATTGGCGTGCTCACCTCAATCGCGGGTTTCGCCGCTCTGCTCTTCTCAGGCTTTCCAGGACTCGCCCAATTGGGACTGTATTCAATCAGCGGCCTGATCACGGCGGCGCTGGTAACACGTTACGTGCTGCCGATTGTCATGCCGCAACACGTCACACTGCGCGACCTCAGCACCACCGGCGAACGCCTCGACCGGATTATTGAGCGCATCAGCCGCCTGCGCTGGGCGGTCATTGCGCTGGCGCTGATTGCGGGAAGCACCATCCTGTTTCATTCCGACGCAATATGGAACCGTCAACTGTCGGCGCTCAGCCCGATCTCTAAAGCCGACCAACGACTCGACTCGGAACTCCGCAGCGACATGGGTGGCACAGACATGCGCTACATGGCCGCGCTCACGGCGCCGACGGGAGAGCTGGCTTTGCAAAAAGCGGAACAAGCCAACGAAGTGCTGCAATCATTAGTCAAAAACAAGATCATCGGCAGTTTCAATTCGCCCGCCCTCGTCCTGCCCAGCATCGCCCGTCAACGTAGTCGTCAGGCATCCATCCCCGATGCAGAACAGGCGCGCACAAGACTGGCGCAATCGCTCAAAGAACTACCCATCAAAGCTGACCGCCTGCAAGATTTTCTGACTGATCTTCAGGCGGCGCGTACCCGAGAACCTCTAGTGCGTGCGGATATGAACGGCACTTCGGTGGCACTGCTGGTCGATTCGCTGCTGGTCAAACGTAAAAACGATTATCTGGTGTTGATGCCCCTGCACGCGACAGGTGTTGCGCCAGGCGGTGACGAAATTGATCTCGCCCAAGTGAGCGGTGCGCTGAATGCAAAGGGCTTGTCGAATGTGATCGTGATCGATCTGCTCGAAGAATCAACGATCCTCTTCGACAACTATCGGCATGAAGCATTGCTGCTTTCCGGACTGGGATGTCTGGCGATTCTCGGGTTATTGCTGGTGTCACTGAAATCCATCCCGCGCACACTCAGGATTGCACTGCCGCTCGCCTGTGCCGTGCTGTGTGTGACTGCACTCAACCTGATCGGAGGCCAGCAATTAACCATCCTGCACTTGATCGGCCTACTGCTGGTGGTCGCAATCGGCTCCAACTACGCGCTCTTTTTCGACAGCGGCGCGCGCGACAGTGACGATGCCGACCGCCGCCAGACGCAAGTTTCGCTGCTCGTCGCCAACCTGACCGCAGTAGGCAGCTTCGGGCTGCTGGCGTTTTCCCATGTCCCGGTGCTGGCGGCCATCGGCAGCACAGTTGGTCCCGGTGCTTTCCTGTCACTGGTTTTCGCCGCCATCCTAACTAGAGAGCGAACTGATGCGCACCCACACTGATTTATTTGACAGTCAAAATCGTCAGAACACATTGCTGGTGCTCCTACCGCCTGCCGAGTCAAAAATTGAAGATTTCTTTACACAGGGATTTGTAGCGGCAGTCCGCTCACGCGAAATCCGAGCCGACATTGTGCTAGCCGAAGTGACGCATCAGCATGTCATGAACAAAACCATCGTCTCCGCGCTACATGAGCATGTCATGCAGCCTGCGCTTGCCTCCGGTTACCAAGAAATCTGGTTCGCGGGTATTTCGCTTGGCGCATTCAACACCCTCTACTACGCCGCCGAGTACGCGAAATACCTCTCGGGAATCTATCTCATTGCCCCCTACCCCGGAACAGGCGACATTCTGGCGGAGATCGCTGGGGCGGGCGGCGCGGCTGAATGGGCGCGCACTTTGTCCTCCAACCGGAAAGACGAACGGGCGTGGTGGCACTGGATTGCACAAGAGTCGGCCGCTGGACAATGGGCAACACAGGTCTATTTCGGCACGGGCGATGAAGATCGTTTTCTGCGCGGACAACGTATGCTGGCTGGGCTGTTGCCCGAACAAAACGTACGCATGATTTCCGGCAAACATAGCTGGCCCACTTGGCAAACCTTGTGGCACGACTGGCTTGCACGCGCCCCTCTACCCCTCACTGTCGGAGCTAAAAATTGATGAATGCATGGAAACCGACTCCATTTATTTTTGGTTCCGCGATGCTGCATGTGGCCGCTGTTATTTTTATTCTGTTTGAACCGGCTCGCTGGCTGTGGGCGATTGGCGCAATTGCCTTTAATCAAGCATTTATTTGCGCCGCCTGTATGTGGCCGCGCGGCTCGCTATTGGGAGACAACCTGGTGCGCTTGTCGGAAGAGGCGATTCAACGGGGTGAAATTGCACTGACTTTCGATGACGGCCCCGACCCGGAGGTCACCCCCAAGGTACTGGCAATCCTTTCCGCACACGGGGTACGGGCAACTTTTTTTTGTATCGGCGAGCGCGCCGCCGCACATCCGGAATTGTGCCGTGAAATCGTCGCGGCAGGCCATGCCATTGAGAATCACGGCCAGTTGCACCGCATTCGCAATGCATTCTTCGGCTTGAGTGGATGGATGAAAGAAGTGGGCGACGGGCAAATCACGCTGGAGTCCATCACAGGCAGAAGACCGGAGTTTTACCGCGCGCTTGCCGGACTCCGCAATCCTTTCCTCGCCCCGGTTCTTCATCGGCTCGGCATCCGCTTGGCGACTTGGACACGGCGCGGCTATGACACCAACACCACCGATACCGAAGTCGTGCTGGCGCGACTTGAAAAAAATCTGGCGGCAGGTGACATTCTGTTGCTGCACGACGGCAATGCCGCAAAAACAGCCGGAGGGAGCTCGGTGGTCATTGAAGTGCTGCCGCGTTTGCTTGCCAAAATCTCAAACCAAAAACTTACTCCGGTTACACTTTCCAACGCATGCACACCGCCTTGAAAAAACAGTTGATTGATCTGTCCACCGCGCCGTACCGGAAAACCGGTCGGTTTAACTACCAGTGGGCGCGCGGCAAACTCCGCTACGATCCGATATTCTCCGCATTGATCGAACAATCAGTACTCCCTGACGGTGCGCGGATACTTGATCTCGGTTGTGGTCGAGGACTGCTCGCCGCATGGCTACTGGCGGCGGAACACATGGCAGAAAACGGAAACTGGTCGGACACAGTGCAGCCTCCCAAAGGCTTGCAGTTTCGCGGTATTGAGCTAATGGAGCGAGAAGCGAATTGTGGCAACCAAGCATTGCAACCCTTCTACGGCAAACGGGTTCAACTTTACGGTGGAGATATGCGCAACGCCGACATGAGCAACGCAGATGTCATCGCCATTCTTGATGTACTTCACTACATTCCCATCGACGAACAAGAGCGGATGCTGGATCAAATCCGGGCGACCCTGAAGCCGGGCGGAATATTCGTCACGCGCGTCGGCAATGCGGGCAATTCATTGTGCTTTAGAATCAGCCAACTCACCGATCGTTGCATCTCTTTCGTACAGGGACATCGCCTGCCCGGCATGTGGTGTCGTCCCGCAGACGAATGGATACGCGCGCTCGAAAACCGGGGGTTCTCGGTGCAAGCCACGCCCAAAAGCGAGGGAACTCCGTTCGCCAACGTCATGCTGGTTGCGCGTGTGGCATGAGATTTCCAAAGAGGTTAGAATGCGACGTTTAGTTACAGAACATCCCGTGTGCAAGCCCTTCGCCTAACTTCATATACCGCAACCAGCGCCATCGGCATCGGCCTAGCTCAAACACTTTCCGCTTTGCGCGAACAGCGCTGCTGTATCGCACGAAAAAAATGGGGAACCCTCGACTTCGATGCCTGTATTGGTGAGGTGGCGGATCTGGATACCTTTGCCATCCGCGTTGATTTATCCGAATTTAATTGCCGTAATAATCGGTTGGCTCAGCTTGCTCTGGAACAAGATGACTTTGCGCAATCCGTGCGCGATGCCATTACGCGCTATGGCAACAAACGCGTTGGCATTTTTCTGGGTACGAGTACTTCGGGGATCCTCAGTTCGGAAGTCGCTTATCGTCACCGAGATCCCTCTACGGGAAAATTACCGGCAGATCACGACTATCGTCACACGCACAACAGCTATTCCAGCGCCGATTTCGTGCGCGGCTATTTTGATCTGCAAGGTCCTGCCTTTGTGGTTTCGACAGCGTGCTCTTCGAGTGCAAAAGTTTTCGGTAGTGCCCAGCGCATGCTTGCCAGCGGACTTATTGATGCGGCGATCGTCGGCGGTGTTGATTCGCTATGCCTCACCACATTGTATGGCTTCAATTCGCTGCAACTGCTTTCGCCGAATCCGTGCAAGCCATTCGATGCCAACCGCGACGGTATCTCCATCGGCGAAGCCGCCGCATTCCTGCTCGTTGAAAAGGCCGAGAACCCCGTACCCGGCGATATTCTGATGACCGGCATCGGTGAGTCCAGCGATGCACATCACATGTCCACGCCTCATCCGAAAGGTTTGGGTGCGCGCATGGCAATGCAGGCGGCGCTGCAAATGTCAGGGCTACAACCGTCAGACATTTCCTACATCAACTTGCACGGCACTTCTACTCACAGCAACGATGATGCGGAAGATAAAGGCGTTACCTCTATTTTTGGCACGCAAACACCGTGCAGCTCCACCAAAGGTCATCTTGGACACACACTGGGGGCTGCGGGAGCCATGGAAGCAGTTATTTGCACGCTTGCGCTCCTTAATAGTTTTGCGCCAGGCGGTGTTGGCACGGAAACCATCGACCCGCAACTCCATTCCAATTACCTGTTGTCCAACCTCGAACAGCCCATGCATCACGCATTGAGTAACTCGTTTGGTTTTGGCGGTAGCAATTGCAGTCTGATTTTCTCCAAGGTTGCCGCATGAGTGCACTGCAAATTTACGTAGACGGGATCAGCGTTTTCGGCCCGGGCTTATCCGGCTGGGAACAGAGTCGCGATGTGCTGACAGGTAAAATTCCGTTCCAGCTTGCGCCCCCCCTGTTGCCTCCTGTTGAATGCCTGCCGCCTGCCGAGCGTCGGCGGGTTGGCATGCTGATCAAGCTTTCGATGGCAATCGGTTTTGACGCAGTACGCAATGCAGGCGCGGATCCCTCGCATCTGACCACCGTTTTTTCCTCGACCGAGGCCGACTGCGACAATTGCCACAACATTCTTGAAACGCTGGCATCCAGTGACCGCGCCGTCTCGCCCACTCGTTTTCACAACTCGGTACACAACGCCCCCTCCGGTTACTGGAGCATCGCCACCGCCTGCATGGAACCATCCACTAGCCTGTGCGCTTATGATGCGACCTTCGCCGCTGGCTTGCTTGAGGCAACCACTCAGTCTCTCAGTAGCGGCAAACCTGTTCTGTTGTTGGCTTATGACGCCACCTTTCCGGAACCGTTATTTGCCTTGCGCCCCATCCCTTACCCGCTGGGCGTTGCGATGGTGTTGAATCCGGTAAAATCTTCTTCAGCTCGCGCACAACTCACACTCGATCTCAGCACATCCGAGGCAAGCAAAATGTCAGATAACGAGTTGGAAATGTTGCGCATCAGCATTCCTGCCGCACGCAGTCTGCCCTTGATTCAACTACTGGCACAGGGTAACAGCGGCTCAGTGGTTATCGACTACCTTGAACCGCTCAATCTCTCCATCGGGGTGCACTGTGCAGTTTGATCGCAAGTGGATCGAGGCACACATTCCCCATCAGGGCAGAATGTGTCTGTTAGATCAGGTCGAGCTTTGGAACAAGAACGAAATCGTTTGTAAAGCCAGCAGCCACCGTTTGCCGGGCAATCCGCTGCGAGCGGACGGCATCCTCGGTATCTGCAACGGAATTGAATATGCAGCACAGGCGATGGCTGTGCATGGTGCTTTGCTGGCCGGGGATGATGAAACGCCCGCCGTCGGTTTTTTAACCAGTGCGCGCGATGTGCAATGGCAGCGCACGCGGCTGGATGACATTACCAGTGACCTCACCATCCGTGCCGAACGCATCTCCGGCAACGACATTAACATTCTCTACAGCTTCGCATTACTTGTCGAGGGTGCAACACTGCTGACCGGACGCGCCAGCGTCATGCTCAATGCGGGAAATCTATGACAACTCCAAAAGTCTTGAAACGCGCGTTAGTCACTGGTGGTAGTGGTGCAATTGGTGCCGCCATCTGTCACCGGCTATCAGCTGACGATTTGCATGTCATCATCCATACCAACCGCAATATCGCCGGAGCCGAAACTTTGCGCGACGAACTGCTGGCGAATGGTGGCTCTGCTGAAGTGGTTCAGTTCGATGTCGTGGATGGGGCCGCAACTCAACTTGCGCTTGAACAATTGCTGGAGCATGGACCAATCCAAGTACTGGTGAATAATGCGGGCATCCATGACGATGCGGTGTTTCCTGGTATGAGCCGCGAACAATGGCACAGCGTGATTGATGTATCGCTAAACGGTTTTTTCAACGTGACCCAGCCGCTGACCCTGCCGATGATTCGCGGGCGATGGGGACGAATCATCACAATCTCTTCAATAGCCGGTATTACCGGCAACCGGGGGCAAACCAACTATGCCGCTGCCAAAGGCGCACTGCATGCCGCCACTAAATCCCTCGCACTGGAATTGGCCAGCCGAGGAATTACCGTTAATGCCGTGGCACCCGGTATCATCGAATCGGATATGAGCAAGAATACCTTTGATGCAGATGCCATTGCGCGTCTGGTACCAATGAAACGCTCTGGCAAACCTGATGAGGTTGCTGATCTGGTGGGTTTTCTGGCATCAACAAGTGCAGCTTACATCACCGGACAAGTTATCTCGGTGAATGGGGGAATGATTTAAGTATGAGAAGCTACGTTTAGATTTTTACCGAGTGCGCCGAATTCACTAAAACAGTTCGCAAGGCAAACCCAAGCCTCCGGTGCGAAACCATTTTGCGAAAGACTGAAAACTCTGCTGCTGGACTGTTGGCAATTGCCCGTACATCTTCAGCACCAATAGCTGGGTTGCATCATCCAATACTCGGCGATTTTTGCTTTTGAATACCACCATAAATGAAGCGAGCGAAGTTGCATACTGCTCGAAATCCAGCCCCATCAGTGCAACCGCATCAGCCAGTTCATTTACGCTGAAGGCCGCTTTCATCGAATTAAGATAATCCAGAGTAAAGTTTTCCGATTGGAGGCGGCGCTTATCTTCCGCGAAGAATCGCTGTGTGCCGGCGCGCTTCAAACGTCCGAAATCCACGAAATAAAATCCGCCATCGGATTTGAGCACACGGCGAGCTTCGTGCAGGGTTTTGGCAAGTGCCGTTAAATCCGGCAGGTGATGCAAGGACATGGTGCAAATGACGCAGTCCATCGAATCGTCCGCAATGCCGGTCAATGCGGTCATATCGCCGGATACCAGTTCCGCATTGCGGACTCCGGCTTGCGCCAGTGTAATTGCGGCTCGTTCTAGCATGTTGGCCGATGCATCTAGCCCGACAAAATGCGCATCAGAATTGAGGAGGGCGATCAGTGCCAGCTGGTTGGCGGGACCGCAGGCAATATCAAGCACCCTGTCGCCGGGTTTGACGACGGGGGCAATCTGCAACGCATGATAGAAATAGAGGAAAGCCAGTAGCCCGTCTTCGCTACCGACCTTAGTGAAAGCTTCATTCCGGGAAGGATTTTGCATCACCAGATCCGGCTCCGGCACGCGCGCAAGCTCGTGCCGAGAAAGACGCTCCAGAATCAAATGGTACATCGCGTGAATAGACATAATGAGACGCTTGTATGCAATACAGGGTGACGAGTCTCCCCTCCCCCGTTCATCTTTTATTCTGGCTTAGTCGCCTGGTATTCCGCCAAGATGCTCATGCCCTTTACTTCGATATGGCGACGCACATCGGTGAATCCGGCTGCATTGAGTGTGGCTAATACTTGCGAGGGAGGAACACAGGCTTCAATGGTGTCCCAATAGTAGCGCCACAACTGGCGGGTGTTCTTCTTGCGTCCGACTACCAAGGCCAGCAAGGGTACAAACCCCTTCATGTAAATTTTGAGCAGGAAACGCCCCCATGCACTTTCAGGACAAGTTATTTCCAGCAGACAAAGTTTTGCACCCGGCTTCATCACGCGATGAAATTCGTTGAAGGCGACCGACAAATCGCTGATGTGGCGCAATGCGTAGCCCATGCTCAGGAAATCAAAGTGATTGTCGGGAAACGGAATCTGCTCGGCTCTTCCTTCAACCAACTCCACACCTGCGGGTACTTTGGCGTTCTGCATCATGCCAGGGCTGGGATCTACACCTGTGACCAGACTGGGTTCACCGGCAATGCGTGCCGCCTCTTTGGCAACCAGCCCCGTGCCCACGCCAACATCCACCACGCGCATGCCTTGTTTGAGTCCGGCACGGATCAGCGCCTCGCCGCGATACCAACCACCCGAGCCAAAACCGAGTATGGTTTCCATACGGTCATAGTCTTCGGCGGTGCTGTCAAACATTTCCCGCACGAAGCCGCTTCTGGCTTTTTCGTCGGCGTAATAGTCGGTGAGCGGCACGTGCGGAGCGTGGGCAGGTGCGTCGGATTTAATCGGGTTGATCATAAATACCTCAGAGTAGATTAAACAAGTTTTCGGAATACCAGCAGGGGAAGACGCAATACAAAGCCGATCATCAGGCGAATGTGCATCCAGGTAAGCAACACGTTGTCACGCAAATAGTTGAAGTGGGACACCCCTCCTTCGTCGGCGCGCAGGTATTTAACCGGAGCCGGAAGATTCACCGGAGGTACTCCGCGCCAGCACAGGCGTACAACCGCTTCCGGATCAAAGTCAAAACGGCGCATCCAACGTTGTCCTCGCATGACTTGGCGCAGCGGCTCAACCGGGTAGACGCGAAAGCCGTAAAGCGAATCGCCAATACCCACCCACAGGGTTTCCAGATTCGCCCACCAGTTGGAAATCTTACGTCCTCGCACCCGCAATGCTGGGGCGCTGGCATCAAATACTGGTACACCCAAAATTACCGCCGCTGGGGTGCGCTGCGAACAGTCCATAAATTCCGGTATCAGATTTGCCGGATGCTGCCCATCCGAGTCCATACACAACACATGGGTGTAGCCCTGCTTCGCCGCCTCGTCCAAGCCATGCAGCACCGCAGCACCTTTGCCGCAATTTTCGGGTAGAACCAGCACTTTTAATCCATCGTCTTGCGCCGACATGCTAAGCAGTCCTGCGGTCGTGCCGTCGCTGCTGCCATCGACCACCACCCAAACCGGATTCCACTGCGCGCGAGCTTCCCGTACGGTGTCATACACCTTCGTCCCCGGATTGTAGCTGGGAATCAGTACCAGATGAGATTTGGAAATGGCAGGCACTAATCAAGCTCCCAAAGATGAGGAGCGCAGTTCACTCTCAAAGTACTCGCGCAAGGTGATGGTAAATGCTCTAGGGTCAGAGGGTGAATCGAAACGCTTGCCCATACGAATACGGAAATGCATAGGCAGATCGGGACGCTTCAGAAGCGGCTGTCCTTTACCCAAGAAATCGGTGTCCTGCTCGATGAATATTGTCTGAATCGGAAAGCCGGAGCGGCTTGACACGTAAGCAGGCCCTAGACGGAATTCGCCCAGCGATGCACCCTCCGTGCGGGTGCCTTCGGGAAACACCAGTATCTGGCCGCCGCGATGCAATTCTTCAACTGCCAATTTCACCGACCCGACAAACCAGTCGTTGCGGATGTAACCCGCTAAACGTGCGGCGGCTCCCCAAAATACGCTATCGATCAATGAGCTCTTCAATACACAGGCAACGTTGGGCAGGCGCGACAACACCATCGGCGCATCCAGCAAGCCCGGATGGTTCGCCGCAATAATCAGGGGGCCAGCTCCGCGCAAAGCATCCAGTTCCCGCAAATCGAAACGTGCCGCACCAACAAAACTCAAAACAGACAAGTAAACATGAAACCAGAGAGTTGCCACCCAGCGCCCTATCCATATTCCACGAACACCGGGCAAAACAAGATTCAGCGGAAAGGCAACTAGTGCCCATAGCAGACAAGCAATACCAAGCAGTGCAAGCCCTGTATACAACATGAAATATTCGCATAAATGGCGCAAATAAACAGGGAAGCGAATTTGTCTCACCAAGACATGACCATCGTTTAATTTCCCGAATTGAAAACGCCCGCTCACCCGCGCACTCCATAACGAAATCCGAACGCTTCAATCTCGACCAGCAACTCCGCGCGGCAAATGTCCGCCTGTAAGCAGGTGACCTCGGTGTTATCACCCAGCTGCTCGCGCATAACGCGATTCACACTTTCCCAATCTTCGCGGTTGCGAATGAATACCTTCATGAATAAATCGCGGGTTGAAAAGCCGCCCAAATGCGACTTGAGATTTGCCTGTGCGATTACGGCATCTATATTGCGCAAGGTCTCGGCAGTTTGTGCTGCGATATCGCCAAGATGCAGCGATTCATGCCCCAGAATGCTCGCCGTGCCGGAGATGAACAAGATCTCCTGCCCATCAAGCGGCAACAATGCCGCCCGCGAAAAAGTCGGGCTGTTCGGCCCGTACTGATCGGGGTAATAATAGGCACTCATCTGGCGGGGATTCTCAAGCGCATGCGGCTCAGCATGGGCCGCAAGAAAATAAACTATCAGATTCCCCTCTGTTGTTCCCAGTGCACAGGCAGAAGGCGATCCGGCAAGATGGGAATGCCGGGCTGCGATGAAAGCTGCTTGTCTGCCAATATTGAAATGACGATAACGCTCTAGGCCATCATCGGCAGCATTGATATGAGGCAAATAATTCCAGCAGCGTATTAGATAGGTAAAGCCAGTTTTGTTAAGCGTCTCGAAGATTGCTTGATAGGCCGCATGACTCGCCAACTGAAGGGCAGAAGTATCATCGGAGGGCGTAAAGTCGGCTTCATTCAGTGCAACGAAGCCGAATAAAATTTTCTCATCATGGCGATAATGAAGATTGCCCAACGAACCATCGGTGAATGAATCTCCGGCATACCATGCCATACGCATATGGTCTCCAGATGGCAGGACAGGCATAGGCACAATTCCGGAGATTAAAGGATGACAACACTGAATGCCGGAACCATATGACACTGCGCCCAGTAATTCTTCCTCGTCAATTGACTCATCCGCAGAAAATCTGCGCAACCCCAGTGCGCCAGATGGTCGACTCACGACACCGACCGGAATGCCAAGACAGAATTGCTACCACCGAAAGCAAACGAATTGCTGACGGCGGCCTTAAACGATTCGCCCCTCGCTCCCTCTCCCATTACATGGCGAACTCCCATGCAGTCGGCTGATACCTCGTCGAGATGCGCAGTGGGGGGGATTTCCTGACGGAAAAGCGCAAGCACCGTAATCAGTGCCTCCATAGCACCGGCCGCGCCAAGCAAATGGCCGTGCATAGACTTGGTCGAACTCACCGCCAAGTTGGCAGCATGATTGCCAAACGTCATTTTCAATGCGTTGATTTCAATCGGATCACCTTCGGGTGTGGCAGTCCCATGCGCATTCACATAGCCAACATCGGCGGGCGACAACTCTGCCTCACGCAGTGCCGCATTAAGCGCCCGCATTTGTCCTTTGGCATCGGGTCGCACCAAGTGCGTGTGATCGCAACTTTGCCCGTAACCGGCCAATTCACAATAAATACGGGCACCGCGCGTCACTGCATGCTCCCACTCTTCCAGCACCAACGCCGCCCCGCCTTCGCCCAGCACAAAGCCCGCCCGACCAGATTGAAAAGGACGGCATGCGCGGTAGGCGGTTTCCTCGTCTCCTGGTGCAATAACCCGCATCCCTTCCCACGTGCGCATAATCGAAAACGTCAATGGCGCTTCCGAGCCACCGGCAACGACCAGAGAAGACTCGCCGGTCTGAATGCGGCGAAAAGCTTCTCCTATGGAAATGGCAGAGGAGGCGCATGCCACCGAATAAGTCAGACAAGCACTGCCCAAGCCAAGTGAAATGGCAATATTCGAAGCCGCCGCATTATTCATTGCCAGCACGACCGACAGCGGGGACATGCGATCCCTGCCGCGCTCGTAGAAATCGGTATAACACTTCTCTGCGGTCTGCGCGCCTCCCGCCCCCGTCCCCCAGGAAACGCCGTAGTCATCTGCTCCACCACCAACACGGGGCAGACCGGCGTCTTCCCATGCGGAGAAAGCCGCCGCGATACCAAGTTGGCTGTAACGATCGGTCATGCTGGACATGGCACGACCAAGTGCCTGTTCGGGATTAAACGACAAACATGCCACGGCGGGCTGGGCAATCGGTATGGGAGAGGCGGGATGGCGATACAGGGCTACGGCAGACTCGCCGCGCATGATGCGGGAAAAAAAATCTTCCGCATTTCCACCAAAGGGATTGACCATCCCAACTCCGGTGACGGCAACCCTTCGCAAAGTCTTGCTCATTTAATTTACTTTACAGATGCAGGTTTAAACTTTTCGATCAGCTCGACCAATTGTGCAACGGTTTCAGGCATCGGCACATCGTTTGGTACATTAATGCCGTGTTTTTCTTCCAGCTCAAAAATTATCTCGAGCAAAGCTAAAGAGTCAATCCCGATCCCGTCCAGCCGGCTCTCCATCGTGAGGTTTTCAGGAGGATTGTCAGCATGGCGCTTGATATATTCGTTTATTAACTCAAGAGTTTCCATTGTGGATTAAATATAATATTCAAAATAGCAGGAGTTAAGTTTAACTTAATTTTTGTGCAGAATAAATCAAAATATCCCTTCAGTTGTACCAAGCGCGATAGTATTAAATCCGCCATCAACATATATAATCTCGCCCGTGACACCACTAGCTAAGTCACTACACAAAAAAGCGGCCATGTTACCTACTTCCTCTATAGTAACGTTGCGCTTAAGAGGTGCGTTTTTTGCCACGTAGGCAAGCAATTTCGAGAAATCACCCAAACCACCCGCAGCCAAGGTTTTAATCGGCCCTGCGGATATTCCATTTGCACGGATTCCTTTTTGCCCCAACTCCATAGCAAGATAGCGCACACTGGCTTCAAGGCTAGCTTTGGCCATACCCATAACGTTATAGTAAGGGATAGTTCGTATAGCTCCCAGATATGACATCGTAAGTATTGATGATTTATTATTCAAATAAGGTAGAGAAGCTTTTGCCATAGCGGGAAAGCTATAGGCACTAACGTCATGAGCAATACGAAAGTTTTCGCGATTAAATCCTTCAAGAAAATCACTGCCTAATGCATCACGTGGTGCGAAAGCTATGGAGTGAACGAAGCCATCGAACTTACTCCATCGCTTTGAAAGATTATAAAAAAGTTGCTCAATTTCTGCATCTGAAGTTACATCGCAGGGGAATACTAATTCGCTCCCAAATTCTTGGGCTATTTCCAACACGCGTTTCTTTACACGCTCACCTTGATATGAAAAAGCAAGCTCAGCTCCCTCTCGAAACA
>JAGVIV010000004.1 GCA_020055845.1 Betaproteobacteria bacterium
CGGAAAATTTTGCCCGACAGCACGCATGCTGCATTGGACGAACTGGAACGTGCCGCGACGCTATTGCAGCCGTTGGCACAGCATATCGGAATCGATCTGGCAGAACTGCGCGGCTACCACTATCACAGCGGCATGGTGTTCGCGGCGTATCACGCGGGCAGTCACGATGCTATCGCTGTCGGCGGACGTTACGACGATGTGGGCAAGAGTTTCGGGCGTGCCCGTCCTGCCACCGGATTCAGTATGGACTTGCGTCAATTGCATGGCTTGCTGAGCAAGTTAGATATGCCCATGGGCATCCTTGCGCCGCACCAAAGCGATGCTGCATTGGACGCGGCGATTGCGCAGCTGCGCCAGCAGGGTCACGTCGTGGCAGTCGATCTACTGGGAAATCAGGCGCATCATGCCGAACTGAATTGTGACCGAAAGCTGGTATCGCGCAACGGTGCGTGGGTCGTCGTCGAGATTTGAATTTGATTGGGTAGGGTGGGCACGCAGTGCCCACGCGGAATAAACGGTGGGCAAAATTTGCCCACCCTACGATAGGAATGAGCATGTTTAAAAACGTGGTGGTGATCGGTACGCAATGGGGTGATGAAGGTAAGGGCAAGATCGTCGATTGGCTAACCGATCACTCGCAAGGTGTGGTGCGTTTTCAGGGCGGACACAATGCCGGACATACGCTGGTCATCAACGGCGAAAAGACCGTCTTGCATTTGATCCCCTCCGGAATATTGCGCGAACATGTGATGTGCTATATCGGCAACGGTGTAGTGCTTTCTCCTGCCGCGTTGCTCAAAGAAATGGATCAACTGGCGGCGGCAGGCATCAAGGTGTATGAGCGTCTGCGCATCTCCGAAGCTTGTCCGTTGATCCTGCCATATCACGAGGCGGTAGACAAAGCGCGCGAAATTGCCAAGGGCGCAGGCAAGATTGGCACCACCGGACGCGGCATCGGCCCGGCGTATGAAGACAAAGTGGCGCGTCGTGCGATACGCCTGCAAGACCTGTTCTTCCGCGAGCGTTTCGCTGCCAAGTTGGGCGAGGTGTTGGATTTCCATAATTTCGTGCTGAAGAACTATTTCAATGCACCCACGGTCGATTTTCAAAAGACGCTGGATGACGCATTGGCGCTGGCCGAGCGTATCAAGCCGTTGGTGATGGATGTGCCGCGCGCTTTGTATGAGGCCAATAAAGCCGGACAGAATCTATTGTTTGAAGGCGCGCAAGGAACATTACTGGACATCGATCACGGTACTTATCCGTTCGTCACGTCGAGCAACTGCATCTCCGGCGCGGCCTGTGCCGGTGCTGGCGTCGGCCCGCAGACACTGCATTATGTGCTGGGTATCACCAAGGCCTACACCACGCGTGTGGGTTCAGGCCCTTTCCCGACCGAGCTTTACGATGCGCTAGAGAAGCAAGATCCAGTCGGCAAACATCTCGCGGACAAGGGACACGAATTCGGTTCTACCACCGGACGTGCGCGCCGTTGCGGATGGTTCGATGCCGCAGCGCTCAAGCGTTCTATTCAGATCAACGGGGTGTCGGGTTTGTGCGTGACCAAGTTGGATGTGATGGATGGCATGGAAACGGTGCGTATCGGTGTGGGATACAACATCAACGGACAGTACAGCGACATCCTCCCGGTTGGTGCCGAATCACTGCTTGGATGCGAACCCGTGTATGAAGATATGCCGGGCTGGAGTGGTAGCACGGTAGGTGTGAAGAATTACGATGATTTGCCTTTGCAGGCAAGAAATTATCTGCAACGCATCGCGCAGATTTGCGAAGTGCCGGTGGATATGGTCTCGACTGGCCCGGATCGTGATGAGACGATCGTGTTGCGTCATCCGTTCGGGGTGTAGCGGTCGTCGTTTAACACAAACAATCCTTTGTGAATTTGATCCCTCTCAATCGCCCGTTCGTACAAACGGAGGTTGAGGGGGATTTTACATGGGGCATTTAATCTCTCCGGGTAAATTCTCCGTCCCTTGGGACGAAGGCTGGCGAAAGCCAGCAGCTTGAAGAGCGGTGTTAATACCCCGCCCCTTGGGGCGGGGTGCTTTATTGCGGTGTGCTGACAGTCTGCTCTTTATGGGATGCGAAATAATGTGCATTCTCATTTAGGGCGCGGGCGGCATCGCCGATAGCCGGA
>JAGVIV010000289.1 GCA_020055845.1 Betaproteobacteria bacterium
GCGCAGATAGCCGTCATAACTACTGGCCAGCAAGTGCCCGTCGCGGCTGAATTGCACCGAATAGCTGTCACCCCCATAGTCCCCATCCTGTGCCAACAGGCGGCCGGTACTCACTGAAAACAAACGGATGCCGCTTTTACTTCCCATGCCCGCCGCCAGCGTACGTCCGTCGGCCGAGAACGCAAGATGATTGATCACCTGCGGCAAACCGGTCAGGCGCCGCAACAAGCGGCCGCTGGCACGGTCGAACAGGAAGATGGAATTCACCTCTTCATAGTCATACCCCGTCCATCCCCCAGTCGCAACGGTATTGCCATCCGGCGACATCGCCACGGAAAACAGTTTGCCTTCATTGCCGCTGCTGATGGGGATGCGCAAGGTGGAAAGCAAACGTCCGTCCGGCAGACTCCACACCCGCGCGGTCTTGTCGTCGGAAGAGGTCACCACAAAACGGCCCTCATCATCCACGGCTACGCGCCGAATCACTCCCGTGTGTTCGCCAAGATCGAAGCGCAACATAGGTTCGGTGGGCGGCTCACCCGCGAATACCGGCATTGAGAAAGTCAGTGCTGCAATAAAACCCAGCCAGATACTCCGTAAAAAAATTCGCACAATGCCCCCTTGTCTCTCGCAATAATCCATTTTTTGGAAGTTGATGTTCACGCTAAAAACTATACCCGCATGTCACCCGATCCGGCATCCCCCAAATAGGGGAAATCCGCCTATTCTCCGTACACGATACGCACATTCTCCTCGCCCAGCACCGCGCGCAAATCGTTGAGCAGCAGATCCGGCAGAGTCACTTGCCAAGCCTCGCCCAGACGCAGCGGCGCGCTTGCGAGCAGATTGGCATAGTGGATCACGACCGGGCACTTGCCGCCGCACCACGGCTTCAATATCTCCGCCAACTGGGCGATGCGCACAGGGGAGTCTATGCGGCACGCGATGTCCAGCCGTTTGGCAAACGCGGCACGCGCCGAAGCGAAATCGAATACCTCTTCCGCTGTCACGCGCATGCTGGCGGAATATTCGTCGAAGCTGGCCTTGCCTCTCACCACCAGCAATTCACCCTCGCGTATCCAGGTGCGGCTGGCTTCGTATAACTCATTAAAAGCGGTAACTTCGAGTTGCGCGCTGCCGTCCTCGAGTTTGATGATGGCCATACGCCCGCGCCGGGTCTGCTGAATACGCACTTCCGCCACCATGCCCGCCAGTAGCACTTCTTTGCCTGCGCGGCGACCCGGGCCGTTCTGCGGCTGGCTAGGCGGCGTGATGTCGCCCAGCCGCGTCTTAACGAAGCGCGCCACTTCTTCGGCGAATTCCTGATACGGGTGGCCGCTGAAATAAAAACCCAGACTGGTCTTTTCGTTCTGCAATTGTTCGCGCAAACTCCAGCGCGGCACATTCGCCATAGCCACCGGCATATTGCTGCCGACATCGTCGCCGAACAGGCTATTCTGATTCGCGGCGCGGGCTTTCTGGTCGGCACTGCCCAGCGCTGCATCCAGCGTGGCCAGCATCTGCGCGCGGTGGTCATTGATCGAATCAAATGCGCCGGCACGAATAAGCGCTTCGACCGCACGCCGGTTGACGACGCGGTTATCCACGCGATGGCAGAAATCGAACAGGTTCAAGAACGGCCCGGCGGCGCGTGCCGCAATCAAATTAATGATGGCCGACTCGCCCGTGCCTTTGACCGCCCCCAAACCATACGCAATTGTCTTTTCATCCACGGGAGCAAAACGGTAGGCGGAACTGTTCACATCCGGTGCCAGGACTTCGACATCCTGATCCAGCGTATCAACATAAAAATTGTGCACCTTGTCGGTGTTGTCCATATCCGACGACATGGTGGATGCCATGAATGCCGCGGGATAGTGCGCTTTGAGATAAGCAGTCTGATAGGACACCAGCGCGTAAGCAGCGGAGTGCGATTTGTTAAAACCGTATCCTGCGAACATTTCCATCAGGTCGAACAAACGTGTGGCGAGCTTGTCGTCGATGTTGCGTTTGACCGCGCCCGCCACGAAGATGTCGCGGTGTTTGGCCATCTCCTCGGGATTTTTCTTACCCATCGCGCGGCGCAACATGTCCGCGCCGCCCAGCGTGTAGCCGCCGATGATCTGCGAAATCTGCATCACCTGCTCCTGATACACAATCACACCGTAGGTCGGCTTGAGCGAGGATTCAAGATCGGGATGGAAATAATCGGCTTTGGCTTTGCCGTGTTTACGCGCGATGAAGTCCTCAACCATGCCCGACTCCAGCGGCCCCGGGCGGTACAGCGCCACCAGCGCCACGATGTCTTCAAACGTGTCCGGCTGCAATTTGTCGATGAGCTTCTTCATGCCCTGCGACTCGAGCTGGAACACCGCACTGGTGTTGGCGCGCTTCAACAGTTCGTAAGTGCGCCTGTCGTCGAGAGGAATATTCTCGATGATGAATGGGGGAGCAGGATTGAGGGTTGCGGGAGATGCAGCGGAATCTTCATTTCGCATTCCCCGTATGTAGCGCACCGCCCAGTCGATAATGGTCAGCGTGCGCAAACCCAAAAAGTCGAATTTCACCAGACCGACGGCTTCCACATCGTCCTTGTCAAACTGGCTCACGGATTTTTTTTCATCGCCCGCGTTGCCGCCCTCGGCGCAATACAGCGGGCAGAAATCGGTGAGCTTGCCCGGCGCAATCAGCACACCGCCGGCGTGCATACCCACATTGCGCGTGAGATCCTCCAGACGCTCACCCAGCTCGAGCAGCTCGTCTACACCCTCTTCACTGGCGATAATGGCATTGAATTCCGGCTCCATCTCGCGCGCTTTTTTCAGCGAAACCGGCTTCACGCCGTCCAGCGGAACCAGCTTGGACAAGCGGTCGCACAGGCCATAGGGGAAGTCCATCACGCGCCCGACATCGCGTATCACCGCTTTGGATGCCATCGTGCCGAAGGTGGCGATTTGCGAAACACATGCCTCGCCGTATTGCCGCCGCACATACTGAATCACCAGTTCGCGGCCATCCTGACAGAAGTCCACGTCAAAGTCGGGCATGGAAACGCGCTCTGGATTAAGGAAGCGTTCGAACAGCAGCTCGTAGCGCAGCGGGTCAAGATCGGTGATGAGCAGACAATATGCCACCAGCGAACCCGCTCCCGATCCGCGCCCCGGCCCCACTGGCACACCGTTGGGGAAATTTTCATCGCGGTATTGCTTCGCCCAGCGGATGAAGTCCGCCACGATCAGGAAATAACCCGGGAAGCCCATGTCGACAATGGTTTTGATTTCGAAGGCCAGACGCTCGCTGTACTCCGGTATCTTCGCGGCACGTAGCACCTCGTCGGGATACAGTTGGCGCATGCGTTCCTGCAAACCGCGCTCCGATTCCATGCGCAGAAACTCGTCCAGACTCTCGCCGTTCGGCGTGGGAAAATCGGGCAAGTGCGGCTTGCCCAATTTCAGGGTGAGATTGCAGCGTTTGGCAATCTCCACGCTGTTTTGCAAAGCCTCGGGCAAGTCGGCGAACAGTGCCGCCATTTCGGCTTGGGTCTTAAAGTACTGCTGCGCAGTGAACGCCCGCACACGGCGTTTGTCATTGAGGACATAACCTTCGGCAATACACACGCGCGCCTCGTGCGCCTTGAAATCATCAATCGTGAGAAATTGCACCGGGTGGGTCGCGACGACTGGCAGCGCCAGATCTCCCGCCAGCTTTACCGTCTCGCGCAGATGCATTTCCTCGCGCGCGAATCCGCTGCGTTGCACCTCCAGATAAAAGCGCCCGGGGAACATGCCCGCCCATTCGCCCGCCACTTGCCGCGCACTGTTGGCATTGCCGTTCAATAAACACATACCCACTTCGCCCAGATGCGCGCCGGACAAGGCGATCAGTCCGTCCGTGCCTTCCTTGAGCCACTCCTTGCGTATCTCGGGGCGGCCTCTATCCTGATTTTCCAGATAGGAGCGCGTGAGTAATTCGCATAAACGCAAATAGCCGATGTTGGACTGGCACAACAGCAACACACGGAAAGGTTGGTCATGGTCGTTCACATTGCTCACGTACACATCGCAACCGACAATGGGCTTAACCCCGGCACCGCGCGCTTCTTTGTAGAACTTCACCAGACCGAACACGTTGGATAGGTCGGTCAGCGCCAGGGCCGGCATCGCGTCGCGCTTCGCCGCGGCAACGGCTTCGCCGATACGCGCAATCCCGTCAGCGATGGAGTATTCGCTGTGCAGGCGCAGATGAATGAATGAAGGAGACGACATATCGGTCACGGTGGCGAATTAGCTTGGATTTTACCACCGCGACAGCGGCAGAGAAGAGTCTCTAACCGCGATGAAATGATGAATTACTGGATGAGGACGGATTCCAACAGAACTTCGGCAACGCCTTCCTTGACGTTTAGCTCGATCGCCTTGTTGATAGCGGCGCGAGTCTCCAGAATCAGACGCTTTTTGCCTTCGGGAGTGCTGAGTTGCTCGGCGTTTTTTTCACTCAGCAAAAGAATCACGGCATGGCGCACAGCTGGAGTATAGAGAATCACCTTCGCGCCGGTTTCGGGCTTGGCCAACTTAAGGGTGATGGACATCTGGATCACCTGCGTCAGCCCGGCAAGATTGACGGTAAAAGGGTCAAGCTTCTGGTACAAACCTTCACCGCCCTCTTTGCCGCCTTCACTGGCATTAGCCGAAAACACGGCCAATGCCAGCAGAATAAAACAGCCCCGCAAAATACCGCCAACTGACTTTTGCATATCGTTATCCTTGGTTGATGCCTGATTAGCTGATAGACACTCAGTCATGGCAAAAAACATTGAATCTGGCGGAGAGGGAGGGATTCGAACCCTCGGTACGGGGTTACCGTACGCCTGATTTCGAGTCAGGTACATTCGACCACTCTGCCACCTCTCCGGAAGGCGAATTCTACCAGATACGGCCAATTTGGTGCAGAATGATGCCATGCATAGACATAACACTCTAATCAGACTCCTGCAAATCGGCGTTTTCCTGTCGCTGCTCCTGTTTGGCTATACGCATTTAAACAAACCATTAGCTTCATGGAGTGATGAAGAGCTGATCGTTGCCATTGCTCAGGACTCTACCCTATCCGATGAAGAGTTTTCCAAACAACTGGCGCAACAATTTGCCAATCACCTGCTCGTACCACTAAAAATCGTTCTGGTTCCGGCCGAACAAATTGAAGCCACGCTACGCAATCATCAGGCACACCTCTCAGCCTCAGGTTTCAGGCTGGATCAAAAAAACAGCGGTTTACTTTTTGGCCCGGGCTATTTGACGGCAATAGAGCAACTGGCTTTCAACCAGGATCAGGAAGCGCCACGACATATCAGCGACCTTGCCGGCAAACGTATCGCTGTCGTGGCAGGTTCGAACCACGAAAAAGCACTATTTGAGCTCAAACAAAAAATTCCCGGCCTGGTATGGGAATCCCGCACCATGCAAACCGTTGAGGACCTGCTTAAAGAAGTGGCTCAGGGAGGCCTGGATTTCACCGTCGCCAATCACGAAC
>JAGVIV010000087.1 GCA_020055845.1 Betaproteobacteria bacterium
ATGCTGCAAGGTTTCTACTGGCCGAGCGACGGTAGCATCCAGCTTGACGGCTACGACCTGCGCCATATGGCGGCCAACGAACTGCGCGCCAACTTTGGCGTCGTGCCGCAAGAGACGCGGCTCTTTTCCGGCACCATCTACGACAACCTGCAACTCGCTAATCCCCATGCCGGATTTGAAGAGATCGTGCATGTCTGCAAGATGGTCGAGATACACCACGTCATCGAACAGCTGCCGCAGGGTTACCAAACCATTGTGGGCGAAAACGGCGTCGGCCTTTCCGGCGGACAAAAGCAGCGCATCGCCATCGCCCGTGCGCTGCTCAAGCATCCGCGCGTGCTCATTTTTGACGAAGCGGTAAGCAACCTCGATATGCAGACAGCCGAACACTTTGCCGGAACCATTAACAAACTCAAAGGAAAAGTCACCATGCTATTTATCACCCACCAGTTGCCCAAAGCATTGCAGGTGGATGAAGTACTCAGCTTTGGTAATCAGGAAACTGGCGCGGTTAGTACAGCGCTATAAGCATCAGCGAACGCGGCATGATCGCCTCTTTCGTTTACGTCAAACTATCCACTAGCTTCGTCATTCGCGCTTGCGCGGAATGACGGATTATTAGAGGCACCCTGATGCGATTAATAAAATTGGTCGGCACCAATAGCTTATTCAGGTTTGCGCCAGCATCAGCCAGCATTTTCTTAGTGTTGGCGATAGGCATGCCAGTGCATGCGCTGACACTGAAAGAATCCATAGAGCTTGCCATGCGCAACGACCCGACATTCCTTGCGGCACAGAGCAATCTCACCATCGCGCGCGAACGTGCCGATCAAACCGTGGCAGGGCTACTTCCACAATTGACTGCCAGCGCCAATACTGCCGCCAACCGGCGCGATTACAACTGGCATACTCAACCCCCTTCATTGCCCGCTCCCACAGAGCGTTTTAACAGCAACTCGGCACAATTGAATTTCACCATGCCATTATGGAAACATAGCAGCGAGATCGCCCTGACTCAGGCTCACTTGAGCCTGAGTCAGGCAGACATCCAATTGAACGCTGCAGCACAAGACTTACTGGTGCGCCTAGTTCAAGCTTGGTTCGACGCCATGCAGGCGCGCGATGAGATGATACCTGCCGAAGCGCGGGTGCAAACTGCGCAGCAGCAGATGGAAGTCTCGCAACGAGGATATTACAAGGATGTACTGTCGTTGACCGAGCTGGAAGACGCACGCGCCAAACACGAACAAGCCATCGCCGACCGTGCGGCAACGCAAAGCGAACTGGAGATCAAACTGGCAATGCTCGAACAGATCGTCGGCCCGGTATCATTCGCACCGCCTGTCCTCTCCGATCAATTTTCCCCGCCAAAATTCAGCAGCACGCTTGAGCAATGGTTAATACAGGCGGAAGAGGGCAACCCCGCTGTGCGAGCCGCACAGCGTGCGCTGGAAGCCACCAATGAAGAGATACGCAAACAGCGAGCCGGACACGAACCCACCCTTGACCTCATTGCCTCCTACACAAAGTCGGCACAAGAGGCAGGAGTTTCCGGTGGACAGCTCGGCTTCGATTCGCGGCAAAGCAGCGTCGGGCTGCAATTCAACATGCCACTGTATGCGGGCGGCGGACAAAATGCCAAAGTGCGCGAAGCGCTCGCATTACGCGACAAAGCAGCACAAGAACTCGAAGCCGCAAGACGCAATGCACGCCTTCTCACCAAACAAGCTTGGTTCACATGGCGAGTCAGTCAAGTGCGCGAAGCATCAGGATTAAAAACGATCCATTCTGCCGCATTGGCGCTCAAAGGCGAACAAACCGCGCGGGCTCGCGGAGTTAAAGCCGACCACGACGTATTGCAAGCCCAACAACAAAACGCAGCCGCCCTGCGCGATTGGCGCAAGGCGCGTTACGACACCATCCTTAGCCAAATCAAACTTAAAGCAGCTTGCGGGCAATTGAGCCACAATGATCTTTTGGCACTGGACAAGGCACTCAGCTCGGCGAACAACTAACTCATACCCGAAGAAAGTTCGCACCAATTCGCATAGGAACTCGTGTTCCCCTGCAAATTGCTCGGGAATTATTGTTGAGTCTATATCCTCTCTAAAGCTTAATTCAAATAGCTTTCGGCAAGATTCTTAATAAAGGTATAGAAAAATATCTAGTCCGTCAGTCTATTGTTTAAAGGCTGACAGTCGATTAGATTGCATTTCGTCGTAACGCAAATTTGACATTAATTTTATGACGAGTAAAAATTTCGTCCCTCCCGGCAAGCGCATCGCACGATGTGAACAACTCATGTCCGGGGGGCGTTCTCATGGAGTCAACGAAGGTCGCACGTAAACGCCGAATTCGTGGCGTTGATCCGCAAGATTTCAGCCCCAGTCTGCTGCGCATTCAGTCGCAACCGCCAGCCCCATTCGCAAGCACCATGCTGAACCTGTTGTTGATCTTATTGTTGCTGCTAATTCTCTGGGCTACCTTCGGTAAACTCGATATCGTAGCCACTGCCGAAGGCAAACTAATTCCGCAGACCTACCTCAAAATAGTCCAGCCTTTTGAACAAGGTCTCATTCGCGACATTTTGGTCAGTGAAGGGCAACGCGTTCATGCCGGACAAATTCTCATGCGGCTCGACACCACGCTGTCCAATGCGGACGGCAAAGCCATCAATGCAGACTACATCGGAAAGCGTATCGATTTGCGGCGTATTGATGCAGAGCTTGCGGATCGTGACGAATTCAAGCGCAAACCGAACGACCCGGAAGATATTTATGCCGAGACATTGGCGCAATTTCAAGCCAATCGCCGTGCCTACCAAACCGCACTTACCCAAGAACGCAGTTCCCGTGACAAAGCCCAAAGCGACCTTGCCGTTGCGGAACAGGCCCACATCAAACTTATTCAAACCCTGCCGCATTACCGCGAACAAGCCATGGCCTATGCCGACTTAGCCCGTGACGGCTATGTCAGCAAACTCGCCGCCACCGACAAAGAGCGCGAACATATCGAAAAAGAACAAGACCTCAAAACTCAGAAACACATCATTGCCAGCGCCCAAGCCACACTCGCCTTATCCAGCCGCAAACTAGAACAGATCACCGCCGACTACCGCCAAAAACTGCAAGCCGAACGCGCCGACAACAGCGACAAACTTGATAAGACAAAAGCGGAATACACCAAACAACAATATCGCCACGGACTGCTTGAACTCAAAGCCCCGCAAGATGGCATCATCAAGGATGTCGCCACCCACACCATCGGTACCGTCATCAGCCCCGGCACCATCATCATGACTTTAGTGCCCATGGGTGAAACACTCAGAGCCGAGGTCTGGGTCTCCAA
>JAGVIV010000250.1 GCA_020055845.1 Betaproteobacteria bacterium
CGAGGGGGGAGAAGATCTGCTGTTCTCGAATATGGCGCAACGCATGGAGCTATTTTCAGACATCTCGCTCAAGCTGGAAGCGGGTGAATACATCGCCATCCTGGGAGCCAGCGGCAGCGGCAAAAGTAGCCTACTGTCGTTGATGAACGGCTTGGTGATGCCCTCCTCCGGAGAGATTCTAGTAGACGGCAAACCCTTGAAAGGCTACACCCAGAACAGCATCCACAAAGAGATTGCCATGCTGCCGCAAACCGGCACCATCGTATCCGGCAATCTGCTTGAAAATATGACGATGTTCGATGACAGCCTTAACGAAGAGGCGCTCAGGCTGTCGGAAAAACTGGGCTTGGACAAAATCGTGGCCGGCATGAAACTGGGCTACGAAACCAATGTGGGAGAAGGCGTTGGCGACACGCTTCCTGCCGGCGTGCGTCAGGTCATCACCATCATCCGGGCACTGGTGCGCAAGCCAAGCATCGTACTGTTCGACGAAACCAATATCGCCCTCGATATGCGCATGGATCAATTGCTGCGCGATTATCTGGCGGAATTGAAAGGCAGTTGCTCGGTGATTCTGGTCACTCACCGCCCCTCTTTCGTCTCCCTAGCCGACAAGGTTTATTCTCTGGTTGACGGCCGACTGTACGAAGGCCGTGTTGAAACTCGCTCAGATGCGGCGATTGAAGCCTCCGGCACCGCAAGCATTCACAATGTTTCGGATCGCCCATTGGGGCACGACGAAATCTCTGCCGTTATTAAACGGCAATTCGACGAAGAGTCCGACCTCTCGGTATGTCTGTTGCCGCTGTTAAAAGCCCTGGACTGGCAGGGACAACCGCGTGAACTGGCCGATGCCATGCCACATATGGTGAGACGTCTGGACATCACCGCGTTATGCGCCATCATGGCCAGCCTGGATCTGCTGCCCAAACACCTTGACGGTCATCTGGCGCTCTTGGACTATCGTCTGATGCCATGTCTGTTCGTACCCCGCGACAAGCCCGCTATCATAATTCTGGAGCGCCTGGAAAACGGTACTCTACGGGTTTTCGACAGTGTTTCGCAGAGCGAAACAGAAATAACTCCCACGACAGAAATCGGCGAATTCTTCCTGTTCCAAAAAGCTGAAACCTCGCTCAAGTCGCGCCGTAGCGAATCAAGCTGGCTGGGCGGATTACTGCTGCGATTCCAGAGCCATATCATCATGTCTTTTGCACTGACGATGGCGGGCGCTTTGCTGGCGCTCGCGCCTCCGCTTTTCGTGAGATCTATTCTTGACTTGGTCCTGCCCACCGGCGACATCGTAATGGGAGCGTTCCTGATGATAGGGGTGGTGGTTGCCATTACGGTCGACGGTCTGCTACGCAACCTTAAAAGCCAGATCATGGCTTTTATCGGCGGGCGTTTTGAATACATTCTCGGAAATACGCTGTTCCAACGCATCATCAATCTGCCTGCGACAGCCACAGATGGTGCCACCGTAAGTAATCAGGTCGGACGCTTTAAGAATCTGGAAAGTCTGCGCGATTTTTTCTTGGGGCCGGTATCTTTGCTGATTTTTGAATTACCCTCGACGCTGGTATTACTTTTGTCCATCGCCGTCATCAATCCCTGGGTGCTGCTGGTCATGCTCACCTCGGTGATCTTATACGCCGCACTTTGGTACTTTACTCGTCGCCCCAGCGAGTTATCGGTTGCACGCTCAGGTACTTTATCCACCGCACGCTGGGAATTCTTAAGCGAGGCGCTCACCGACATGAGCGCCATACGTTCCGCGGGTGCCAACAAATCATGGGTGGAACGCTTCAAAGAGTTGAGTGGCAAGTCGGTGATGGCGAATTATAAAAACAATCTGCTACATGCCCGCATCAACAGTGCGGCACAAATACTCAGCTCCACCACCGGCCTGATGGCACTTGCACTCTCTGCCTATTTGACCATTCTCGGCGATATCAGCGGCGGCACGATGGTGGCGACCATGATGATTCTGTGGCGCGTCACCGGTCCGCTGCAGAATATATTTCTGGCTGCGGCCTCCGTGGTTCATATCCGCGCCAGCATCCGTCAGGTCGAGAATCTGATGCGTATCCGTGGTGAATCGGATGTGGGCGTATTTCAAACCATCAGCACGACCACCGGCGGCACTCTCAGCTTCGCGCGCGTCTCGTTCCGCTACGCCAATGACGCGGACCCTGCCCTGCTCGGGGTATCGTTTTCAGTCTTACCCGGCCAGGTCATCGTAATCGCAGGCGGCAACGGTTCGGGCAAGTCCACCCTCATCAAACTCATCGAGCGCATCTACATCCCGCAAGCGGGAACGATACGCATCAACAACGTGGACATACGCCAGCTGACCGCAGATGATTTGCGCGCCAAAATCAGCTATATGCCCCAGCAATGCGAATTGTTCTATGGTACGGTTGCACAGAATTTGCGCTTGGCCTACCCCATCGCATCCGATGCCGAGTTGGACTGGGCAGTAAAAATGGCCGGACTCACCGAGGACATCGCGGCATTACCACAAGGCTTCAACACGCGTTTGTCCAGCAGCCGCTCATCGCAACAGGCGCACGGCTTTCGCCAGCGCCTTTCACTCGCCAGAACCATGCTTAAACCGGCGGATATCGTGTTACTGGATGAACCCGGCAACGGCATGGACCAATGCGGGGAAGAGGCTCTGGTACGCTGCATCGAATGGCTGCGAGGACGCGCCACGGTCATTATCGTTTCCCACCGCCCTGCGCATATGCGTTTGGCCGACAACGTAATTTTGATGCAGCGCGGCAATATGATTGCCATGGGGCCGTTTGATAAAATCAAAGACAAAGTCATGTCGGAGCTACTCTAAAAATGTTTTTAAAAAAACTCATGTCCTTCAAAAATAAGGGGCGCAAACCGGAGTCATCCACTCCGCTGCAAACCCCGCTGGGCAGCCGCGAACGCAGCCTGCTGTCGGAAAGTATTCACATCGAAGAGGAACTGGTCCCCGCCTTCGTCCGCCCCATCCTGTATCTTGTCGGTGCATTGGTCATAATTTTTCTGGTGTGGGCGGCATTAACCCGCATGAAAGAGGTCGCGCGCGCACCAGGTGAAATCATTCCCTCGGGCAGCGTCAAGCTAGTCCAGCATCTGGATGGCGGCATCATTGCGGAAATATTGACTGATGAGCGCAAATTGGTAGAACAGGGCGCGGTGCTGGTGCGTATGGATGGCACGCAAGCCTCGGCAGACTATCGTCAAATGAAAGCCCGCTTCGACTCGCTACGTCTGCGCGAGGAGCGCCTTGTCGCGTTCACCGAAGACCGCAAGCCCAACTTTGAAGCGCTTGCCATCGACCAGCCGGACATGCTTTCCAATCAGCGGGAAATCTATATCACCCAGTTGGCCAACCGTGATTCATCACTTTCTATCCTTGATCGCCAAATCGCCCAGCGCAAACAGCGTGTCCGTCAATTGGAAATGGCACTGGCCGTAGCCAAAGAACAACAAACGCTGACCGGCGAGCTTTCCGAGATGCGCGAAAATTTGGCCGCACGCCAGCTGGTCAACCGTACCGTGTTGCTGGAAACCAGGCGGGCAAAAGTGACTGCATCCGGTGAAGTCTCGCGCTTGATTGAAGAAATAGGCGTGACCAAGAATGAGCTGGCTGAAAGTATTAACCGACATACCGACACAATAAACCAATCGCGCCGCGATGCCTTGGCAGAGCTGGGAACTGTGCGCGCCGAAATGGCTGAAATTGAAGAGACTATGCAGCGCTTACTGGCGCGCGTGAATCGCCTTGAAGTACGCGCCCCGATTAGCGGCTACGTCTTAGATATGAAGGTACAAAACATCGGACAAGTCGTGCAGCCCGGGGCCTTGCTCATGCAAATTGTCTCTAACAATGCCGTGCTTGAGGCCGAAGTACGCATTGCACCGCGTGACATCGGCTTTGTCCGTGTCGGACAACCTGTCAATCTGCGGGTAACCAGTTACGACTATTCACGCTTCGGCTTTGTTAAAGGGCATTTGAAACGGGTAAGCGCCTCCAGCATGGTGGGAGAAAACAAAACGGCCTATTATCAAGGCCTGATTGAACTGGACAATCCCTACGTCGGCAATACACCCGGACGCAATCTATTACAACCGGGCATGAGCGTAGAGGCCGAGATCTTAACCGGAGAAAAAACCCTTCTTGTCTATCTAGTTAAGCCTTTGATTGACGTTGTCTCGATGTCATTCCATGAGCGCTAGGACTATAACTTTTGGCTGTCTACCGTCTTGCCCTATCCCCCTATAGTATTGCCTCAGTGAAAAATTCAATAAATCGTCCACGCTAAATTAACTGGACGACTGATTACCAGAGAGGCAATACATCATGGCTAGCAATAACGATAACGGCACTCCAAATGCGGAACAACCTGTCAACGTCAATACCTCGGCAGATCAGCTCGCCGTCTCTTTTGATGAAATGACCTCTCTAAGTGCTGGCGGAGGCAATACGGGAGGAACCCTGGGCCAGGCCGACAGCAGCGGAAACGTTCAGACACGAGTCGATGGCGCTGGCAATGAAAATATCCAGTCCGACCTGCGTAAAAACGAAGCCCTAGATCGCGTCAAAGTTGACTCTGGCAGCATCAGTGAAGATAGCCTCGGTGTCAAAACTCAGTCGGCTACCAACAACGGGAAAAGCACTGCCTCTATCGACTCCAACAGTAGCGGCCAGCAGACCGCAGTACCTTTTGTCGACCTAACCCTTCCCCAAGGGGATGCCTCGGTATCGAATTCGGCCAATGCGACTGGCATGACAAACACCAGCGCGTCCGATTTCACCAATACCACAAGTAATTCATCGGCTGCGCAAGCGCCAAATGGCAATGGGAACTCCGCAGGCAATTCTGCTCAAAATCCAAACGAGGTCGGCGCGCCTGTGCCGCCAACCTCAGAAGCTGCAATAGTGGCTGATGTATCACCTACAGCTTCAGGGCAGCCTCCTATCGCAAGCGCACCAACGCCAGCATCAGTTGCTCCGGTCAATACAATAGCCCCGACAACTAGCACTGCTCCAGTCTCGACCACAGCTCCAGTCTCGACGACGGCTCCGGTTTCGACTACTGCTCCGGTAAGTACAACGGCTCCAGTTAGCACGACTGCTCCGGTTTCGACCACAGCACCGGTTTCGACCACAGCTCCAGTTTCGACCACAGCTCCAGTTTCGACTACAGCTCCAGTTTCGACTACAGCACCAGTCTCGACTACAGCACCAGTCTCGACTACAGCACCAGTCTCGACTACAGCACCAGTCTCGACTACAGCACCAGTCTCGACTACA
>JAGVIV010000126.1 GCA_020055845.1 Betaproteobacteria bacterium
AACAGATGCGCATAACCGAAATCCACCGCGCTGTTCTTGGCGAATTTGTACTGCCCGCCCAAAGCGAACCAGGTACGGTCCTGATCGGGAATACGCGCAGTACGGTAGGTATCGGACACCGGAGTCTGGTCGTAAGCCACACCGAGACGCGCCGTCCACAGATCGTTATAACGGTGTGTCGCGCCCAGCGAAGTGCGCCAGGTATTGCGCCAATTCTCAGGGATCGAGGTCAGCGTCGTGCCGTTGCTGCGAATCACATCCAGACTCTGGAACGTGCTCCAACCCGTCCACGTCACATCGGCGAGCAGGTCGAGTTGCGGATTCAGCTGGTGCACCACACTGCCCGAGAACGTGTCGGGCAGTGTGATGTCCAGCGTTACGTCGCCGTTCGCCACCCGGCTCACCCCGGACAAAGCCGTCGGCACACCCGAGAACGAAACCGTTCCACCCAGACTGTGCTTGACCTGCGAGCGATACGACATCCCCACGCGCGTCTGCGTGCCGATGTTGACGAGCGTGCCGAGGTTGTAGCCGAAGCTGTTGTCGCTGCCGCTAATGCTGCTCACACCTTCTTTACCGCTGCCGCCGATGGAAGTGAGCAGCGCCGCGCCGCCCGCCGCGAATGCCAGCGCGCTGTAGTTCGTGGCGCTGGTCAATTCGCCGGAGATACGCTGGTAACTGATCCCCGCACCTACACTCACCGCGTCATTGACCTGATAGGAAAGCGAGGGGTTGAGATTGATGGTTTGCAGACTGGTCTTGATGGCCTGAAAGCGCCCCATCCAGCTCGGATCGTAACTGGTCTGCGCACCGAAAGGCGCGTTGATAGCGAAACCCAGCTTGAACTTCGAATCGAGTTCGCTCACAAAATACACATTGGGCACAGGCGCGAGACTGGAGGCATCCCCGCCGTTTCCGCCTTTGCTTTGCAGCGATGCGGCGCTCGATGTGGTATCGGAGAACGTCGTCGACGGTTGTATGGCATGCACTGCCACGGTGTATTGCGAACCGGTCAAACGGCTCATCCCGGCGGGGTTATAATAAATTGTGCTGGCATCTTCCGCCACTGCCGCAGCACCCGCATACGCATTTCCCAATCCGCCCACACCTTGTTCCACCAAAGCAAAACCCGAGGCCCCAGCCCCTCCCGACATTGCAGCCAACAACAAACCCACGCTGTATTTTAGTTTCATTATTTTTTCTCCCTGAAATCACTGCAACGATAGCTACATTTTAATTCTTAAGCCGGCGGCAATTCACGCGGCTTGCGATCGTCGCTCAGTGCCACATAAGTCAGCGTGGCTTCCGTGACTTTGACACAGGTCGGCTTGACCGGATCGCGCTGCGCATACACCTCGACGTTCACCGTCATCGAGGTGCGCCCGACTTTGACGATGTCCGCATACAAACTCACCACGTCCCCCATGAACAGCGGCTGTTTGAATACGAAAGAGTTCACCGCCACGGTCGCCACGCGCCCCCGCGCACGGCTGATGGCGGGGATGCTCCCGGCGATATCGACCTGCGACATCACCCATCCGCCGAACACATCGCCGGTGGCGTTGCAGTCGCACGGCATGGCCACGACACGCAAGGTGGCGTGGCGGCTGGGCAGGGTTGTGGCATGTTCCTTCATGGTTCAATGTCCCTCGTAAAGATCGTTAATCGCGGCGGCATACGCGGTCACCACCTTATCACGCTTCAGGCTCAACTTCGGCGTGAGAAAACCGTTGTCTATGCTCCACGGTTCGGAGAGCAGCAACACCCGGTGCACTTTGGCATAACCGGGAAAGCTCTTCAAGTTACGCGCGATACGCCGCAGCACCTTGGCTTCCATCGTGCTATCCGTGAACGATTCCGGCATATCCGCGCGCACCCCGACTTTTGCGGCAATCTCTATCCACACCGTGGGATTAACCACCGCCAAGGCGATTAGAAAAGGCCGCCCCTCGCCGTAGACCATCACCTGATCAATGAGCGGATCATGCAGGATGGCGGATTCCATATCGGCAGGCGGCAGTTTTTCGCCGTTGACCAGCACGATGATTTCCTTGAGCCGCCCGGTGATGGTGATATGGCCGCTCGCGCTGATACGCGCGATGTCGCCGGTGTTCAGCCAACCGTCGGCATCGATCATGGCGTGCGTGGCTTCCGGGTTGTTCCAGTAGCCCATCATCACGTTCGGCCCTTTCACCAGCAAAGCGTCCTGCTCGCCCAGTTTCACCTGCACGCCGCGCACCACCTGCCCGACACTATCCGGGAAATTGTTTTCAAGATGATTACCGGCCACGATAGGGCTCGTCTCGGTCAAGCCGTATCCCTGCACCACCGGCAGGCCAAGACCGACGAACATACGCGAAATCTCCGGCGCGAGTGCCGCGCCACCGCTCACCGCCGTGCGCAGCCGCCCCCCGAGACGGGCCAGTATTTTTTGTGCCACGAGCTTGTCCAGCAACGGCCACAGCAGGAATGTTAACTGCCAGCCGCCGCGTCCCTGCGCGCGCAGAAAACGCGCCCAACCCACCTCCACCGCCAGATTAAACAGCCAATGTTTAAGCGGCGAACCCTCGCTCAGCTTGGCGCTAATCGCGGAATGCACGCGTTCGTAGATGCGCGGCACCGAAATCAGGATGCTCGGCCTGACAGTTTGCAGGTCTTCCGACAGCAGCGGAATGGAGCGCGCATAAGCTACCGTGGCTCCCACCATCACCTGCAGGTAATAGCCGCAGGTGCGCTCAAAAGCATGCGACAGCGGCAGAAAAGACAACAACAGGTCATCGCTGCGCAACACGAAAGTACCCAATGCAGCGTGGGTGTTGCTCAGCAGATTGGCGTGACTGAGCATCACGCCTTTGGGTTTGCCGGTGGTACCCGAGGTATAGATGATGGTGGCCAATTCCGCGGGAGCACTCGCCACGGGATGCTGCAACAGGGCATTGCCCGGTAGAAAGTGCTGTGCCGACACCAGCCGTGTATCCTCGCCCGCCACCTCGTCCAGCGAGACGAAGCGCTGCACACAGCCCATCTGCTCGCGCACTGCCGCGAGTTCACGCCACTGCCCATCCGTCTCGAACAGCAACACTTTGGCCTGCGCATCGTTGACGATATAGGCAATGTTCTCCGCGCGATCCACGGTATAAAGCGGCACGGTGACCAGCCCCAGCGACATTGCGGCCTGGTCGAACATCACCCATTGCGGACAGTTGCGCAGCATCAAGGCGACACGGTCGCCTTTGTGCAAACCCAAATGTACCAGTGCCTGCTGCCAGCGCCCCACCTGTGTTGCCATTTGCCGCCAGCTCAATTTTTCCCATGCGGATTTTGTGTCATCGAAATAACGGTAGGCTTCCTTGTCAGGCGTGCGGCGCACCCGCTCCAGAAACAGACCGTGCAGCGTCCCCGCCTGCTCCGGTGTGATCACATCTTCTTTATGCATTCTTCCCTCCCCTTTGTTTTTTTATGTGTGCGGCAAGAATAGATCTTCATACGGCTGCGTACCCGGCTCGACAGCATACGCGTCAAAATCGCTCACCCCTTCGCTGCGCAACACCGCTTCGTCGATGAAGAAATTACCGCTGCATGTGCGACTGTCGCGCCGCAGTATGGCATGCGCCGCATCCGCCACGATGGCGGGCTTGCGCGATGCGCGCAGAATAGCTTCCGGGAAATTATTCTCAATGGCGGCGGTGGCGATGGTGGTGCGCGGCCACAGACAATTGCAGGCAATGCCGTCCATTTTAAATTCCTGCGCCATGCCCAACATGCACATGCTCATACCGTACTTGGAAATGGTGTAAGCGACATGCGGGGCGAACCATTGCGCGTCCATATTCAACGGCGGCGACAAAGTGAGAATATGCGGATTGGCGGCGATTTTTAGATGCGGGATACAGGCTTGCGAGACCAGAAAAGTCGCGCGCATGTTCACCTGCCACAGCAGATCGAGTCGCTTGGCCGAAGTCCTCAAAGTAGGGGTGAGACCGATGGCACTAGCGTTGTTGACCAGCACGTCGATGCCGCCGAAATGCGCAACTGCCTGCTCCACGGCAACGGCGATAGCCGACTCGTCGCGCACATCGAGCTGCAGCGCCAGCGCCTGACCTCCCGCCTGCTGCACCTCTTCCGCCACGCTGTGTATCGTGCCATAGAGTTTGGGATGTGCTTCGGCAGTCTTGCCGATGATGACTACATTCGCACCGTCGCGCGCGCAGCGCAACGCAATCTCGCGCCCGATGCCGCGCGAAGCGCCGGTGATGAAAATCGTTTTCTCACGCAATGTATCCACCGTCCCCTCCCCAGTTTACGATGAAGCTCGCAACTCGATTTAACGCATCCGACGCGTCATCCGAGATACAAAATTCCGTGGATAGTTTATCAATGCCCCGCCCGCAACTGTTCCGGTGCGAAATCGTCCACCATGATGACCTTGCGGCGCAGCGCGTAATCGCGTTCCAAGCGAGCGGCCTGTTCGGCATCGATGAGTCCCGCCTGCTTCGCTTCGGCGATTTGCCCGAGTTCGTCCAATGCTTTGAGCTTGCCGTCTTTGCGCGCCTTGGTCAGTTCGGCCTGCAGCGGTTCGCATTGCAGGGTGCTGGCCAACGCGGCTTCCAATGCGCCTATCGCTTGGCTCTCGTCGCCCGGGATATAACTGCCCGCGGTGAGACGGTCGCGCGCCTCGCCCGGTGTGGAGAGCAAAGCGGCGACTTCATGTCCCAGCGCGTCGGACGCAGGCTTGCGCCATTGCCCAAGCGGAAAGATCAGCGCGCGCAACAGCAAGGCGGCATAACGGTTGGGGAAATTTTGCAGCACGCCGTCGAAGGCGCTTTGAATCCGGTACAAACCGTCCTGCATCGCCCATTCCAACAGCGCCAAATCTTCCACCGGACGCCCGTCATCCTCGAATTTCTTGAGCACCGCCGAGCACAGATACAGTTGGCTCAGCACATCGCCCAAGCGTGCCGAGAGTTTTTCGCTGCGCTTGAGACCGCCCCCCAGTGTCAGCATGGAGATGTCGGCGGCAATTGCGAAGGAGGTGGAATAACGCGTGAGCAACTGGTAATAACGCCGCGTCGGTTCCTCGGTGGGCACGTAGACGATGCGCCCGCTGCTCAGCGCAAACAGCAGGGAGCGCACGGCGTTGCACAGCGCGAAACTGATGTGCCCGAACAGCGCGGCATCGAAATCAAACACCGCGCGCTTTTTGTCGGTGTCGTGCGCGGCTTTCATTTCTTTGAGCACATAAGGATGGGCACGCACCGCGCCCTGTCCGAAGATGATGAGACTGCGCGTGAGAATGTTCGCGCCTTCCACGGTGATACCAATCGGTGTCTGCTCGTAAAAACGCGCGAGGTAATTATCCGGCCCGAGACAGATGCCTTTGCCGCCGTGCACATCCATCGCGTCGTTGATGACCACCCGTCCGCGCTCGGTGCAGTGATATTTGACGATGGCCGAGATTACCGAAGGCTTCTCGCCCAAATCGACCGCCTGCGCGGTGAGCACACGTGCGGCATCCATCACATACAGATTTCCCGCGATACGCGTGAGCGCCTCTTCCACGCCTTCGAATTTTCCCACCGGCAGATGAAATTGTTTGCGCACGCGTCCGTATGCACCGCTGCTGCGCGCCGCCAGCTTGGCGCTGCCGGTGGCACTCGCGGGCAGCGAGATGGAGCGTCCCGCCGCGAGACATTCCATGAGCATGCGCCAGCCCTGGCCGATGCGTTCCGTGCCACCTATGATGTAATCCATGGGAATGAATACGTCTTTGCCCTGAGTCGGGCCGTTCTGAAATGCGGAATTGAGCGGGAAGTGGCGGCGGCCGACCTGCACTCCGGGAGTATCTGTGGGAATCAAAGCCAGCGTGATGCCGCGCGCGACCTCCGCACCGAGCAGATTCTCCGGGTCGTAAAGTTTGAATGCCAAGCCCAACAAGGTGGCCACGGGCGCGAGGGTGATGTAGCGCTTCTCCCAGGTGACGCGCACGCCCAGCACATCCTTGTGCCCGTCGAACTCGCCGTAACAGACGATGCCGACATCGGGAATGGCTCCCGCATCGGAACCGGCAAACGGGCCGGTCAGCGCGAAACACGGCACTTCTTCACCTTTGGCCAGACGGCGCAGATATTTGTCTTTCTGCGCCTGCGTGCCGTAGTGCAGCAGTAATTCGGCCGGCCCCAGCGAATTCGGCACCATCACCGTCACCGCTGCAGTGCCGCTGCGCGAGGCAATCTTGGTGACCACGGCGGAATGGGCTTGCGCGGAAAATTGCAGCCCGCCGTACTCCTGCGGGATGATCATGCCGAAGAAACCTTTGTCCTTGATGAACTGCCACGCTTCCGGCGGCAGATCCTGACGCACATGGGTGACATCCCAATCGTCGATCATGGCGCACAACTGTTCCACTTCATTGTCGAGAAAAGACTGCTCCGCCGCGCTCAAGGCCGGCTTGGGCAGTGCCAGCAATTTGGCCCAATGCGGATTGCCGCTGAACAGTTCGCCGTCCCACCATACCGTGCCCGCATCCAGCGCCTCCTGCTCGGTCTGCGACATATGCGGCAACACCTTGCGGAATAGGGAAAGCAGCGGGCGGCTCACCAGAAAGCGGCGCAGGAAAGGCAGGCCGAAAATCACCACGGACAGGAACAAGGTGATGTACACCAGTTGCAGGGTGTCGTCCGAGATGCGGCTCTGCAGTGCGATGAGCGGCACAAAGACCATTGCGGCCAGCAGCCAGCTCAACAGGGAAGCGCGAAAAAAAGCCAGCAATAAAAAAGCGGCCAATACCGATACAAACAATAATAATGCCATCGTAACCCCTAGAGAATTATTTGCCTGAACAGGCCCGACTTTAACTCTTATCCGACATTCTTGCCACGCTTCTGATTGCGCCCTGTCTCACCCGCCGTGCTGCCGCGACAATGCCCATGTCACATGCTCGCGCAACACCGGCGAAGAGTCCTGTGCACGTGCTTGCAGCGCCGCCAGCGTCTCCGCCGTGGCCGGTGCGTTACCCAAGGCCACGGCAATATTGCGTAACCATTGCTCATGGCCGATGCGGTGAATGGCACTGCCCGCAAGGCGGTGCTGGAAGGTCGCCTCGTCCCAGGCGAACAACTCGCTCAGCGAGACATCATCCAGACCGTTGCGCACGGCAAAATCGGCTTCGATTGTCTTCTGCGCAAAACGGTTCCACGGGCACACCTGCTGGCAATCGTCGCAGCCGTAGATACGGTTGCCGATGAGCGGGCGCAGTGCTTCCGGGATACTGCCTTTGAGTTCGATGGTGAGATACGAGATGCAGCGTCGCGCATCGAGCCGGTAGGGGGCGGTGATGGCCTGCGTGGGACAGACATCGATGCAGGCACTGCAGCTTCCGCAATGGCTTGTCTGGGCCTTATCCACCGGCAACGGCAAGTCGATGAATATTTCACCCAGGAAGAACCACGACCCCTGCTCGCGCGACAGCAGCAGGGTGTGCTTGCCGCGCCAGCCGAGATTCGCCTGCTGTGCCAACTCCACTTCCAGCACCGGTGCGCTGTCGGTGAACACGCGGCACTGGCAAGCGACTTCTGCGCGTATCTGCTGCGCCAGTT
>JAGVIV010000025.1 GCA_020055845.1 Betaproteobacteria bacterium
AGGGACAGCCCGACAGCCCCGACCTGCGCAAGAAAATCAAGGATGACCTGATCGACCTCGAAGTCATCGCGCAAGAAGCGCTCAGCAAGAAGCTGGACAAACAACCCGAAGTTGCCCAGATCATCGAAATCACCAAACAAAACATCCTGCGCAACGCTTTTGCACAAGACTATGTGAAGAACCACCCCATCGCGGAAGACGTGATCAAGCAGGAATACGAGACCCAAAAGAAAGCGGTCATGGGTAGAAAAGAATACAAAGTCGCGCATATTCTCGTAACCAGCGAAAAAGAAGCCAAAGCGATCTCTGCAGCACTGAAAAACAAGGCCAGCTTTGACAAGCTCGCCAAAGAAAAGTCCATAGATCCCAGCAACAAAGCACAGGGTGGCCAATTGGGCTGGACTGATCCAAGCAAATTTGTACAACCCTTCGGCGAAGCCATCATCAGGCTGAACAAAGGCCAGATCAGCGCGCCAGTGCAGACCCAATACGGCTGGCATATCATCAAGCTGGACGACATCCGCGCAGTGCAGATCCCGGCCTATGAAGAAATTCGCGCCAGCATGGAAAAACATCTGCAACAACTTGCTTTGCAAGACGCAGTGAAAGCACTACGCCACAACGCAGACATCAAGTAATTAGTCTCTGAACGGGCGGCGACTTAACGCTTGCCCGTTCATTTCGCGACACAAATTCTTTTGCCTACCGGAAGAACATGAGCCTGCAAACAAGATTTCCGCAGACCGTCATCGCTACCACTCTGGCCATACTCTGCTTTGGCTTACTCCCCTCTCTCGCGCTGGCTGCTAAGCCCGCCAAAACAAGCAAACCCCAGCATCAAAAAGAAGGCCTCGTGCTGATGCCCATTGGCGTATCGGAAGAGAATCAGAACATGCGCAGCGCCATGGAAACCGCCATTGTTCAGGGACTGGCGCAAAAATACGAAGTGTTCTCCGGCGAACGCGTTCTGCAGGAACTCAGAAAAGCATCCAACAAAGAAAATCATTCCGCCAAGAAAAACTGTGACGAAACACGCTGCCTGGAGGATGTCGCTATCGCCCTACAGACCGAGAATTTCGCCATGGTGAACGTCATCAGGATAGAAGGCGGATACCTGCTTTCCCTCAGCATCAAAAACGTGATGGACAACAAAGCGGTCTTCGACAATTCAGTACCCTGCAAGAATTGCGATGTCTTCCAAGTTGTGGAGAAACTCAAAGAACTCAGCGGCACATCGTTATCCAATCAAACAGAAGTGGACGAAGCGCCAGTCAGAACAAAAGCCAATGATCCCGAAAGCGCTTTGTGGAGTGAGGTGCAAAAAGGCAATAGCATCGACGACTATACGGCCTACCTCTCGCAATATCCCAAAGGAAAATATCTGGCATTAGCCAAGAGCCGCATCAAAAAACTGACAGAGACAGCGGATGCCGAGCTCTCGCAACAAGACCAGAGCGCATGGGAAAGTGCCAACGCCACGGCAAGCATCGCAAGCTACCAGCGCTATCTGGAGTCTTACCCCAAAGGCCAGTTCGCGGCGCTGGCACAGGTCCGCCTCAATAAACTGAATACAGAAGCCGCCCAAGCCCGGCAACGCCAGGAAGCCGTTGCGCCGGCAGCGCAGACTCCCTCAGCAAAAAATTGGCGAGAGCCAGCCAGCGCGGAGAAATCCGCACGGCAAGCTGCTTCTGTGCCAAACGACAGCACTGCTCTTGCCAGAGTGAACGGTGCAACCATCCCCCAGCTGCGCGTAGATATACGCATCAAAGCCGCCATGGAGCAGGGTCAGAAAGACAGTCCTGAACTACGCAAAGCGGTCCGCGAGGATTTGATCAATCTGGAAGTGATTGCGCAGGAAGCAGTGAGAGTTAAACTTGGGCCGCCCATCGAAATCTCTAGCTCATTCATCGACACCCCGATAGGGCAGCAGAACATTCTGGCACAACAAAGCGCACTAACATCTGCCTACGTACAGGATTATGTGAAGAAACATCCGGTAAGCAACGAAGCCCTGCAGCTTGAATATGACGCGCTTAAAAACCGTGTCGGCAAACAAGAATACAAAGTCTCGCACATCCTTGTGTCCACCGAAAACGAGGCTCGAGCTATCCGCGGCGAACTCAAGAGAAACGCAAAGTTCGACAAGCTCGCTAAAGAAAAATCCAAAGACCCTGGCTCAAGCAACCAGGGAGGAGATTTGGGTTGGACAGTTCCTTCCAACTTTGTGCAGCCTTTCGGTGAAGCCATCCTGCGCCTGAGCAAAGGCGAAATCAGCGATCCGGTGGAAACCCAGTTCGGCTGGCACATCATCAAACTGGAAGACAGTCGCGGTCTGAAGGTTCCGGCATTTGAGGAAGTCAGACCGAATTTGGAGAAACGTTTGCAGCAACAGACCGTCCAGGAAGCGATTAAATTACTGCGCGCCAACGCCAGAATCGAATAATCCGCAGAAACACCCGTAAAAAAGGCGACCGTACGGGTCGCCTTTTTTACGCCAAAAACTCAATACTATGCGAACAGATTCACCAAGCCGTTCAGCCCCACGAAATTCAGTGCAAACGTAGCCTGCGTCCGCACAATGGGTTTGGCGTGATAAGCGATACCGGTGCCCGCCTCCGCCATCATCTTCAAGTCGTTCGCGCCGTCGCCCATGGCGATGACCTGCTCGGGACGCAGCTCCAACTCGCCGCGAATATGGGTCAGCCAGTCCGCCTTTGCCTGTGCGTCCAGAATATCGCCCAGCACCTGGCCGGTGAGCCTGCCGTCAACGATCTCCAACGTATTGGCATGCGCAAAATCGAGACCGAGCCGCGCTTTCAAACGTTCGGTGAAAAATGTAAAGCCGCCGGACACCAGCAGCGTCTTGATGCCGTGTTTGTTTAGTTCCGCCAGCATCAATTCAGCACCGGGATTCAATTGCAGACGTTCATCGTATACCCGCTGCAGCGCGCTTTCCTCCAGCCCCTCTAGCAGCGCCACACGGCGGCGCAAACTCTCGGCGAAGTCGATCTCACCGCGCATCGCGGCCTCGGTGATTTCTGATACCTGCGGCTTGATGCCCTGCATATCGGCGATCTCGTCTATGCACTCGATACTGATGAGCGTGGAATCCATGTCCATCACCACCAGACCAAAATCGGAGATATGTTGCCCTGCACGCACAAAGCCGTAATCCAGCTGATGCTCGTAACAGAACATCGGCACACCATCATGCGGCTTGGCTTCGCGCAAACGGTAGGCATGGGTCGCGACCTGTTCAATGCGAGAGGCCAGCGACAGGCTGGCGATACGATCCAGATGGGAAGCGGGAATGTCGTGTAGTGATTGGATAATGAGATTCATAATTCTGGCGAGGATTTCCGCACTGGCGGGACAAGTCGATATCGAAGGCGTCGCATTTTAAAGCAAGCCTGCCAGTCGCGGAAATTTTGTTGTTCAGTGCCCTCCGAGTCAGGCTTCTGCCGTGCCATCGCCTCGCACAGCTTGCCCTGTGTCGAACACATCGCAGCTATGCGGGGGATACCCCCCCGGAGAGAGGGACCCTAGCCTAAGCCATTGCTCAGGCGAATTTATCCAGCACCACAACATCCTCCATCGCCAGCGAGCCAGGACGCGGCAACGCCTCCTTGTTGCCTTTGCCGATGACAACGAACATGACGATAGCGTGGTCGTCCGGCAAGTTGATGATTTTGCTGACGGCATCGAAGTCAAAACCATCCATGGGGCCGGACTGATAGCCCATTTCCTGTGCTGCCAGCATCAAAGTCATGGCAGCCATTCCGCAGGAACGCATTCCCTCGTCGCGCTGAAGCTGTTCGCGGCCTTCATAAAACTGGGCCATCGCGGGCAGGATGTAGTCCTGCACCGGCTTGGGGGCGTTGCGCCAATAACGGAGTGGCTCTTTCTTCCACGCATTGATATCCGCAGTGAGCACCACCAGCAGCGAAGCATCTGTCACCTGCGGCTGATCCCACGCAGCGGCACGAAGTTTCTTGCGCTGCTCGGGATCGCGCACCAACACAAAACGCCAGTTCTGAATATTCCATGCGGTGGGTGACAGCATTACCAAGGACATAAGCTTATCAATCTCCGCTTCACTCATACGGTGCTCGGGATCGTAGCCTTTGATGGCCCGGCGCGTTTCAATTGCTTTCCATACTTCCATGACATCTCCTTATCAAATTAATACCGAACTTACGGTATGTTCGCCACAAAAAACTTACTTCCCGGTAGTGAGCAGCAAACCCAGCACGTAGCCATGCAACTGCTTCATGCACAGACTAAAGTTTTTCAACGATTGCTGGCTTTTGGCGATACCGATACACCCTTCCCAAGCGGAAACAATAAACAATGCCGCCGCGTGACAATCCACCTCGGCGCGAACCCCGCCACTCTTCTGTTCTCCGCGCAAAGCTTCTTCAACCACTGATTGCCAAGTGAAAAGAATACTGTTCAGCCGCAGCTTGAATGCCTCGTCAAGAGGGCTCATCTCCTGCATCAGATTATTCAGCGGACAACCCAGCGCAATGGCTTCCAGTTCGGGGCGACGCCTTGAATCGTCGATGAGTTGCAGCAAAGCGCGAACGGGTTGCTCGCTGTCTCGCACCCGGCTGAAAATCAAGGCATCCAGCTGCTCGCTGACGACTTCTTCAATCACCGCCAAGCCCAGTTCCTGTTTGGTAGGAAAGTGATGGTACAGCGCCCCCTTGGTCAGCCCGGTATCACGCAAAATATTGGCAATACTCGCCGCCTGAAAGCCGTGCAAATGAATTTCAGTAAATGCCGCCTGTAGCAGCTTGTCGCGCGTCAAATCTGTCTGCTTAGTAACCATGCGCACATTACATACCGAACGGTATGGATGTGTCAAGTTAAAAACCGCAAGCGTAATCAGCGAAACAGATTACGCTGTCCGTGCTGTACTGCACACACGGACAGCGGGTCGAACGTTAATGCGGTTTCAGCTGCGCTATCGCCTGTCGCACATAGCCTAACAAGCGCTGATCTATCCCCGAACCTTCTAGCAACTCTGGATGCTGTGCCATCGCCTCGCGCAGCTTGAGCTGTGTCGCGGGATCGTCACCCGCATAAGAACGCACCAACGCCATCCAGCGCAACGTAAGCTCGCGCACCCTAGGATCATCCGTTGCCGTGCCACTTTCCAGATGCTGGTACACCTCGGCGACTAACTCGGGAAATGCGCTGGTGCCGCTCACATAGTTCTCACGCATAAAAACCATCTCTACGGGCGAGAGGTATTTCTCGTAGATTGCGAATTTCGTCTCAGCATATGCCTGCTGCACAAAAGCAATCATATCCAGCGTGACACCGCTCTGCGCCTGCACACTGGGTTCGTTGAAATGCATCCTGTTCAGCTTGGCCAGCAAGCGCGGATCACCCTTTGAGTCGCGCATCAGCATCGTCATCCAGCGTTTTGCCAGTGTCTGCGCACCGGGGCTTTGCGGTGGCACGTTCATTTCCATCGCTTCGTCCACCGCTTTCACCAGTTCGGCCCACTCGGCGGTCGTCGTGTTTTCGGCCGTGCTCAATAACGGAAAGTTTTTCTGTTCTTCCTTGCTAAAGTATTTGTCGTACATGGTCATCATCTCCAGAGTCGTTAGCCAATCGGCAAGCTCCGGCTCCTCCCCCCGCTGTAACTGGCCCTGCAACTGGGACAGACGCTCGCGCAACATCGTGCTTTGCGCGATCTGTTGCCCCAGCATCTGGATCTGCTGATCCACAATGGCCGCGAGGTGTGAGCCGGGATTCGCCAGCACCGTTCCGATGTCGGCCAAGGCCAGACCGAAACGACGCAATGCCTGTATCTGGTGCAAACGGGCGATATCGTTACGGTTGTACAGCCGGTAGCCACTGTCAGAACGCGCAGAAGGCGTGAGCAGGCCGATGGTGTCGTAATGGTGCAGCGTGCGCACAGTCAGCCCGCAGCGTTTCGCCAACTCCCCCACTTTAAGCAACATCGGATACTCCTTTCTTCATACGTGCCACCATGTTGGGGCCTGACGTAGCGTGAGGGTCAAGCAGAAAATAAAAAATGAGGCCATTAGTGCAAATTATAGGGCAATGCGAGACATGAGCACTTGTTACAATCCGCGCATTCCCATGCAACGAAACGCACCATGACCGAAGCCGCCGCAACAAAAATCAATCTGCATCCGCGCAATCTGCACCGCGACCGCTACGACTTCGCGCAGCTCATCGCGAGCAGCCCGGAGCTGGCGGCGTTCGTGGGAAAGAATGAATATGGCAACGAGTCGATCAATTTCGCCGATCCCGCTGCCGTTAAAGCGCTCAATAGCGCGCTATTGCTTCACTACTACAGCATCAAGAATTGGAACCTCCCCGCCCAATATCTGTGCCCGCCCATCCCCGGCCGTGCGGACTATATTCACTACCTCGCCGACCTGCTGAGCGAAAGCAACGGCGGCACGATTCCACGCGGCCAGACGGTGCGCGTGCTCGACATCGGCACGGGCGCAAACTGCATCTACCCGCTCATCGGCCATGCCGCCTATGACTGGCAGTTTGTCGGCACCGATATTGATGCGACAGCGCTGCACAATGCGCAGCAGATTCTGGATGCCAATCAATTGAACGCGACCATTGAGCTGCGCCTACAAAAATCATCCACGGAAATATTTTCAGGCGTGACCTATGCCGATGAGTACTTCGACATCACCCTATGCAACCCACCCTTCCACGCCTCGCTGGCCGAGGCCAGACACGGCGCGCAGCGCAAATGGAAAAACCTCGGCAAAGAAAACGACAAACGCAAAAATCCCGTACTTAACTTCGGCGGACAAAGCATGGAGCTGTGCTGCGACGGCGGCGAAGAAGCCTTCGTCACGCGCATGATCGAAGAGAGCGAATCGGGCAAGGATAACTGCCTGTGGTTCACCACGCTGATCTCAAAGTCCGCCACCTTGCCGCATGTGTACCGCAAGTTGAAATACTCCAAGGCAACCGAGAACCGCACCATCGAGATGTCACAAGGCCAGAAGAAAAGCCGCATCCTTGCATGGACGTTTATGGACAAGGATCAGCAACGGGAGTGGTGGAAGCGGTGAAGCTTCCTCGCCTACTTTCTGATGGAAATCTTCCCTTACTCGAAGTCAAAAATAATTGAGCAACTTCGTAATACCTTTCGCACTATCTTACGAATGCATCGCGAGCATCGGAACACTTCAACGAATAGGGTCCAATAGCATCAGCTTCGCATTTAAAATCGATTCAGGTGTAAGAGTCGATTTTATGTCTACAAAAAAAATGCTGCCGAAACTCCAAATCTCGCCGCCAATTCTTTAGCTTGGCGGGCATTGAATTCACGTCGCCCGGATAACAATTCAGACACGACACCTTGGCTCCCCAGTTCTGGAAGATCAACTTGGCGCAAACCATCGCGTTGCATCAGATAGCGTAGCGCCTCCGCACCTGTTGCAGCTTTCGGCATTTTGTCCTTGGCTTCATATTCAGCAACTAAGTCTCCGAGGTAATCCACTAATCTGGCGAGCGGATGTTTTTCATCAGCGCCGCCTGCATCGATTGCAGCATCAAGCGCCTCAACCAATTGTGCGTACTCTTTGGCATTGCGCGCAGGTTGTAACAGCGGCGCGACATACCCCCAATGTTCAATCGCTGTTTTAACTCGTGCGTTCATTTCCAGTCTCCTTGGTCATATTCTTTGTGCGTCAGCACTGCCCTGATAAATAATCGTCCCGTATTGAAGTGAATGGCCGCGATCAAACGCAGCTTGTTCCCGCCTATGTCGAATACGAATACATCACCCACCTTGTCCGTACTGGGAAACAGCGCTCGCAATTCCGAGAAATTTCGCCATTCGGCTTTTTTGCACAAGCGATACCACTGCTCAAGGGCAGTCGCGCTTTGAGGATGCGCTTGTTGCGCGGTCACGATCCGGCGGTGAGTAATGATGTGCATCTAACGCAGTATATCTCAATAAGAGATATTGGCAAGTTGACTCTAAAATGGTGTGTAGGCTGGTGGTGAGCAATGGCGAACCCCAGCGTGTTCGACCTTTGCAAACGCTGGGGTTCGTACCTCACCACCAGCCTACGACAGTGCAATTAATTCAAGGCAGACTCTATGATGACAATGCGGATTACTTCAATTCGTTAAAGAAATTCTTAATCGCCAGCACCCGCTGCTGCAAGTCATCATGCTTCAACTCAATCCGCAATTTATCCGGCCCGTTCATTTTGATGTAACGGCGGGTCTGGATCAGGGTGATGATTTTCATCGGATCGATGGGCGGGTTCGGCACGAACTGGATTTGTATCGCTTCGCTGGAAGCATCCAGTTTGGCGATGCCCAAAGGTTTGGCGGCGATGCGCAGGCGGTGGCTGTCGAGCAGGGTTTGCGCGGGTTCGGGTAACAGGCCGAAGCGGTCGATCAGCTCTTGCTGCATGTCGTCCAGGTCTTCCTGCGTGTTGCAGTTGGCGAAGCGTTTGTAGATCACCAGCCTCTGGTGGATGTCGCCGCAGTAGTCGTTCGGCAACAGCGCGGGCGTGTGCAGGTTGATCTCGGTAGTCACGCCCAGCGGGTGCGCCATGTCCGGCTCGTGGCCTTGCTTGAGCGAGGCGATGGCGGCGGCGAGCATGTCGTTGTAGAGCGAAAACCCGATCTCCTGCATCTCGCCGCTTTGCGATTCGCCCAGCACTTCGCCCGCACCGCGAATTTCCAAATCGTGCATGGCGAGGAAGAAGCCGCTGCCCAATTGCTCCATTGCCTGAATCGCTTCGAGGCGTTTCTTGGCCTGTGTCGTGAGGCCTTCCATGTTGTCCACCAGCAGATACGCATAAGCTTGGTGGTGCGAGCGCCCGACGCGTCCGCGTAACTGGTGCAGCTGCGCAAGGCCGAAGCGGTCGGCGCGGTTCATGATGATGGTGTTGGCGGTGGGCACGTCGATACCGGTTTCGATGATGGTAGTGCACAGCAACACATTGAAACGCTGATGGGTGAAGTCGCGCATTACCGCTTCCAGATCGCGCTCGCCCATCTGCCCGTGCGCCACGCGGATACGCGCTTCCGGCAACAGGTCTTCGAGCTTCTCCAGCATATTGTTGATGGTATCCACTTCGTTGTGCAGGAAGTACACCTGCCCGCCGCGCTTGAGTTCGCGCAGCACGGCTTCGCGGATGATGCCCAGGCTGAAGCTGCTGGCAAAAGTTTTGATGGAGAGGCGACGCTGCGGCGCGGTGGCGATCACCGAGAAGTCACGCAGACCTTCCAGCGACATCGCCAGCGTGCGCGGGATCGGTGTCGCGGTGAGCGTGAGCACATCCACCTCGGCACGCAACGCTTTCAGGCGTTCTTTCTGCTGCACACCAAAGCGATGTTCTTCATCGAGAATCACCAAACCGAGATTGTTGAACTTCACATCTTTCTGAATCAGCTTGTGCGTGCCGATCACGATATCCAACTTGCCGTCGGCCAAGTCTTTCAACGACTGCGTCACTTCTTTGGTCGAACGGAAACGCGATAATTCGGCGATTTTGATCGGCCAGTCGGCGAAGCGAGTTGAGAAATTCTGGAAGTGCTGTTCGGCCAGCAGCGTGGTGGGCACCAGCACCGCAACCTGCTTGCCATCCATCACCGCCACGAAAGCGGCGCGCAAGGCGACCTCTGTTTTGCCGAAGCCCACATCGCCGCAGATGAGCCTGTCCATCGGTTTGACGGATTGCAAATCGAGCAACACGGCTTCGATGGCTGCTGCTTGGTCGGCAGTCTCTTCAAAGCCGAAGCCTTCCGCGAACGCTTCGTAGTCGTGATAGGTGAGTTTGAAGGCGTGGCCTTTGCGCGTGGCGCGCTGGGCGTAAATATTGAGTAACTCGGCGGCGGTGTCGCGCACCTGCTGCATGGCGCGGCGCTTGGCTTTGTCCCAGGTGCCGCTGCCCAGCTTGTGCAGGGGTGCGGCTTCCGGCGCGCCGCCGCTGTAGCGGCTGATGACGTGCAGTTGCGACACCGGCACGTAGAGCTTGTCCTCGCCTGCATATACCAGCAACAAAAATTCGTTTTCGCCTTCGCCAAGATCGAGATTCACCAGCCCCTGATAGCGCGCAATGCCGTGCTGCTCATGCACCACCGGGTCACCTGTCTTGAGTTCGGACAGATCGCGCAGCATGCCTTCGACATTGCTCTTTTTGGCAACCCGCGCGGCGCGGCTACGCGGTTGCGCGGCGTACAGTTCGGTTTCGGTGACAATGGCGAACTGCTCGTGAACTTCAAATTCGCGTAGCGATTCGTTTGCCCCCTCTCCCGCAAGCGGGTGAGGGAGACGGGCGTGCCCGTCCGGCAGCGTGAAGCCGTTCTGGATCGCGCCTATACCGAGCATAAATTTTTCTTTGCTCGCCAGGAAGGATGCGTAGTCTTCGCACACGGCGGGCGTAAGACCGTATTCCTTGAGGTAGCCGGACATGATTTCGCGGCGACCAAGACTGTCGGCCAGCAGCAGGGTGCGGCCCGGATATCCGCGCAGAAAGTCCGCAAATTTTTGCGTAGGAATCTCGGCACGGCGGTCTACAGCGATAGGAGGGATGGTGCTGGTGGAGCATGAAACAACATTTTTAGGCACTCCCAGCCCCTCACCCTCCGCTTCGCTCCCCCCTCTGATGAAACTACTAGCCATTCGACTAGGCTGGGAAACACCCTCAGCCAAGTCGCTGGTTATCCCGCTTGCGGGCGAGGGGAGTATATCCACCCGCGCAAACTCTTTGACGCGAATAAAAAACTGCTCCCCGTCCAAAAACAATTCTTTCGTTTCCAGCAGCGGATGCTGCGGATCGCCGCGCAGCAGGTTGTAGCGCGAAGCCGTATCCACTCCGAACTGTTGGATGGCCGCATCCACATCGTGATGCAGGCACAGCGTGGCACTCTTGGGCAGGTAGTCGAACAGCGTGGCGGTCTTGTCGAAGAACAGCGGCAGGTAATACTCGATGCCCGCCGGGGCGATGCCCTTGCTCACGTCTTTGTAGATGCGCGACTTGGACGGGTCGCCCTCGAAGCGGTCACGAAAACTCTGGCGGAAGTGCGCCTGGCCTTTGTCATCCATCGGAAATTCGCGCGCGGGCAGCATGCGCACTTCCGGCACGGGATACAGAGTGCGCTGCGTATCCACATCAAAGGTGGCGATAGTTTCGATTTCGTCGTCAAACAAGTCGATACGGTAAGGAAGCAGACTGCCCATCGCGAACAGATCAATGATGCCGCCGCGCACACAATATTCCCCCGGGGTGAGAACCTGCTGCACATGCGCATATCCGGCGAAGGTAAGCTGCTCGCGCAACTGCGCAAGGTTCAGCTTTTCGCCGCGCTTGAGAAAAAAAGTATAGGCCGCCAAATGCTCCACCGGCGGCAGCGGATATAAAGCTGTGGTGATCGGTACGATGACCACATCACAGGCGTTGCTGCGGATATGGTGCAGCGTGGAAAGACGTTCCGAAATCAAATCCTGATGCGGCGAAAAATGGTCGTAGGGCAGCGTCTCCCAGTCCGGCAGCAAATGCACGCGCAGCTTGGGATCAAAGAATGGAATCTCCTCCATCAGGCGCTGCGCCTCCAGTGCGTTGGCCGCGACGATTACCAGCGGAGAGTGTGCCGTGGCGTATTGCGCCAGCGCCAATGCATCAGACGAGCCGTGCAGCCCGCTGTAGCGCGGACGCGAATGCTTGGAAGAAAACAGCATGTCAGAGATTGCGGTTCTTCTTGATCAGATCGTAGGCGAGCTGTATCTCTTTGGCCTGTTCGGTCGCCATGGCGATCATGTCTTCGGGAACGCCCTGACCCATCAGTTTATCCGGGTGGTATTGGCTCATGAGTTTGCGATACGCGCGTTTAACTTCGGCATCGGTATTGTCTTTACTCACGCCCAGCGCTTTGTATGCGTCCTCCAGTGCCTTGGCAGGATCGGCCTGCGCCCCGCCAAAGTGCGCCTGATTCAGCACCATATCGATCATGCGTTTGAACGTGGCCTGGTCATACCCCAGATAAGTTGCGATGTCACCGAGCAACGCTTCTTCCGCCGGATGGATACTCCCGTCCGCGAGCGCCATCACAATGAGATAGACCAGCAACACTTGTTTCAGATTCTTGGTGTGCCCGCACACCATCATGAAGCGTTTATAGCTGGGGGCGATGTCAAAGTCCGCCGCCGCACCCTGTTTAAACCACGTAATGGCCTGTGCGCGGTGCTCCTCCGTCATGCCCAGTTTCTGCATGAACGTTTCGACGTGGTCGATCTCTTCCTGCGAGACATGGCCGTCGGCCTTAGCCAGCTTACCCATAGAAATGAACAACGTCTCCAGAAACACGGCCTGACGCAGCGCGTTCTGCAAAGGATTCATCCCGCCGGAGCCGTACGCGCGCATGCGGTCGAAGAACGAACCCACAAAGAATCCGAGCAAACCGCCCCAGAAACCAAAAAATATATAACCTGCAATGACACCGATGAGCTTGAACACGACGACTCCAGTAAAGAAAGATTTGGGGAACACGCTGCCGCAAATAAAGGCGCGCATTATACCTGCAGCGTAGCCGCATCCCCAGCCCTACTCGCGATTGACATGCGCCGTAGAGTTCCCCTAAAGTGCGCCCACTTGCAAACCCACCGGCGCGCATACCTGCCGCAACGAACGGCACGAGACCGATCGGTGATCCCCAGAACAGGAGCTGGCGCAAGATCGGGTTTCCGCGATAGCGGGGACGAGATATGCAGCGCCGCACTTGCGCCACGGGGATAAACATGGACAGCGCCTCCCGCCGCATCACGACACAGCATCTCCCCTACTCCCGCGGTCACAACACACGCAGCATCTACCGACAAGGAGAATGG
>JAGVIV010000210.1 GCA_020055845.1 Betaproteobacteria bacterium
CACACCTCCTATTTTGAAGCGGATGAAGCCGAGTTCGATTTAGCGCGGCTGGCGCAATTCCCGCCTGAACAGCATCCTTACCTGATCTTTAGCGTACACCCCGCTGTTCACATCGTGCGTTCCCCTTACCCCGTGAACGCCATCTGGCAAGCCCACCAACTCGGTGCGGACAGCGATTTCCATATTGACCTGAACAGCGGGCACTGCACAGCAATGGTCTACCGCGACACGGATGCAGTTCATGTCACTGAGCTAGCCGAAGCCGAAGCGGACTGGTTGCAGCACATACAAAAAGGTGTGGCGTTGGGAGATGCCACGCTCACCACGCTTGAGCAATATCCCGATTTTGATTTGCAAGCCACACTGCTCAAACTGGTCAGACAGAGCGTGCTGATCGATGTGCGCTAGGAGAACGAAATGAGACATTTACCGAGCTTGCTCAAACATTACTACACCGCCTCGCGCTACCCGGAATATCTAGCTCCGGTATTCGACCTAGCATTGCGCCTGTTCTTGGCGAATGCCTTCTTCAAATCCGGCCTCACCAAGATACAAAACTGGGACAGCACGCTGTATTTGTTCAGCGATGTCTACCAGGTTCCCTTGCTACCCAGTGATGTAGCCGCTTATCTGGCGACCGGTGCCGAGCTCGGTCTGCCGGTGTTATTGGTTTTCGGGCTGTTCGGACGCTTTGCCGCAGCCGGGCTATTTATCCTTAACGCGGTTGCCGCCTATTCCTATTACTCGGAATTAAGCGAGGCTGGTCTGAACCAGCATCTCTACTGGGGAATGATGCTGACGGTACTATTAATCCTCAGTCGCGGTGCATGGTCGGCAGATGCATGGATGGAAACACACCTCAAAGCGACCTGAAATAGGCATAATTTATACTATTCACGGACACCCCACTCTCACCAAAATCGACCAGGAGAACATCATGCACGAGCACAGCAAAATCATTCACAGCGCAATTACCGCCCTGCTTGCATTCGGCATTACCGCCTCTTCAGCATCAGCTGCCGAGAATGAAAAGTGTTTCGGGGTTGCCAAAGCCGGACAAAATGCATGCAACAGCAATGCCAACAAACACTCATGTGCGGGCCACTCCAAAATCGACAATGACCCCAACGACTTTACAAGCGTAGCCAAAGGAAGCTGTGTCAAAATTGGCGGTAAGTTACAGCCTGCGGGAAACAGGCCTAAGCTCTCCGAAACCAACTAAAACCCGAATCCCCCATTTTTAAACAGGTGCACGATGCTGCAACGCAGAATATGGCTGGCTTTCATTTTCGTGCTGATGGTCGGCATCATTGTCTCCGCCCGCATCGTCTATCTGGGTGATTCGGTACAGGCCATCAATCACCTCTTCATCTCCGAAAAACTCCCTTTATCCCAACGCATAGGGGAATTGCGCGGAGCCATCGCGGACGAAGAGCGCCTGCTATATGAGTATTATTCATATACGTCCACACGCGCCACCTTCCTGACGCAACGCAGCGAAAATAAAAAACTGCTTGAGGAAATCGTCGCAAAACTTCAGGAAAATGCCAGCTCACGCACAGGAATAGGGGAATTAAACCTGCGCCTGACTGAACTGGGTTTACTGGCAGATGAGCTGTCCACGACGCTTGGCAACCGCAACATAGACTGGGACAAAGCCCGTTCAATCCTGGCCCAAGTCAAACCCAAGGTACGCCAGATCGAAAAAACGCTCAGCATCATCAGTGCCGCAAACCGGCAAGCTGTGAACGACTTGGGCGAAGACTCACAGAACAGCGTATCGACCATGGTGAGTTCAGTCATCGCCTTTTCAGTTTTGATTTTCGGCATCGCATTCTTCGTCGGCTACTACGTCGTTGCCATCATCCGCGAAGGCGCGGAACGCCGCCGCCTTGCGCTGTTTGCCGAGCGAGATCCGAACCCGGTGCTGCGTCTCAATGCGGATGGAAATGTGCTCTACGCCAATCCGGCAAGCACCATACTGCTCGGCCATCTGCAACTTGACCCCACTCAAGCAGGACTACTGCTGCCGGCCGCGCTGGAAAAACACTTGGCAGCGACCCGTGCCGCGCCGACCTCGAACACACAGTTTGAATATGCGCACGGTGCGCATACACTCGAATGCACCGTCGCCTATCTGGCCGACTTTGCCGAATTCCACGTCTATCTCAAAGATGTCAGCTCGCGCAAGCAAGCCGAGGAGAAACTTGCCTATCAGGCTTACTTCGATGCCGCCACAGGGCTGCCGAATCAATACAAATTGCGCGACGATTTGAATCTCGCATTCACCCAAAAAAACAGCGGTTCAATCATGATGATTGTCGCCGACCATGAGCAGGAAATACTGGAAAGTTTCGGTGCGGCGGAGACCGAACAGTGGCTGGTCAAAATTGCGCAACGTTTGCACGACTCGCTGTTCAGCGAGGGAGAAAAGCTCTATCGCTTCGGCAGCAACGCCTTCGTTCTGCTACG
>JAGVIV010000248.1 GCA_020055845.1 Betaproteobacteria bacterium
GCTGAAAGACCCAGCCGTGCGCGCCGAACACGAGCAACTCAACCGCGAAGAATTCGCCATCCTCGACGAAATCTTGGCCGCACGAAAAGCCGCCGGACTATCTCAAGCACAAGTGGCCGAACGCATGGGCACCAAAGCCCCCGCCATCGCCAGACTGGAAAGCGCCTTAGCCACAGGTAAACACTCCCCCAGCTTAAGTACCCTGCGCAAATACGCCGCCGCACTCGGCAAGCGCGTAGAAGTGCATCTAGTGTGAACTACACGATGGAAATGAAAAAGATCAACTCCGGCGAATTACGCGCCATAGGCTACGACGACTCGCTACAACACAGCGCCGTCAGCGAAGACTTGTGGCGCCGACTCAGCAGCTCAGGCGCAGCTTGGAGTTTTTATCGCGACAACATCGAAGAAGAGTTTGCGGTGAAGAAAGTTTCGGGATGTGCGTCGGCGGGAAAGAATCCGCTGGAGGAATTGTTTGGGCAGGAATAATTACTCATGCTAGCCCCGTTTATTGGGTAATGCCCCTCCGTATTGCGGCACAACAACCTTTCTACTTTGTCCTGCACGAATACCGAAAAAAACCTATGACTTGCTTATTTTATCCGCGATCTGCTGCCGCACATCACGCCCTTGCTCATCTTTGGCAACTGCCATCAAAAACAAACAACGCCCGCCACTGGATTTCTCCCACTGATGCCCTACCTGATTTTTCTCACGCGAATCGTCGTTGGTTTTGTATGGTTCGCCTTTGTATTCCACGGCTAGCACTCGCCCATCATCCAGCTCTGCAATAAAGTCAGGGTAGAAATAATCCGTTGAGGTCGGCAGCCAAAAGGAGCATTTTTCCTGCCGCTCGATGTTGCGCACCCATTGCTTAACTTTGGGATGAGCATCAATAGTCTGGGCGCATAGGAATTCCTCTGAATCCTTGCCGGCTTCAGTTTTTTCTCTCAGGTCATGTATGACTGGATAAAAATGCTTGTTGCTGAATTCATAGCTGCCTTGGTAGCACTGTCTAGCAGGATACATCCCTGCTTCAAACTGAAAGCTGTAATGCCCTGACCGATCCAAAGACGGCACGGTCATTTCAAACAGCCGCCCCTGAAACCCTTTATCCATCGCAATCTGGCGCAAGCGTTCCACTTCGCGAGCAACAGCCTGAGCCATTTGGAAGCGTGCGCGCACCAGCGCCGTCAAGCTAAAGCCACGCTCGTGCATCAAGTGCGTAATCATCTTGACCAGATACGCCTGCAACTGCGATTGCGACAGGTACGGCTTGCGCACCTCCCGATCCAACCAGCGTACCAAATCTTGTTCACTGACATGGCTGGTCACGTCATTCAACTTAAGTTGCTGTGCATCCAAATGGCGGTACTTTATTTTCTCGCCGTTCACATCTATCTCAAACGAGTTGACGCTCTCGGTAATAGAGAACCCGGCCAGTTGCACTTGCTGATCCAGTAAATCCCAATCACCCAAGCTGGACAGCGTTTCTTTTTCGACCACCTCCAGATAACCATCGAGATTCAAACAGAGTTGTGGAATCGGCGCGAAGGCCAGCCCGAGTTGCGCAGGTGCGCGCAATGCACGACGCATGGCACGATGCGCATCAAACTGTTCTTTGACTGCACCCCGCGCTTTTTCCGGCAACGCATGGCTGATAAAAGTTTCCGCCTGCGCCAACGTATCGGCATCCATATCGCCCTTGAGCAGAATCGTTGCACCTTGTGTCGTGGGCATAATCTGCACAGCAGCTTTAATTTCATCCGGCCAATGTTGAGTATCCGGCGCTTGCGACACTTCGATATGGCAATCAGGTATAGCTGGCAGCGCTGATTTCACGCCATCCGGCAAAGGTAATTTACCTTGCTCTGGCACGATTGCCAGGTTTGCCTCAAACCGTTCAAAGCCCATGTTCTGCACCATGCGATCTTTCAGGCTGGACGCGGCCTGCGCAAAATTTTCCGCGACAATGTGCGCGTAGGCTTTATTCAACTCCGGCTGCTGCCGCATTTTCGCGTAAGGCATGCGCAACACCCGCCCCAGCAATTGCTCGACATCCTTGGCAGAATTGACCGATTGCAACGAAGCCAGCACATAGGCGAACGAACAATCCCAGCCTTCCTTTAACGCCTCAACCGTAATCACATAACGAATCGGGCAGGCCGGATCAAACAGGTTGATGCCATCCAGTTCTTTCTGCGCACCCGTGGCAATGGCAATCTGGTTCTCCGGGATATTTTCCTGCGCCAGCAAATGCTGGCGCACCACATCCACTGTAGCCTCGTTGCCCTTGGGCGCGGCCTGCACCAATATGATGGGGCGGATATATTCCGGCTCTTTTTGCGCCACCAGCTCCAAACTATCGCGCCGCAAAATCGCATCGCGCAAACATTCGCGCCAACCCTCCGGGTGTTCTGCCAGCACAATGGGCAGCTTTATCATTTGCTCGGCTTTCAACTCCTGCGCCGAGACGTGATACAGCACGTTGTTGCCCGCTACCGGGGTAGCCGTCAGCTCCACGACACAACTTGGATTCAACCTGCCTAACGTCTTAAAGAATCGGTCGGTGCGATTGTTGTGCGCCTCATCCACGATCACCACCGGATGATGCAAATGCAGCCAGTTCGCCACGGAATACTTGGTGCGACCAATATCCTTGGCAGTCAGATAAGGCTGATTTTGCAAATCAGCCTCCGTCACCTTTTCCAAGCCTGCGCTGATATTCGCGGGCAGATTATCGAAGTGCGGCGCGAGTTCCTCAAAGAACGAATACACATTGCGCTTAGCCGTATCCGTCACGTTGAACGATTGAATAGTCGCCACCACTACGATGCACGCCTTTCCCACATCGTGCGGACTGATTGTTTGCAGGCTTTCCAGATCGCACACCTGAACACGGTCGCCGAAATACTGCGCCAATGCCTGACGGTATGGATGCCTCGCATTGCTCAACGCCTCCAATGTCTGCGAACGAATGGTGTCGCTCGGCGTGAGCCACAAGGCAAGCGGCGCATCTGAATCCAGCACTGCCTTGCCCGCCAGTGCCACACCATGCGCCGCCAGCAACGTCTTACCGCCGCCCGTTGGTATCCGTAGGCAAACGCACGGCACTTCATCAAACACCGTGCGATAGTGCTCGCTGGTTCGATTCTGCGTTGCCAGCATGACATGGTACGCATCAGCCACCGGCACACTGCGACACGCTTGCAGAAATTGCGTCAGCACCGACAGTGCGTTTTTTTGATACTGCTTGAGTTCTAACATGGCGATTACCGCATTTTCACGTCGTAGGGAATCTGCTTGAATGTGATGTTCTCCGCTACCAACCGTGCCGCGCCCAATCGCGTGGTTTCGCCGTAGATCACTTTGCGTCCGGCGTGCGGAAAAATCTCGTTGACCGCCTGCAACACCGCGTGCGTCAGCACGTTGCCCGAAGCAGGTCGACGGTCGCCAAGGATGCCGTTGTAAAGCAGGTAATACGCAGTGTCGTTGTGTATGCCGAGGAGCGGCTGATCGAATGTTTGCTGACCGGGTTCACCTGTCTCGAAATGCCAGACGTAAGCTGCCAGCGTGGAAAAACGTACCGCCTGATTGATGCGCCCGTGCTCATCAAACGCTGTTTCGCCCAGCGTGCAGAAACGAAAGCCACCGCCGCCCTGCCAGCTTACTACCCTGCTTATTCCGCTTTGCTCACCTTCTACAACGCCCCTTAATCTTGGAATGCAGTGGGACAATATTTGCTCACCCATTTCAATTCCAATGTGGTGGCGTTGCATCTTATGAGCAACTGCAACAGTAGTTCCCGAACCCAGAAATGAGTCGAGAACAAGATCGCCGACATTAGTAGCCATCTCCAGAACTCGTTTTATCAGCTCCTCTGGTTTTTTTCCATTCTTAAAATCAACAGCACCTTCTGGGCCGATGCCATTCCATGCAATATCTGTCCATACATCCGTTACCAGCTCCCCCGGAACAATCTGATGGTCAACTTCAATTAGCCGCTTATCGTAAAAAACCAACTGCCTTCCATTGGCCATATAAAAATCATCTACATCATCATCTGGGTGAACGAGAACTTTGTCCCGGATACTTCTTGATTTCTCAATGGTCGCCTTGCGTTTAATTGCCGCACCGCCACCTATTGCAACCAATTGAAATACTCGGTCAGCGTGTCGCAAAGCAAATTCAGCAATTTCGTCTTCAAATGTTTCTGCTAATTCCTTTTTGGCTTTTTTTGTATCCGTAAACCCCAACTCTATAGCCGTGGCATCTTGGATGTTTGTCCATGTCCACTGGTCATATGGAAGTGCTTTATTTGCAAGAACCTTGTTGTAGCCACTGTCATATCCCTTAGGAATCCATGTTTTCTTTATCGGCTTTGTTCGTTTATCTTTCGCATAAATAAGCAGATGATTTGCTGTCGAAAAAATTGTTGCACCTGTTGCCTTAAAACCGGAAGGATCATTCGTGGTGGTCGTGACGATATTGCAATAATTACTGCGGCCAAATATTTCATCCATTAATACCTTGCAGTATTGCATCTCACTATCGTCAAGAATCACCCAAATGCTGCCGTCTTCCGCCAGCAATTCGCGTAGCAACACGAGGCGCGGATACATCATGGACAGCCACTGGCTATGCTCCAGCTTGTCGTCGTAATGATCAAAGGCGCTTTGGGTGTTGTACGGCGGGTCGATAAAAATGCACTTGACTCGCCCGGCATAAAACGGAATTAGCGCCTTGAGCGCCAGCAGGTTATCGCCCTGAATCAGCAGGTTTTCTGCGTTGTCGCCATACACCGCTTCCTGTTTGAGCAGGTGATAAGGAACTTCGCGCGAGGCTTGTTGCGCCTGATTTTTATTGACCCAATCGAGAAACGGCATTCGTAGTTTTGCAGTCGGCTAAACGCAATAAATAGCAAAATGAATTTGCGGATACGCAAATACTAACACGAACTACTTGCGGATACAGTTTGCGCCATGCGCAAGAGGAAAACAGAATCACCGTATGAAAATCGGTGAAGCAATCAAGCAACTGCGCTTAGCGCGTGGGGCAACTCAAGAAGATGTGGCGCTGGAGGCCGGAACGAACGCCGGTAATCTGTCGCGCATCGAAAGATGTCAGCAGCAACCCGCCCTTGAACTAGTGGAAAAAATCGCTGCTGCACTGGGTATGACGGTAGCTGATTTGTATACCTACGCCGCTGCCCAACAGCCGAAAGCAGCGAAGCCCAAGACTAAATTTAAGGGTGGCGGCGAGGACAACTCGAATGCCGCACTCCTCTTTCGACGAGGCTTCCAACAACTCACCCCCGAAAACAAGCACCTCGCCGTCGAGTTCGTCAAACTCCTGAACCGTACACAAAGCGGGAAGTAATACTCGCCGCCTAACAAATGCGCTTAATCGAATGCCACCGGACATAGTCCGGTGTTCCGCTTATTTTTTCTCCCACGGCGCAAAACCAATTGGCCTATTTTTCTTGGGGTCGGCGGGCGTCATGAGTTGGTGGATGGCTTCAAAAATAGCTTTGAATTTGATGTCGTAGTTCTTTTCCATCGCCACCAGTTTGCGCGACAGCTCGGCGTTGGTGGACAGCATTTGCCTCAATTGCACGAAGGCGCGCACCACCATGAGGCTAACCTCTATTGCGCGATCTGATTTCAAAACGTTGCCTAACATGAGAGCGCCGTGCTCTGTGAAGGCATACGGCAAGGTTGGTGAGTACTTGAGCTTGGCGAGGTGGTCGCAATTTGCGACCACCTCGGCCTTTTCTTCAGCACTCAATCGGAACATGAAATCTTCTGGAAAGCGCTCAACATTGCGGCGCATCTGTTCATTGAGTCGCTTGGTCTCAACACCATAGAGTTCGGCC
>JAGVIV010000208.1 GCA_020055845.1 Betaproteobacteria bacterium
GCCTGTCCATGATCTCGCCCTGCCAGCAGCCGCTGTGCAGCAGGATTGCCCACATCTCGCGATAGAAAGCCTCACCTTGCTGGCCCGATTTCAGGATGCGCGGATTTTTGCCGAGCACATCCGCTTCCGTATAACCGGTAATATCGGTAAACGCCTTGTTCACCTGCATGATGTTATTGTCGGCATCGGTAATCACGATGGCCTCGGCACTGTTCACAAAAACTTGGGCCGATAAACGCAGCTTGTCCTGGCCCTCTTTGACCTGACTGACACTCTTTTGCAAACTGTCCGCCAGCGCATTAAAGGCATTTGCCATGCGCCCGATTTCATCCGTGCCGTGGATATCCACGCGGCGCGAAAGATCACCGTCAACCTGCATCGAGGTCATCACCTCCTGAATCCTTTGCACCGGACGCGTGAACGAGCGCAGCATTTTGTCGATCACAAAAAACAGAATGACCTGCAGGATGAGCTGACCGAACCAGAGCCAATGGTTGATTGACTCGATCATGCTCACTTCATCATCCAGATCAAGCACGATGTTGGCCGCGCCGTTCACACTGCCCACGTTCACCTTATGGCACAGCAGACAATCAGTGCCTTTAAAGTCGTGACTCGCGATGAATGGAATCACGGCTCTCAGCGTGTGCGAATTGGCCGCTCGGCGCTCGAAATACGGCTTGCCGGTGGCAAGCACCGCCTGATCGATCTCATCCTGCGGCTGCTCCTGCGCGAGACCGACACCGAACTGTTTCTTGACCTGTTCGGCACGGAAGATACGCAGCTCTTTGATCCCCTGCGACTTGCCCATCTTCTCAATAAACAAGCTGCGCACTTTCGGATCGCCTATCTGTCCGGTCAGCATCAGCATATTCATACCGTTGATGATCCCGTCCGCGGTCTCGAAGGCGCGCACTTTGGCCGACTCGATAATCTTATTTTCAAAGCTGGACAACACCCAGCGCTGCGCAAACGCCAAAATCAGCACGAGGCTCACCTGGATCAACAGCGTCAGCTTGATCTGAATACTTAAAGAGCCCCACCAGCGTGCCACCACGTTCATCACCCCATTCTGTCGCCGCACGATTGCGGCAGACACACATTCCTTATACAAACAGCCGCGCGCAGAAGCGGCGCACCGCAAAAACAAAAACCCGCCAGACTCGCGTCTGGCAGGCTAGTCTGCTATTCCGCTCACTTCTTGCCGGCGTTGTCCTGTTTGTCAGCCTTGGGTGCAGACTTGTCCGCTTTCTTGACGGACGACGCGCCATTCACCGTCACTTCGGCGCGCAGATTCTCCACCGACTTGTCGCCGAAACCTTTGACGTTCTTCAAATCATCGACACTTTTGAACAGTCCGTTCTTGTTCCGGTAGTCGATGATTGCCTGCGCTTTCACCGCGCCAACACCTTTGATCCCATCCAGCTCTTCTTTGCTGGCGGTATTCAAATTCACCGCCGCGCAAGCGATGCTGATACAGGCGAACCACAACGCTACAGCCGACAATATCTTTTTCATGGCATTCCTTTCGATCCAAGTACGGCATAGCCGCCGCTGGCAAACGCTTTCCGAACTTAAGCCGATGCACCCAACAAATGCTTCACATAACGCCCCGTACCCTGCTCCACCGTGAGGAAAGCATCCTTGTAACCCACCGCGCGCAGCGCCTGTATGTCGGCCTGGGTAAAGCTTTGATACTTGCCTTTCAATTGGTCGGGGAACGGGATATAGCGCAGCAATTGCTGCTGCTGCAGCTGCTCCAGCGACAACGCCGCATCACCATTCGCCGCGCGCAAAGCATTCACCGTCGCCACCGCCACATCGTTGAAGCTCTGCGCATTCCCCGTCCCTAGATTAAAGATACCGGACTTGTGCGGATTCTCCAGAAAGAACATATTCACCTTGACCACATCATCGACCGAAACGAAGTCGCGCAACTGCCCACCGTTGCCATAACCCTCGCAGCCCTCGAACAGCTTCACATAACCGTCGGCACGGTATTGGTTAAACAGATGATAAGCCACCGATGCCATGCGCCCCTTGTGCTGCTCGCGCTGCCCGTACACATTGAAATAACGCAGGCCAACAACTTGCCCGCTGCGGTCGGCCCAGCGGCGGCGCATCACCTGGTCGAACAGGAATTTGGAATAGGCATACACGTTCAGCGGCGACTCGAACTCGCGGCTCTCCTTAAACACCGGCCCCATGCCGTACACCGAAGCCGAGGACGCGTACAAAAACGGAATCTCCTCGTTCTGGCAATGGTTCAACACATCGAGAGAATAGCGATAGTTATTCTCCATCATGTAACGCCCGTCGCTCTCCATCGTGTCCGAACACGCGCCCTGATGCAGCACGCCACGCAATATTCCGTCAAACGAGCCACCGTTCAGTTTGGCCAGAAAGTCTTCCTTGTCCATGTAGTCGGCAATTTCGCAATCGGTGAGATTCTTGAATTTGTCCGCCTTCTTGAAACTGTCCACCGCAATGATGTTGGTCTCGCCGCGCTCATTGAGCGCCTTGACCAGATTGGAACCGATAAATCCGGCAGCGCCGGTAACTACGTAGTACATGTTTTTCTCCTTAAATAGGATTGAGGAGCGGGGATTGAGGATTGAACGGAAAACGGCACGGCTCAGCAACTTTCCCTCAATCCTAAATCCTCAATCCTGCTTCTTCATATCCTGCAGTATCTCTTCGCGTGAAACCACCGCCGTGCCCAGCTTGCCCACCACGATACCGGCAGCCCGGTTGGCGATACGCACGGCTTGGCCGAGCTCCGCACCGCTCGCCAGCATCACCGCCAAAGTGGCGATGACCGTATCACCCGCTCCGCTCACATCGAACACCTCGCGCGCCTGGGTGGGTTCGTGCAACACACTGCCGTCGCGGAACAAACTCATGCCCTCTTCGCTGCGCGTGACCAGCAGCGCATCGAGATGCAGTTCGGCACGCAATTTTTCGGCCTTGCTGTTCAGTTCGGCCTCGCTACCCCAGCCTCCGGCCACGTCACGGAACTCGCTGCGGTTCGGGGTCAGCAGCGTCGCGCCCTGATAACGCGCGTAATCCTCACCCTTGGGATCGACCAGCACCGGCTTGCCTGCGGCACGCGCCAACTGGATCATTTCGGCGATATGCGCCAACCCGCCTTTGCCGTAATCGGACAACACCACCACATCGGTATGCTGCAATTTTTCTTTGAACTCGGCCAGCTTAGCTTGCAACACCTCGTGGCTCGGGCTGGTCTCGAAGTCGATGCGCAGCAACTGTTGCTGGCGCGCGATTGCTCGCAACTTGACGATGGTGGAAAAACCCGCATCGCGGTGCAACAGCGCATCCACGCCGCCCTGTTCGGTCAGCAAACGCTGCAGACAATCACCCGCCTCGTCCGCGCCGACCACCGACAGCAAAGTGCAATGCGCGCCAAGCGAAGCGATATTGCGCGCCACGTTGGCCGCGCCGCCGGGACGCTCTTCCACACGGCTCACTTTGAGCACGGGGACAGGCGCTTCGGGCGAGATACGGTGCACATCACCGAACCAGTAACGATCCAGCATGACATCACCCACGACCAATACGCGGGCTTTTTCAAATGAAGGCAATTGGCTCATAGTTTCCTCGAAACGTTAAAACGTCATTCCCGTGCAGACGGGAATCCAGTCAAAAGAAAAGTCTCCTTGCGCAGCAAGGACAAATCCAAAAGGCATATTAATTAAACCTGCTGGATTCCCGCCTACGCGGGAAAGACGGAGCATCATGCCACTTCTCCTATTTCATTATTTATCTGCCTTAACGCCAGCAGGGGATCGGCTGCTTTAGTAATCGGGCGACCGATGACCAAATAGCTAGAGCCGTTTTCCAACGCGGCGCGCGGGGTCATGATGCGCGACTGATCGTCTGCCGATGCATCGGCGGGACGAATGCCCGGCGTGACCAGACAGAACTCCGCACCGTGTTCGCGCCGCAGCAGCGCGGCCTCCTGCGCGGAACACACCACACCGTCCAGTCCGCTGGCCCGCGTCAATGCGGCCAAGCGCAACACCTGCTCCGCGGGCGACACGGTAATGCCCAGTTCAGCCAAGTCAGCCTGCGCCATACTGGTGAGCACGGTCACCGCAATTAATTTCGGGCGTACGGAAAAATTCTCCAAGCCCTCGCGCGCCGCCTCCATCATGCGCCGACCGCCCGATGCGTGCACATTAACCATCCACACCCCCAGACTCGCGGCGGCTTTGCAGGCCTGTGCCGTGGTGTTGGGGATGTCGTGAAACTTCAGATCGAGGAACACCTCGAAACCGCGCCGCTGCAATTGCTCGACCAACTGCGGCCCGGCTACCGTAAACAATTCCTTGCCCACCTTGAGCCGGCACAAAGCGGGATCGAGACGCGCGGCCAATGCGGTTGCGGATGCGGCATCCGCATAGTCCAGCGCCACGATGACACGGGGATTGCTCTTGCGAACCGCGCTCATGCTACGCCCCCGGTCTCTTCGGTGCGGCGCGGAGAATACGTCTCCCAGCCGTAGCAGGCGGGGCAATGCCAATAGAACTGGCGCGCCTTGAACCCGCAGCGTTTGCAGCGATACATCGCCAGTGCGCGGGTGCGCTGATACACCAGATTCTTCACCAACTCGACATCGGCACGGCGCTCTGTCTTCACATCCAACAGCGTCGCCTCCAGCAACTTGTCCAAACCCAGCAGCGTCGGATGCAAACGCAATTCATTGCGCACCAGTTTGTAGGCCGCCTCCGCGCCGTCGCGCTGCAATACCGCACCGAACAGGACATTCATCAGATCCAGCGACGGATATTTCCCCAGATACTCCTGCAACAGCGCGATACCGTCGCTTTCGATGGCGCTTTGACGGTAAGCCTGCAACAGACGCTCCGCCACCAGCGGTAGATACTGCGCATCCTGCTGCTCGATACGCCGCCATATCTCAATGGCCTGCAAAGACTCCGCCCGTGCTGCGGCAATATCCCCCAGCATGATGGTGGCGCGCACGCCCATCGGATTGACGGACAGCGCCTGTTCCAAATGCACCGTGGCCGCCTCGGTCTTGTTGGCGGCCAGCTCGGCGGCGGCCAACTCGCAATAGAAGAAAGCCGCTTCTTTGCTGTGACTTTCTCCGCTCAACGCGGTCAAACGCTGGCTAATGTCGATGGCCTTGAGCCAGTCCTTTTCCTTCTGGTAAATTTCCAGCAGAAAATCCAGCGCCTCTTTTTCGTAACGCGTTGCCTGCAAACTGGAGAAGGTCGACTCGGCGCGGTCGAATATGCCCGCCTTCAAATAATCCTGCCCCAACTCAAACAGTGCTTGCTGGCGCTTGTCCTCGTCCAAATCATTGCGCTCCACCAGATTCAGATGCATGCGCAAAGCGCGATCCACTTCACCGCGACGGCGAAACAGGCTACCCAAAGCGAAGTGCAACTCGATGGTCTGCGGATCAACCTTAACCACCTCGATAAAGGCCTCGATGGCCTCGTCCTGCTGTTCGTTGAGCAGAAAGTTCAAGCCCTGAAAATACGAGCGCGGCAGCGCACTCGACTCGGTCAGCAACTCTTTGATATCGATACGTGCGGCCAGCCATCCCATGCCAAAAAACAGGGGAAAGATCAGCAGCATCCAGGGTTCAAATTCCATAGCTCAGGAGAGAAAAGTCGAATTAATCAAATAGGGGTATGCCGGGCATCGTCAATCTCGGCCAGCTTGTTCTTCAAGTGCGCATCCCGTCGCAAAGCCGCCAGCTCGCGGCGCTGATACAGCATGCTAGCCAGCATGCTCAGCACACCGATAGCAACCCCGGCCGCGAAGAAACACAGCAAGATGACCACCAGCGACGCGCCCCACTCATAGCCGAAAAAGTATCTCAGCACGACCGGCTGGTCGTTCTTCACCGCAAACCCCAGCAGCAGCAAAAACAATATTCCACGCAGTAGCCAAAGCAAATATCGCATGTTCCTCTACCCGTAACAATTCGGTGCAACGATAACATGAACGCATAAAAAATTGGCGGCTCATCTCACGACAGGCCGCCAATCCGGTTCACTCCGACATCAATTTAAGATGCCGGATAATCCACACGCTCGCGCAATTCTTTACCCGCTTTGAAGTGCGGCACATATTTCGCCGGCACTTGCACTTTGTCGCCCGACTTGGGGTTGCGCCCCAGACGTGGCGGACGGTAGTTCAAAGCGAAACTGCCGAAGCCGCGAATCTCGATACGCCCGCCGCGGGACAAAATCGCCGACATACTGTCAAGGATCACCTTGACGGAAAGTTCGGCATCCTTGCCCTGCAGCTGCGTATAACGCTCGGCCAGTTTTGCAATAAGGTCAGAACGAGTCATGCTATTACTCCCGATTACGCATCAGTCTTGCTGGAATCCATCTTGGCCTTGAGCAAAGCACCCAGATTGGTGGTTCCGGCGGAACTGGTGTTCTCCGCTGCGAATTTCTGCATTGCGGAAGCCTCGTCAGCCTTGTTCATCGCCTTGATCGACAGATTGATACCGCGATTCTTACGGTCCACGTTGATGATCAACGCAGTCACTGTATCGCCTTCTTTCAAATGGCCGCGAATGTCTTCCACGCGGTCGGCAGAAACTTCGGACGCTTTGAGGTAAGCCTCGACATCGCCTTCCAGCGCAATCACGGCACCCTTGGCATCCAGAGACTTGACCGTACCGGTGACGATTGCACCCTTGTCATGGCCGGTCACGTAGCCGCCGAACGGATCACCTTCCAGTTGCTTCACGCCGAGGGAGATACGCTCGCGCTCAACATCAATCGCCAGAACGGTGGCTTCCAGTTCGTCGCCCTTCTTGTAGTTGCGCACAGCTTCTTCGCCGGCAACAGACCAGGACAGATCGGAGAGATGCACCAAACCGTCGATGCCGCCATCCAGACCGATGAACACGCCGAAGTCAGTGATCGACTTGATCGCGCCCTTAACTTTGTCGCCCTTCTTGTGGTTCAGCGCGAAGTCGTCCCATGGATTGGACTTGCACTGCTTCATACCCAGGGAGATACGGCGGCGAGCTTCGTCGATTTCCAGAATCATGACTTCTACTTCGTCGCCCAGAGAAACAACCTTGGACGGATGAACGTTCTTGTTGGTCCAATCCATTTCGGAAACGTGTACCAGACCTTCGATACCTTGTTCGATTTCAACGAAAGAACCGTAGTCAGTCAGGTTAGTCACCTTACCGAACATGCGTGTACCTTGTGGGTAACGACGTGCCAGACCATTCCAAGGATCGTCGCCCATTTGCTTGATGCCCAGAGAAACGCGATTCTTCTCTTGGTCGAATTTCAGGATCTTGGCTTCAACTTCGTCGCCAACAGTCAACACTTCGGATGGGTGCTTCACGCGACGCCATGCCAAGTCGGTGATGTGCAACAGACCGTCGATACCGCCCAGATCCACGAATGCGCCGTAGTCGGTGATGTTCTTGACGATACCCTTAACGATTGCGCCTTCTTTCAGATTTTCCAGCATGGACTCGCGGTCAGCGCCTTGAGTCGCTTCCAGCACAGCGCGGCGGGAAACCACCACGTTGTTGCGCTTGCGATCCAGCTTGATAACCTTCAGCTCCATAGTCTTGTTTTCGTATGGCGTGGTGTCCTTAACAGGACGTGTATCCACCAGCGAACCGGGCAAGAATGCGCGGATGCCGTTCACCATGGCAGTCAGACCGCCCTTAACCTTGCCGCTGACATAACCTTCAACGATACGGCCTTCTTCCATCGCCTGCTCCAGGTCGATCCAGGCAGCCAGACGCTTGGCTTTTTCGCGCGACAAGCGCGTTTCGCCGTAACCGTTTTCCAGCGACTCGATGGCCACTGTGGTGAAGTCGCCTGCTTTGACTTCAACATTGCCCGCTGCGTCTTTGAATTCTTCAACGGGGATAAAACTTTCGGACTTCAATCCGGCATTTACAACAACGACGTTTTGCTCAATGCGCACAACTTGCGCGGTGATCAATTCGCCTGCGCGCATTTCTTTACGCGTCAAACTCTCTTCAAACAGGGAGGCAAAGCTTTCCATTTCAGCGACAGCAGTCATTTTCGATATACTTTCAGGTAATCCCGCAAACCACACGGGGGGTTAGTTAATCATCCTGCATGGCGGAGAGCCATACGGGGCCTAGCTTAATAGACTCGGGGCTTACGTACGCTTACAACAAACCCGTCACCATTTCTTCAGTTCTCTCCCGAAGCCCCCTATCCAACTTTCCCCCGCAAGCGGGAGAAAGGGCTAACGAGAAGAGCCATTTCAACTTACTGCGCGGTAGCGATCCAGCACTTCCTGCACCGCCTGCTCGATGTTCAGAGAGGTCGTATCCAGCAAGCTCGCACCTTGCGCCTGTTGCAGTGGAGCCACGCTACGCTGGGTATCCCGCTCGTCGCGCGCCTGTATGTCCTGCAAAAGGGCGGCGATATTAGCATCCATTCCTTTCTCTTTCAACTGCTTATATCGGCGTTCTGCACGCGCCTCGGCGCTGGCGGTCAAAAATATCTTCAAAACCGAGTCAGGAAACACCACCGAGGCCATGTCGCGCCCGTCCGCCACCAGCCCCGGAGCCTGTCTGAAAGCACGTTGCTTATCCAGCAAAGCGGCCCGCACCTTGGGCAAAGCGGCAATCTTGGAAGCAGCAGAACCCGTTTCTTCGGTGCGTAACTCGTCGCCCACCTTCACACCGTCCAGCCAAATGTCCGCCCCCTCAAAACGAATATCAATCTGCCCTGCCAGTTCCGCCAGCCGCTCTTCAGCCTCCAGCGCCACACCGCGCCGCTGTGCCGCCAGCCCCAACAGGCGATACAGCGCACCGCTATCGAGATAATGCCAGCCCAGCGCGGACGCGACACGCTGCGCCACCGTGCCTTTGCCGGAAGCCGAGGGACCATCAATCGCAATCACAGGAACAGGCTGAGTCACTTTGGCAAACTCCGTAAAATAATCAGGAAAGGTTTTGGCTACGCATTTGGGGTCGTTGATGCGGATACCCGCTCCGCCGAACGCAGCCAGCGAGAAACACATCGCCATGCGATGGTCATCGTAGGTGTCTATGCCAGACTGAGGATTGAGGATGGCGGATTGAGGCGGGTTAATACGAATGTAATCCGCGCCCTCTTCCACGATCGCCCCGATCTTGCGTAGCTCCGTCGCCATTGCCGCGATGCGGTCGGTTTCCTTCACGCGCCAACTGGCGATATTGCGCAGCGTGGTGGTGCCGTCGGCGAATAGCGCGGCCACCGCCAGCGTCATTGCAGCATCGGGGATGTGGTTACAGTCGAGGTCGATTGCTTTCAGCTTGCCGTCCGCCGGTGCGCGCGCTTCAATCCAATTGGGCCCCATCGTGATTTGCGCACCCATTTTTTCCAGCGCCTCGGCAAAACGCACATCGCCCTGCACGCTGTCGCTTCCAACCCCTTCCACGCGCACCGGCCCGCCGCCGATTGCGCCCGCCGCCAAAAAATATGAAGCGGAAGACGCATCGCCTTCGACAAAAATTTCCTGCGGCGACACATAGCGACTGCCCGCACCTACCGTAAAGCTGCGCCAGCCATCTCGCTGCACCGCCACGCCGAAGCGCGCCATCATCGCCAGCGTAATTTCGATGTAAGGCTTGGAAATCAACTCGCCCACCACCTCGATCTTCACCGTGCGATTCAACAGCGGCAAGGCCATCAGTAGGCCGGTTAAAAACTGGCTCGACACATCGCCGCGCACTTTGGCAGTGTCACCCGCCAGCTTTGCAGGCGAAATTTGCAACGGCGGAAAACCTTCGTTGCCCAGATAGCGAATATCCGCACCGAGCTGGCGCAACGCATCCACCAGATCGCCGATGGGGCGCTCATGCATACGCGCCACACCGGAGAGTTCATAGCTGCCGCCGGACAATGCCAATGCCGCAGTCAACGGACGGAATGCCGTGCCCGCGTTGCCAAGAAATAACTTCGCATCCTTATTGGGAAAATCACCGCCGCATCCAGTCACGCGATAAGCATTGTCGCCGAGAGCGTCCACCTGCACACCGAGCGTGCGCAAACCGTCCAACATGCGGTCAGTATCGTCCGACTGCAGCAGATCGCGCACCACCGTCACGCCATCAGCCAGCGCAGCCAGCAATAACACGCGGTTGGAGATGCTCTTAGAACCGGGCAAACGCACCGTGCCACGGGCGGACAGCAAAGGGGAGAGATCGAGATATTCGGTATGAGTCATTGCAGAAGTCGTTGTGTTATATCAGCCCGCACAGCGTGCGGACTGCGTTCAAAAAAGCGGATCGTAACGGCAATCGCTGCCGCGACTATACATACGGGCATCCGCGGGCAACTCCGGCTTGAGCAATTCGCTCACCAGCGCAAACTGCGCCTGCACAGCGGCATCGCTGCCCTCGTCCATAAAGATGACCAAGGCCTGACGGGTGCTGCTCAGTGAGACGGCATCGGCAAAATGCACCTGTCCCTGCGCATCGATGGTGGCTCTAAAAGCCTGCATAGCTTCCTCCTCTGTGCCTCTTAATTAATCTAGTGCTGCGTCCATGCGCTGCGCACTTCGCGCGCCAGACTGAACATCTCTTCCAGCTTGCCCGCATCGTGATGCTCCAGCGCCTGATGCAGGATATAAAGTTCGGCGGCGTATTGTTCCAACTCGATCATCAGTGCATCCCGGTTCGCCATACAGATGTCACGCCACATCTCGGGAGAGCTGGCCGCGATGCGCGTGAAGTCGCGGAAACCGCTGGCCGCGAAAGACAGCAACTGCTCGCGGTTGTCGCGCTGTGCCAAATCGTGCACCAGCGCGAACGACAACAAATGCGGCAGATGACTCACCGCCGCGAACACCTCGTCATGCTCTTGCGCAGTCAATTCGCTCACGTTCGCGCCGCATAGCTCCCATGCTTTGCGCACCCGCGCCACCGCGTCTTTCGAATTCTCCGGCAACGGGGTCAGCACCACTCTCTTGCCCTGATACAAATCGGCCAATGCCGCCGCAGCACCGCTCTTCTCCGCCCCCGCAATAGGATGCGCAGGCACGAACTGCCCGACCTTGTCGCCCAGATGCGCATACGCCGCAGCCACCACATCGCCCTTGGTGCTGCCGCCATCGGTGACCAGCGTATGTGCGCCAAGATGAGGCGCGATGCGTGAGAACAACTCCGCCATCTGCGCCACAGGAGTCGCGAGCAACACTAAATCGGCATCGCGCACTTCGCGCGCCACCTCTTCGCCGATACGATCGAGAATGCCAAGTCGCCTAGCCTCTTCCAGCGTCGCGGTACTGCGCCCGAAGCCGACCACTTCACCCACGGCATGCGCCTTGCGCAATGCCAGCGCGAATGATCCGCCTATGAGTCCAACACCAAAGATGACGATTTTTTTCAATTAACACATCCTAATTAACTCTTGATCAGGGTGGGCAGAACGTGTGCTACAGAGGATTTATCCCCTTACAGCCACGACCAACCCCTTACGAATACAATGACGAGCCCACTCTGCCTGACTGACGATTAAAGATTCCGCGCGTTGATATTATTTAAGGCAGCGTCCTTGCCACGCGGAATCCGATATTCAGAACCCGGAATTCCATCCCGCCCCAGGTGCGGGCGGCAGCACGAATTTCCGGCGCATCCAGACTCCAGGCTCCGCCGTTCACCGTGCGATATTTCTGGGTATTGTCATACCAGTCCTGCATCCATTGCCGCGCATTTCCGCTCATGTCATACAAGCCATAACCGTTGGCTTGTTTTTGCCCGACCGGGTGCGTGCCACCATTGCTATTTCCTTTGTACCAAGCCACGGCATTGATGTCGTTGCTGCCGCAATACTCGGTCTGGCTTCCGCCATAACAGGCGTATTCCCATTCGGCTTCGGTCGGCAGATGGTATTGCCGGCCCGTCTTCTTTGACAGCCAGGAGACATAGGCCTGTGCATCGTTCCAATTAATACACGTCGCGGGATGATTGTCGTCCTGAGTGAAGCCTGGATTACGCCAGTTGTTTCCGCTGTTATTATTCCATTTGCTGCCATCCCACGAATAACATGAGCTGCCTGCATCGTAGCCGGTTTCGTTCACGAATTTGGCGAACTCACCGCGTGTGACATGGTATTTTCCCATCTCGTAATTCTTACCGGGAATACGCACCATGACCGGGCCTTGAGCGGCGAGTTTCTCCGCTTCCGCCTGTTCGCGCCTCATGCGCGCTTCTTCTGCCATCCGCTCGCGCTGCCGCTGGGCTTCTGCATCATCGTCGTCTTTTTTGATCTTGGCGATACGCGCCTGGGCGAGCACGGCAAAACGACCGCGCGGATAGGCATTCAGATAAACGTTGTAACTATCCTGACTGGCGCTTTGCAGGGCATCGTTCCATGCCTGTTGCTCTTGCTGCTCCTCTACCGCTTTCGCCTCTTCTTTTAATCGTGAGAGTTTGGTCCTGGCCAGCGGGGCATACTTTCCTTTCGGATAAGTGCTTAGATAAGCCTGATAGTCCTCCGCCGCATTGCCCTTCTTCGCTTCTTCCCATAGTGCCGTTTCCGGATCGCTCAGATTTACTCTTGCTTGCGGGGCCTCGGGCGGCGCATTCGCGCTGGCCAGCGAAACGGGTGCGGCGCTTAATTCCTTGAGCTTGTCGACCACTTTGAATGCACTGCATCCTTCACAGGGAATCGATTTGTTATATACCGATTTATTGTCCATCACGTTGCGGATATTCAGCGCCAGCAGATAGCCGCCTTCAATCTTGGTGACATTGGCAACGGCAACCAGCTCGGATTGGAAAGCGATGGCGATATTTTCCATGCAGCGGGTTTCATCGCAGTTCTTTTTGGCGGACTCTTTCTGGAATATCTCGCGGGTCTTTTTTGCGACATCCTCGCCGGAAAACACGGTGTATTGCTGCTGCAAGCCTTCGGCCAGAGAAGTCTCCATGGCTCCCTGCATGTTCTGTATTTCTTCGCCCACGCGCAAAGGCATAAGCACGAGACGCTCTTTCTCCGCTTGGATGGCTTTCACTTTGCCTTTAGTGGCCGCCCCGGCTTGCATCGGCAGCACAATCAGACACAGCGCAACCATGATGGCGCTGAACGAATAACACATCTCTGCCTTTTTACTCATCATCCGCTCTCTCTTTTTCTTGCCGCCCGGTTAGGGCAACACTCTTACGACACGGATACCGTTGCCATAATCCCGGATGCTCGGGTCGATGATGCTCACGCGCCCGGCGGCGCGCAAATAGTTCGGCGTAAGCAGCCATGAACCGCCGCGCACTACCCGTTTGGAAGCGTCTCCCATCCAGGCTGAACCGTCGCCGGGCGCACCGTTGTAACTGTCGTGGTAGCTGTCGTCCATCCACTCCCACACGTTCCCACTCATGTCATACAAGCCCCAGGCATTGGGCTGCTTCTGCGCCACTGCGCGCGTCGAATCGCCGCCCATCTTGCCGTACCATGCGATGCTGTCTTCAGCGCCATTGCCGCAGAATTTGCTCTGGCTTCCGGCGCGGCAGGCATATTCCCACTGGCTTTCACTCGGCAGGTGATACGACTTGCCGGTCTTGCGCGACAACCATTCGACATAAGCCTGCGCATCGTTGCGGTTGATACACGCCGCGGGATGATTGTCGTCCTGCGCATAACCGGGATTGCGCCAGTTGCCGCTGCGTTTCTCCCATTGGTTGCCGTTCAGCACATAACATTCGTTGCCGCCGTCATGCCCGGTCGCCGCCGCGAACGCGGCAAACTGTGCGCGCGTGACTTCGGTTCGTCCCATAGCAAATTTCTCGGCGATGTTCACGCGGTGCACCGGTTTCTCGTCTGTCCCGCCGTCATTGGCCCCCATGTCAAAACCGCCCGGCGGCAGAATGACCAGCTCGGGACACTCGGGACAGTCTTTGAACACTCTGCCCGGATTCATCTCGGCTTCGGCTTTACGCGCTGCGGCAAGCTGCTCGGATTGGATCTTTTTGACGCGCGCCTGAACCAGACCCGCATATCGCCCCTGCGGAAAAACCTTCAGATAATCGAGATAGGCCGCTTCGCTTGCGGCACTGCTGGCCGCCTCCCATGCACTCTGGTCTTGCTGAGCGAGTTCGACGGCGGCTTGCTCCTGCAATTTTTTGATGCGGCTCTTGGCGAGCGCCGCGTATTTTCCCTTGTGGTACTGGTCCAAATAAGCGGTGTAATCGTCTACGCTGTTACCCTTCTGCACTTCCGCCCACAACGCGCTTTCGGGATCGTTCATGTTCACTCTGACCGCGGGTTCTTCGCTCTGCACCACGGCGGCGGGCGCGCCGACCAGCTCTTTGAGCTTATCCACCACCTTGAATGCGTTGCAGCCTTCGCACGCCAGCGATTCGGAATACACGACTTTGTTGTCGAACAGGTTTTGTATACTGAGCGCGATGAAGTAACCGCCATCCTGCTTGGTGATATTGGCAGTCGCCAACAGCTCAGCCTGAAACGCTTCGGCGATACCCTGCAGACAGCGCGTCTCGTCGCATTCCTTATGCGCGGTGTTGCGAGATTCCTTCATGAATATCTCGCGCGCCTTTTTGGCCACCTGCTCACCGGAGAACACTTCGTACTTCTGCTGCAGCCCTTTCACCAGCGCCGTCTCCATGGCACCCTGCAAATTGCGGTCTTCCTCGCCCAGACGCAATGGCATCAGAACCAGACGTTCCTTTTGCGCCTGCGCGGATTTGCCTGACTTAGCCTCTGCCGCGTGCGGCAAAATCAAACACAACACCGCAACAATGCTGAACAGGTATCTCATGGCCATTCCTCAGACGGGCGAAATCAACCCGAATTACAGCGTGCGTCCGATTGCTTTGGCGATGCCGTCCAAAGTTCCCATGAGTTTCTTCAACTCGTCCGGGGTGAGCGCCTGATCGGCATCGCACCATGCGTCACACGGGCTGGGATGCATCTCGACCAGCAAGCCGTCCGCACCGGCCGCCACCGCGGCCTGCGACAACGCGGGCACCATCCAGGCTTTGCCGCCCGCATGCGAGGGATCGACGATCACCGGCAGATGGGTCTCTTTTTTCAGCACCGCAATGGCGGTCACATCCAACACGTTGCGGTAGGCGGTTTCGAAAGTGCGGATACCACGCTCGCAGAAAATGATGTTGTGGTTGCCGCCCGCCGCGATGTATTCCGCCGCCATGAGCCATTCGCTGATGGTCGCTGACATGCCGCGTTTGAGGATGACCGGTTTGCGCGTGCGGCCAACCTCTTTGAGCAGGTCGAAATTCTGCATGTTGCGCGTGCCGATCTGGATCACATCCACATCGTATTCAAGAAACGCGTCGAGTTGGCGCGCATCCATGAGTTCGGTGACGATGGGTAATTTGTATTTGACCGCCGCTTTGCGGAACATATCCAAACCTTCCACGCCGTGCCCCTGGAATGCATAGGGGCTGGTGCGCGGTTTGAACGCGCCGCCGCGCATCAGACGGCAACCCGCCTCGTGCACGAATTTGGCCGACAGATCCATCTGCTCCTGCGTCTCCACCGAGCAGGGACCGGCGATGATCTGCACCTGATTCCCGCCCAGCGGCACGCCGGCGATATCGACCACGGTGTTCTGTTTGTGCGACTCGCGCGACACGATCTTGTACTGTTTGGCGATGTGCATCGCCGACTCCACGCCCGGCAACGAGGTGAACATATCCGCGTCCAGCTTGCGCTCGTCGCCGATAGCACCGATCACAGTACGCTCGATGCCGCGCGAAATATTGGCTTTCAAGCCTGCTACTTCGAGCTTCTTAACCACCGCACCGATTTGTTCATCGGTCACTTCTCTACCCATTACGATAATCATTTCACGTCTCCCAGCGCATGCTTCAAGGCATGCAAAAATTTTGCGTTCTCACTTTCCAAACCGATACTCACGCGCAACCAGTCTTCCATGTCATAGCTGGCGATTGGGCGCACGATCACGCCCAGTTCGAGCAAGCGGCGGTACATCGCCGTGGCATTGCCGATGCGGAATGCCACGAAGTTGCCGTATGACGGGATATAGTCCAGACCGAGACGGAACAGTCCGTCGGTGATCTGCGTCATGCCGCGCTGGTTCAGCTCAAAAGTCTTCTTCACAAAAGACACATCGCGCAATGCCGCCACCGCCGCCGCCTGTGCCACGCTGTTCACATTGAACGGCTGGCGTACGCGGTTCAGCATATCCGTCACCTGCTCGTGCGACAGCGCGTAACCCACGCGCAGCCCGGCCAGACCGTATGCCTTGGAGAAGGTGCGCGAAATAATCAGGTTGGGAAATTCTTTCATCCAGCTCACGCTGTCGTAACGCTTGTCTTCCGGCAGATACTCGTTGTATGCCTCGTCCAACACCACCAGGATCTCCGGCGGCAAACCGCGCATAAATACCAGCAGCTCATCCGCGCTCAGAAAAGTGCCGGTCGGGTTGTTGGGATTGGCGATGAACACCATCTTCACTTTTTTGGTTTTCGCAGCCTTGAGCATCGCGGGCAAATCGTGGCCGTAGCCTTTGGTCGCCGGCACGCTGATACCGGTCGCGCCCACTGCCTGCGTCGCCAGCGCATACACCGAGAATGCGTGCGCCGAATACACCACCTTGTCGCCGTGCTGCAAAAAAGCGCGCGCCGACAACTCCAGCAAATCGTTGCTGCCGTTGCCCAGCGTGACATTGGCGTGGGTCACGCCGTAACGCTTAACTAGCGCATCTTTCAGCTCGAAACCGTTGCCATCGGGATACAGCGCGATGGTCTTGATCGCCTCCTGCATCGCGGCTATGGCGGCTGAGCTTGCCCCCAGCGGATTCTCGTTGGAAGCCAGCTTGACGATGCCGGTGATACCCAGCTCGCGCTCCAGCTCGGAGATCGGCTTGCCCGGCTGATACGGGGCAATGGAACGGACATAGGATGGTGCCAAATCACAGTAATTCATTTAAAACTTTCTTGATGGAACTTGTTTAGACAGCCACTGGGTAGGAACCCAGCACTTTCACGAACGAGGCGATCTGCTTGAGCTGTTCCAGCGCGGCCGCCACCTTGGCATCGGACTGATGGCCTTCGACATCCACGTAGAACACGTATTCCCACAGTCCAGCACGGCTTGGGCGCGATTCCATCTTGGTCATGGAAACGCCGTTACTCGCAAATGGCGTGAGCAGGTCGTGCATCGCGCCCGGACGGTTCGATGCCGACATCACCAGCGAAGTTTTGTCGTTGCCAGACGGTGCGACATCCTGTTTGCCGATCACCAGAAAACGCGTGGTATTGCGCGCGTCGTCTTCGATGTTCGCAGCCAGCACTTTAAGTTTGAAATGCCCCGCCGCCTGTTCTCCGGCGAGGGCCGCCGCGAACGGCTCTTCGGCTGCCAGCCGCGCGGCATCGGCATTGCTGGATGCGGTGATGCGTTCGGCATGCGGCAAATGCGCGTGCAACCAGTTTTGGCATTGTCCGAACGATTGCGGATGCGAATACACTTTGCGTATCAGCGACAGCTCGCCCTCGTTGGACAACAGGCACTGGTGCACCTGCAACAACACTTCGCCGCAAATATTGAGATTGCCGCTCAACAGCAGATCTAGCGTCCGCCCCACGGCACCCTCGGTGGAATTCTCCACCGGCACCAGCCCGTAATTGGCCGATCCGTTTTCCACCGCCGCAAATACGCCGTCGATGGAATCCGCAGGCAGACCCGCGCTTGCCTGGCCGAAACGCTGGTACATGGCCGCCTCGCTGAACGTGCCGTGCGGCCCCAGATAAGCCACACGCAGCGGTGCTTCCAGCGCGCGGCATTGCGACATCACTTCGGTGAACAACTGCGTCACACCCTGCTTCGGCAACGGGCCGGTATTGGCCTGCGCGAGGCGCGACAGCACTTGCGCCTCGCGCTCGGGACGCAGCACCGCGCCGTTGCCTTTGGCATGACCGATCTGCTGCGCCAGACTGGCGCGCTCATTGAACAGGCGCAGCAACTCGTCGTCGATGCGGTCTATCTGTGCGCGGAATTTTTTCAATTCATCGGACATCGTGACTCAGCCTTTGTGTCTGGCGAATTCGCCCATGAAGTCCGCCAGCGCCTGCACACCGGCCAGCGGCATGGCATTGTAGATCGAGGCACGCATCCCGCCTGCCAGCTTGTGGCCTTTGAGTTGCAGCATGCCGCGCGCTTCCGCCTGCTTGATGAACTCGGCATCAGTCGCCGCATCGCACGTCACGAACGGCACATTCATGCGCGAACGGTCGGCCTGCGCCACCGGGCAATGATAGAAGCCGTTGCTGGCATCGATGGTGTCGTACAGCAATTTGGCCTTGGCAATATTGGTCTTCTCCATCTGCGCCACACCGCCGTTTTTCTTCAACCACTGGAACACCAACCCCGCGATGTAGATCGCATAGGTCGGCGGGGTGTTGTACATCGAATCGTTGTCCGCATGGATCTTGTAATCCAGCATAGTCGGCAATCCGGACGGCGCATGGCCGATCAGATCGTCGCGCACGATGACCAGCGTCAACCCTGCGGGGCCGATATTCTTCTGCGCACCGGCATAGATCAATCCGAACTGGGACACATCGTAGGGGCGCGACAGAATATTGGACGACATATCCACCACCAGCGGTATAACGCCGACCTTGGGCACCCAATTAAATTCCACTCCGCCTATGGTTTCGTTCGTGGTGTAGTGCACGTAGGCCGCGTCCTTATCCAGCTTCCAC
>JAGVIV010000091.1 GCA_020055845.1 Betaproteobacteria bacterium
ATAGATTGGCGGGCCATTCGTCGGCGCGATCTGCCAAACCAACTTCGCGCAAAGCATCGAGGGCTGCGGCACTGCTATCGCCCGGCAGACCTAATGCCACGTTCTGAATCACGGTGCGCCAAGGCAGCAGTCGCGCATCTTGAAACATGATGCGCGCTTCGGAATGAATGCCGCGCGACACGGCGCCATCCAGAACGATCGCCCCCGCACTCTGTTTTTCCAACCCGGCCAACAAACGCAAGAACGTGCTCTTGCCACAACCGCTGCGTCCGACAATCGCGACGAACTCGCCCGGTTCGACCGCAAGATTCAATCCGTGCAACACCTCGCGTTCGCCGTATTTTTTGACGAGGTTATTCGTGTTGATGGCGATGCCGGTCAAATTATTCACTTCCATTTCAGCGACTCTGGCATCCATGGCGACTCCCCTTTCATGTTCGATAGCCCTTGTGCCATTTCAAGCAATGGCGCTCCAATAAACCGGCCAGCACATCCGAGCTTTTTCCGAGCAGGGCATAAAAAGCAATGCCCAATACCATCACATCGGTCTGCAAGAATTCACGCGCATTCATCGTCATGTAGCCAATACCTTCGCTGGACGAAATGGTTTCTGCAACCACCAGAAACAGCCACATGAAACCGAGAGACATACGCAACCCGACTAGGATAGAAGGCAATGCTCCAGGTAGGATGACTTCGCGAAATAGTGCAAAACGCCCCAAGCCGTAGACCCTACCCATCTCAATCAGATCTTTATCTACCGAACGCAATCCGTGGAACGTGTTCAGGTAAATGGGAAAGAACACGGCGAGCGCTACAAGAAACACCTTGCCTTCTTCCCCGATGCCGAACCACAAAATCACCAGCGGTATCAATGCCAGCAGAGGGACGTTGCGCACCATCTGGATCGTCGAGTCGAGCAAGCGCTGCGCCAGCGGCGACAGACCGGTGGCAAGCCCCAATAGAAAACCGATGCTGCCGCCGATGAGCAGTCCGGTGACGGCACGCTTGGCACTGGCTATAAAGTGGTGATACAGCTCACCGCTGGCGGTGAGCTGTATGCCAACTTTGAGCACCTCCAGAGGCGCAGGCAAGATGCGTGTCGACAGCCAGCCCAACTGCGCAACGGCCTGCCAGCCCAGCACCAGCGCCACAGGCAGCAGCCAAGGCAATAGCCATGCGGTGTCAAACGTTCGGACGCGAACACTCATCATCAGCTCTGCGAGACACGCAACTCGGGCTTCTCAGACACGACATTGCCAAATGGGCCGCTCAATACATGCCCTACAAGATGCGGCTTCGCTTTGCCCGGTAACAGCGGAAACAGCAACTCGGCAACGCGGTACGACTCTTCCAGATGCGGATAACCGGACAGCACAAAAGTGTCGATACCCAGATCGGCATACTCTTTGATTCTGGCAGCGACAGTTTGCGGATCGCCCACCAATGCCGTGCCGCAACCGCCTCTCACCAGTCCGACACCTGCCCACAGATTCGGGCTGATTTCCAGCTCGGCGCGGGTACGAGCCTTGCCGTCTTTGTGCAGTGCGGACATGCGGCGCTGACCTTCCGAGTCGATTTTTCCGAGCGCGCTTTGTGATGCATTGATGGTGTCGTCGTCGAGCTTGCTGATCAACTCTTCAGCGGCAGCCCATGCCTGCTCTTCGGTTTCGCGCACGATGGCATGCAGGCGGATGCCGAAACGCACCGTGCGCCCATGTTTTGCGGCACGCTGGCGCACGTCGGCGATCTTCTTCGCAACGGCTTCGGGTGTTTCGCCCCAAGTGATGTACAGATCGACCTTCTCTGCGGCCAACTCATGCGCGGCCTCGGAAGAGCCGCCAAAGAACAGCGGCGGGTAAGGCTTCTGCACCGGCGGAAACAACAGCTTTGCCCCCTTGGCTTTAAAGTGTTCGCCGTCGAAATCCACAGACTCGCCTTGGTGGCTCTTCGCCATGATCTCGCGCCACAGTGTGACGAACTCGCGCGCCGCATCGTAGCGTTCGACGGAGTCCTGAAACAGTCCGTCGCCTTCGAGTTCCGCATTGTCACCGCCTGCCACCAGATTGAGTGCGAGACGCCCACCGGAGAGTCGATCCAGCGTGGCCGTCATGCGTGCCGCTAGCGCGGGTTGCAGCAAACCGGGGCGCAACGCCACAAGAAATTTCAGCTTATTTGTCACGCCGACAAGGCTGGAAGCCACTACGAACGGGTCTTCGCAGGAACGTCCGGTGGGGATGAGCACGCCGTCGTAACCGAGCGTATCTGCGGCGACACCGATCTGCTTGAGGTAATCGTAGTCGAGGGGGCGGGTGCCCTGCGTGCTGCCTAGATAGCGGCTGTCGCCGAAAGTCGGGATGAACCAAAAGATATTGAGTGACATTGATTTCTCCTTAAAATGCCGGTGAGGCTGCCGAAACGGCTCACCGGCGCAGTGTTATTTCTTTGCGGCCGTCTTGTCTTGTTGTGGCAACCACACCACTTCGCGGATGCTGAGTTGTTTGGGAATCAGCTTCAGGTTGTAGAAGGTGTCGGCGATCTTTTGTTGCTCTGCGATCACTTTGTTATTCAGGTAGCTTGCGCCGTAGCCGCCGCGAGCCAGTGCGCGCTCCAATGTGGCTGTATTTAGTCCGGTCAATGGTGCCAATGCTTCGGCGACTTCCTTCGGTTTGGTTTGCGCCCACTCGTCCACTTTTTTCAGCTCATCGAAGGTGGCGGCGACCACATCGGGGCGGCGCGAGGCGTAGGTTTTTTCGGCCAGATAGAACTGGTGGTTGTTGACGATGGATTTACCGTCTTTCAATGTGCGCGCTTCGATAGAGGTTTCCGCTGCGGCATAGAATGGGTCCCAGATTACCCACGCATCGACACTGCCGTTTTCAAAAGCGGCACGCGCATCGGCTGGGGGCAGAAATTTGACCTCAACATCGCTGTACTGCAAACCCGCTTGTTCCAAAGCGCGCACCAATAAATAGTGAACATTGGAGCCTTTGTTCAACGCAATTTTTTTACCTTTCAGTTCGGCGACCGATTTGATCGGGGAGCTCTTGGGGACAAGAATGGCCTCGCCGCCGGGGGCGGGCGGTTCATAGCCGATGTAGGTAATTTGCGCATTGGCTGCTTGCGCGAAGATCGGCGGCGTTTCACCCACTGTGCCGAAGTCGATGCTGCCAACATTCAGTCCTTCCAGCAATTGCGGGCCTGCTGGAAATTCGTTCCAGGTCACGGTTACGCCAAGTGGAGCCAGACGTTTTTCCAACGTGCCGCGCGCTTTGAGCAAGATCAGCGTGCCGTACTTCTGGTAACCGATGCGCAATACGTTGGCATTGTCGGCGGCTTGTGTCGGCAGTGCGGAGGTTGCCGCAACGAGTCCGGCAAGCAGAGTGAATAACAGGCGATGCAACGATTTCATGATGGTTCCTTTCGTGATGGAGATGATCAAGCGGGAAGTGCTTGTTGGAGTTTAGAGAGACGCGGGTGTTGCAAAGGAATGAGTGCGCGGATCAGATCGCTGATGCCGTTTTGCACTCTCTGCTCGATGGCTGGGGCCAGTGTCAGGCCGGACTCATCAGACCAGACGATCTGTTCTTCGACGGCATAGATGCTGTCGAGTACCTGCTTGGGTGCCAGCGAAGCCAGCACCGGACGCAAGGCATAGTCCAGAACCAAGGTGTGTGCAGCGCTACCGCCGCTGGCCAGCGGCAAAACCACTTTGTCGCGCAGGCCGAATTGCGGCCACAGGTCGATGAATGTCTTCAGCAGTCCGCTGTAGGCTGCTTTGTATACCGGCGTGGCGATGATGATGGCCGTTGCGAGTTCCACTTTTTGTAGCGCGGCGAGGATGTCGGGATGTTTGAAATCCGCATGCAGCAGCGCTTCAGCAGGAAGGTCGCGCACATGTAATGTTTCCACGTGCTGTCCCTGGCGTGCCAAGCGGGTGCGGATGTCTTCGAGCCAGCATCCGGTTCTGGAAGTGGCAGAGGGGCTGCCTCCGATCAAAAGTATGGTCATGCTTTTTCCTGTGATGAGTTCATGTGAACACTTACGGAAAACAGTCTATGACCAGCAATGCATTTAACTAACTAAATTAACTTCATAACCTTTGCGTGTTTTTATATATGTATGTTCGTACTCCATGCGATATTGCAAGCCGCGTCGCGGCCAGACTTAAATCAATATCAAATCAGGCGAGAATATTTTTTGCGTCTCGCCATCTCAATCGATCAGGGCATCCTATGAATACGATGTCGGTGTCGGGTAGATTCCGTTCAATGCCCAGTTGCCGAGATCGCGCAATTTGTAATCGAGCGGGTCGTGCAGCGTATGTGTGCGGGCATTACGCCAGAAGCGGTCCAGCCCCGGTGTAGAAAGCGATGCTCCAGCACCGGCAACATCGAACAATTGCGAACCGATGTCCAGGCTTGCCCGATGTGCCAACACTTTGGCTTCGATTGCGGCGACAGCCACTTCTCCGCGTTCGCTTTGAGTGAGCGTATCGCCTTTATTCCATGCGGCATCGAGTCGATCCGCCGCCAAATCGGCGAACACGGTAGCAGTACGCAATTGCAACCACAGATCGGCAAAGCGTTGCAGTAAATAGGGGTCTTGTGATGCGCTGCTTACGCCGGAATTGACCCACGGCCTGCGTTTGGTCAGGGTGTAGTCCTGTGCGGCAGCAAAAGCACCGTGAGCCAAGCCCAGATAGATGTTGACCAGAATGGATTGCGCCAGGCAGGCGCGCAGACTGGCAAACGGACTGCCGTTCGGCCCGGGCTCTTGCAGTAGCTCATCATGTTCGATGAATACATCGCTAAACCGAACCGTACCGCTGTCGGTTTGGCGCTGGCCGATGGCATCCCAGTCGGTGTCGATCTGTATGCCATGACGATCTGCCGGAATGGCGCCAACCAGAAACTTGCCGCATTCCAGATGGGCTGACACCAGCAGCCTGTCGGCACCGCGCGCGCCGGAGCAGAAACTTTTCAACCCGTTCAGCAGAATGCCTTCGTCCAGTTCGACCGCCTTGCTGCGATTGTCGGCGGGGTTCAACGCATTACCCCAGAACCAGCGCTCTTGCACAGTTCGGGTGAGTAACTCTTCCTGCTGTTTTTCGCTGCCGAAAAAAATGATGCTGGCTACTTGCAGATGCTGGAAAGCAAACAGGTGTGCCATCGAGCTATCCACTTCGGCGATGCGCCGCACTACGTTTAGCGTAGTGCGCCAACTCTGTCCGAGTCCGCCAAAGCGTGCGGGTATTACCAGCGTGAGCAAGCCGCTAGCGCGGAATAGTTCACGCTCGGCTGCAGCATGGCCGCCGGTTTTGTCGCGCTCCACTGCGGTGGGGGCAAGCTGCGCGCACAGCAGCGCTGTTTGTTCTTCGATATTAAATGTTGTCTGGTTCATATTGTTACACCACATGTGCAGCATGCAGCGCGTCGAATACGATGGCGCGCTGTGCCAGTAAAGATTGAGTTTCGCGTTCGCGCGGCTTGGGTAAATCGATTTTAATATCGGAGACCACGGTGCCCGGTTGGTTGCCGATCACCACCACGCGGTCACTGAGGAACACCGCTTCATCCACATCGTGTGTCACTAGAAGAATGGTGATGCCATGCACTTTGGCGATGTTAGCCAGCAAGTCCTGCAAGCGAATGCGAGTGAAAGCATCCACTGCACTGAACGGCTCATCCAGCAACAACACTTTGGGGTGCGTGTAGAGGCCGCGAGCAATGGCTACGCGCTGTGCCTGTCCACCGGAGAGTTGCTTGGGCAGCGCCTGATCGAAGCCGGTCAGTCCGACTTCGGACAGCAGTTCGGCGACGCGCACGTCGTCGTGCCCAACTTTGCCGATGTCGAAAGAGATGTTGTCGGCCACGTTTAGCCACGGAAATAATCGCGGCTCCTGAAAAATGAAGCCGATATTGCGCGTAACGCCGGATAACTTCACGCCGTCCAGTTGCACGTTACCGCTGTACTCATGTTCCAGCCCGGAGACAATGCGCAGCAGCGTGCTTTTCCCGCAACCGCTGGCGCCGATCAGGCTGACGACTTCGCCCGGTGCCACGGCGAGGTGCGCATTCTCCAGCACAATTTTATCCGCGAATTTTTTCTTCGCGATTTGAATTATCAGATGACTCATGTTCTGTTCCGCTTCTTGCGTGTTTCTAATGTGTCGCGCCAGTACAGGCTGCGCACCTCAACGGCGTGCAGTATCGAATCACTGGTCTTTCCGAGCAGTGCAATCAAAAAGATCGCGGCGATGACGATGTCGGGGCGGCTGGTCTCGCGTCCGTCGGACAGCAAATAGCCCAGCCCTTGCGAGGCGGCGATGAGTTCGGCTGCCACCAAAAACATCCACGCCAAACCGAGCGCAGTGCGCAGGCCGGTGAACACCGAGGGCAGAGAGGCTGGCAATAAGATGCGGCGCGCCAACTCAAACTTGTTTAAACCGTGTATTTCTCCCACTTCGATTAGCTTGCGATCCACGTTCTGAATGCCGCACACCACGTTGAGATAAACCGGGAAGAACGCACCCAACGCGATCATGGTGATTTTGGGTATTTCGTCGATACCGAACCACAACAGCAATAGAGGGACCCATGCCAGACTGGGTACGTTGCGCAGCGCTTGAAAACTGGGATCGACTAAGTCTTCAAATGTACGGCTCAATCCCACCAGCACCGCCACTATCAATCCCAGCACCGCGCCAATCAGAAAGCCGACACTGACGCGGGCGATACTCGCACCAATGTGCGTCCACAATCCGTTCTGTGCCAGTTGCCAAAGCGTGTTGGCAATCTCGCTGGGTGGCGGCAGAAAACGCACTTCCACCCAGCCATTGCGGGCGGCGATTTCGAGAAGACCTAATAATAGGAGGGGAAGCAACAGACCTCGCAACGCGCGGTCTGTCTTGCCACCCGACCACTCCGACAAAAATCGCTTTTTTGCCGAAGCGGGGTAGTCGGCCCCATTTTCTTTTTGCAAAGTTAATGTGTTGCTCATGGTGGGCTATGCTTACTTGATGATGGCCTGCACGAAGCTGGAGTCGATCAATTCGGCAATCACTTTGTTTAGATCGGTGCCTGTTTTAACCAGTTCTTCTGCGAGCAAGATGGGAGCCGCTTCTGTTAGCGCATCAATATGTTCTTTGCCGATAACGGGATTGGAGAAATCGGTACGCTCACCCAATTGCAGTTTGGCCACTTCGATGGAGATTTTCGCTTCTTCGGACTGAATTTTGGCGGCTTCCTCGGGGTTGGCGAGAATCCATTTGCGAGCTTTCTCATAGGATTCGATTACTGTCCGTACAACTTCTGGATGCTGTTTTGCAAAAGTCTCATTGACGTTGAGGAAGCCGTAAGTATTAAAGGCAACATTGCGATAGATCAGCTTGGAGCCCGCTTGAAGTTGGCTGCTGGCAAGATGGGGATCGAGACCAGCCCACGCATCGACATCGCCTTTTTCCAGAGCGGCACGGCCATCGGCATGTTGCAGGTGCACGATTTCCACTTCAGATTTCTTTACGCCATGCTTTTGCAGGCTGCGCAAAAGGAACAGGTAAGGATCGGTTCCTTTTGTTGCCGCTACTTTCTTGCCGCGCAACTCTTCTACCGAGGTAATCTTCGAGTCCTTGCTCACTGCAAGTGCAGTCCATTCAGGACGTGAATATACGTATACCGCCTTGATCGGATTGCCGTTCGCTTTGGAGAGCAATGCCGCGAGTCCAGCCGTGCTGCCGAAATTTACACTGCCGCCGCTCAGATATTCCAGCGCCCGGTTGCTACCTGCACTCTGTACCCATTTCACTTCGGTGCCGGAAGACTTTAATGCGTCCTCCAGCCAGCCAAATCGTTTCAGCACCAGACTGCTAGGGTTGTAGTAGGCGTAATCAACAGTGACTTCTTTCAGTGCTGGAGCTGGTTTTGGGCCGAAAAATTTGAATGCCACGCCCAGCACGGCAAGTGCGAGCACCGCGATGGTTGCAATCCCCGCATTGGACTTGATGAAAGATTTTGAATCCGGTTTTGCTTCTGACATGTTGCGTCTCCTAACATTAAAAAGTCGAAATACGCCGCTTGCTGGCGGCACAATCGCCTCCTGTTGTCAGGTCGGCATTACTACAAAACGGGTGGCAGATATCCGAAGATATCTGCCGGTTCTGATCCCTTAGGGAGGAGTCAAGACCAGAAAACTGATGATCGTGTTGTCACGGAACAGTCGTTAGCTTGGACGAGCGGGGCTCTGCTCCCAATCGTACTTTTTCACGCCGCTCGATTTGAGTTACATGTCCCTCGTGCAGCGTAATGACTATCGAGCCAAACTGTATTTCGTTAATCGCACGCTCGATTTCGTGCGTTATCTGCGTTGTTTCAAGTGTTGTCTTATTTTGCATTTTCGATTCTGTTACATGATGCAATGGTTGACACTTTAGCAATTGCGCAGGCCGCAGCGAACCAATTACTTTTCCATTCCTTAGCAGGTTTTTAGATAAACCGTTTAGTCAGGTGCGCAACAGCTTTCGTTTCGCATATTTGAAATCGATAACGATTAACTGATACCCATGGCAGGTCGTGGCGCAGCCATCGGTGTGTTCCGAAAATAGATGTCTGGAATTCATAAATCGCGTAACGCTAACTGAAAAAATAGGGGCAGTTGCCTGCCCCTGAGCTAGGTGTTGCACCTAGGGAGAGAACGAAAACTATGCAGCCAAAAGCTCGGTATTCATCAGCGCGTGATCTTTCAGATTAATAAACATATTGATCCAGAGCATGGGTTTCAAATCGACGAGATTTGGTTGGTGTGCCATTTTTAAAACTTATTTCTTGGTGTAGATCTTGTCGAACAGACCGCCGTCCGCAAAGTGATCTTTCTGTGTCTTGGTCCAACCGCCGAATACTTTGTCGATGGTGATCAATTCCAGCTTCTTGAACTGCTTCGCATACTTCTTGGCCACTTTGGCATCAGTCGGGCGATAGTAGTTTTTGGCGGCGATCTCCTGGCCTTCGGGCGAGTACAGATATTCGACATAGGCTTGGGCAACGGCACGGGTGCCGTGTTTGTCCACGTTCTTGTCGATCACGGCTACCGGCGGTTCAGCCAGTACGCTCAGCGACGGGAACACGATGTCGAACTTGTCTTCGCCGAATTCTTTCTTCACCAGATACGCTTCGTTTTCCCAGGTGATCAGCACGTCGCCGATGGCGCGTTCAGAGAAGGTGACGGTAGAGCCGCGCGCACCGGAATCCAGCACGGGCACATTGGCGAAGATTTTGCTGACGAATTCCTGAGCTTTAGCCTGATCATTGTTGTTGTGTTTCAGACCATAGCCCCATGCTGCCAGATAGTTCCAGCGCGCACCGCCGGAGGTCTTCGGGTTCGGGGTGATGACGGCCACGCCGGGTTTGATCAGGTCATTCCAGTCCTTGATGTTTTTGGGATTGCCTTTGCGCACGAGCAATACGATGGTGGAAGTGTAAGGCGAGCTGTTGAGCTTCAGACGTGACTGCCAGTTGGCGGGAATCAAATCGGCCTTGGTGGCCAGCGCGTCAATATCGGCGGCCAGTGCGAGCGTGGCCACGTCGGCTTCGAGTCCGTCGATGATGGCGCGTGCCTGTTTGCCGGAGCCGCCGTGCGAGGCTTTAACCGTGACATCGTCACCGGTCTTGGCTTTCCAGTATTTGGCGAAGGCCGCGTTGTACTCCTGATAGAGTTCGCGGGTCGGGTCATAGGATACATTCAGCAGGCTGATTTCGGCAGCGTAGCTGGTCCCGGTCAAAGCCAGCGCCAGCGCGCCGGACAGCAGGGTTGCGGTCAATTTGCTCAGTTTCATGGTGTCACTCCTCTTTAGTTAATGGATGTTGCAGGTGATGCGCTTTGTGTATTTCCGGTGTACAGATATCCCCGGCAATGCACGGTCTGTATGTGCCGGTCCAGGCCGAACGGTTGCAGCGTGGCGCGCAGGCGGCGGATATGGACATCCACCGTGCGTGCACCGATGACAATCCAGTCGCCCCATATTTCTTCCAGCAAATTCTCACGGGTATGCACGGTGTCGGGATGCGTCATGAAGAAATGCAGCAGACGGAATTCCATAGGGCGCAAAAATATCTGTACCTTCCCCACGCTTACGCGGTTGGAACTCGGGGACAGTTGCATCTCACCCAGCGAGATTGCTGTCTCATTGGGATGGCGACCCCAGTAATCCCGGTGCCCTGTTTCCTGATGTGCTGAATTGGATTGCATATTCGTCTCCTTGTGCGTCGCGACGGAATGCATCTTAGAAATTCATCCGCCATGCGTGAACCAATTAGTTCTCGATTGCTTATCTGTTTTGGGAATATGGCCGTGCGGGGTGAAAGTAATTGCGGTGCAATATCCCCGCCGTATAATGGCGCATCGAAAAATTCAGGGTTATCAGCGTGGTTGATTTCTGGCAGCGGGCTTCGTTCTTTCCTCTCCTAGTATTGTTGGCCTCGTTGCTGCTGTGGGCGGTCTTCGGTGCGCTGGCTGGGGCTTTATTCTTCGCCTTGCTCATGCTGATGGGGCTGTTGTCGCATCTGCGCCGTCTCGCGGAGCTTGAGCACTGGTGTGTGGCGAGCGATTCGACCCGCGTGCCCGATTCCGGCGGTCTGTGGGAAGAGGTGTTCAGCCGTCTCAACAAGATGGTGCGCAAGCAGCATGAGGACAAAGAGAAGCATGCTGCGGCGCTGCAGCAAATCGAGCAGGCGACCGCGGCTTTGCCGGAAGGCGTGGCGATTTTGGATGCCGCGGATCACGTCGAATGGTGTAATCCGCTGGCGGAGCAGCATTTCGGTTTGGACGGCGTGCGCGATGTGGGGCAGCAGATTACCTATATGGCGCGCCAGCCTGAATTCGTGCGTTACCTTACACTGGCGAATTACACCGAACCGCTCATTTTGCGCGGGACACGCCAGGATGACATGGTCCTTTCCGTCAAAGTCGTACCTTACGGCGTTAACAAAAAACTGCTCATCAGCCGCGACATCACTCATCTGGAACGTATCGAAACCATGCGCCGCGACTTCGTGGCGAATGTTTCGCACGAGCTGCGCACCCCGCTCACGGTGGTAAACGGTTTTGTTGAAACCTTGCAGGACATGCCCAAGCTGGATAACGATATGTCGCGGCGCGCGCTGCAGCTGATGGGCGAGCAGACACGGCGCATGGAAGGGCTGGTGGATGATTTGCTAACGCTCTCGCGTCTGGAGAATTCGCTCAATACCCTGGTGGAAGAAGAGGTGGATGTGCCGCCGTTGTTGCAGTCTCTATATCAGGACGGCATGGTGTTGAGTGACGGGAAGCACACACTGCGCCTGGAACTGGAGAGCAGCGCGCGCTTGCACGGCAATGCCGCGGAATTGCGCAGCGCGTTCGGTAATCTCTTATCCAATGCGGTGCGCTACACGCCGCAGGGTGGCGAGATCGTGATGCGTTGGTCGGTGCCGGAGAGTGGATTGCCGATCTACAGCGTGAGCGACAGCGGGATTGGTATCGCACCCGAGCATATCCCGCGCCTCACCGAACGTTTCTACCGGGTGGATCGCAGCCGTTCGCGTGAAACCGGCGGTACGGGGCTGGGGCTGGCCATCGTCAAACATATTGCCAACCGTCATCAGGCGCATCTGGAAGTGGTGAGCGAGGAAGGCAAGGGCAGCACTTTCAGTATCGTGTTCCCGGCCAAGCGCTCTCTTGTGTAAATAAGAAAAGCATTCGGGGGTTGAGCCTGCTAGGCTGAACTTCCCCCGTGTCTATGGGGCCGGGGTGAAGCTCACTCGCTCGTAGTCCGCGCCTTTGTCCACACTAAAGCCCAGCTTCACGGTCTGTACGTTGCCGTCGAGATGAAAGATGTCGATGAGACGTCCCGCGAGAAAAAATTCGCGCGGAACAAGGAGGCTGGGCGGTGTCTTGAGTGTCTCGACTGCGGGTAGCAGTAATGCGGCATCGGCTTTGTCGGTCTGGGCAATGTTGATGCCCTTGCCTTTGACTGCAATCGCCTGGGCGATGCCGGGGAAATACTGGATGCCCATGCGCAACTGTCCGCTGCGCGTGACGAGGACCCAGCTTATCTTGCCGAGTATGAAGGCATTGGCATCGCTGGGTTTGAGCGCCACGAGCTGGTGAGATCCTATCCGTTCGCCTTCGTTTCCGCCGCGCAGCACGCGCGCACCCATGATGCTTTCATTCTCAACCTGCCAACTCTCCAGTGCGAAGCCGAGCTGGGCGATGTCGTGGCGATTGGTGTCGGACAGCACGTGGCCAAAAGCGGCGATTTGCTTGCGCGCCATGCTGTCGGCACCGACTTCTTTGTGTGGCTGTTTAAAAGGTTTGTGCGCGATGTGGGCGTAGACGGCTTCGATGCCGAAGCACAGTTCCGCGCTCTGGGCGACGATGTGGCGTTCGGATAGGCGTTCGTGGTTGGGCTCGCAGCAGTCGCGGTGCAGACGGTTGAGAAAATCCGCGCACTCCGTGCCGTTGCAATCCGTGCCCAGTTCGAGTTGTTGCGGTGACTGTCCCTGTTGCAGCAGGATGATTTTTACGCGCACGAGTTTGCTCAGCGGCACCATGGACAGGTAACGCATATCTTCCGTGGCGACTGTCTGCTGGAGTGATTGCAGACCCTGCATGCCGGCGAGATCGACGGCGAGCGGCGGCGCATCTTCCGCGCTGCTGCTGTGATGGCGTTCGACGTGCAGCACCTCGCTCCACCGGGTGAGCCAGCGGTCCAGCATCTGCAACTGCCCGCGCGTCAGCTCCCAAGGGCGGGCGTGGCAGGTCAGCAGTGTCTTGGCGTAGACCGTTTGGCAAGTGACCTGTAGCGCCGCGGCATGCAGCTCGTCTCTCACCGCTGTCTGCTGAAAGCCCTGTGCTTCGGCAAACGCAAACAGCGCGTGCAACTGCTGCCACAGCTTGCCGTCGAATTCGTAACCGCTGCGCAGATGCTCGAATATCTGCAAGCCGCTGTAGCGCAGGCAGCGCTGGGTAAGTAGTGCACCCATGCCGGAGAGCTGTTTATCGCCCGCGACAAATGCCTGCAGACAACGCTGATAACCCGTCACCATGCCTTGCCACAGGCCGATGATGGAAACGAAGATGGTCAGCTCGTCCTCGCTGAGCGGCAGTTTTTTGGAGAAGAGTTTTTTGGCGTAGTCGCGCTGCACCGCCACCACGGTCTCGCTGAGCGCTTCGAGTGTATTTAGACGCTCCAAGCCGTGCATGGCGTAGCGGTTGAATTCGTCGAGTTGCGCGCGCAGTACGCCGTGTGCCTGATGCAGATTGGTGAGCTGCAGTTGCTGCAGCCATGCCGTGCAGGAGGCTTTGTCCCTGAATACGGGGCGGGCGAGATCGTCGGTAGGTTCGAGAGGAAGCTTGAGCATAGAGGGCTAAGATTGAGGATTTGGGAACTAGGATTTAGAAGTTGGGATTTAGGTGTTGGTCATTTCGTGGTTTCAAGTACTAATCTTTAAGGATTAATTCCTCAATCCCAAATCCTAGTTCCTAAAACTCCTAAAGCAACACGCGTTCGATACCGCCATTATTCGCCTTTTGCACGTAGTCAGCCATCCAATCCTTGCCCAGCAGATGTTTGGCCATCTCCACCACGATGTAGTCGGTCGTTGTTCCCGCGTCTTCCGCATAACGCGACAGGCCCTGCTGGCAGGCGGGACAGGAGGTGAGTATCTTCACTTCGCCCTCGAATCCGTCGGCGCGCAAAACAGCACTGCCTTTGCGCATCTCTTCTTCTTTGCGGAAACGCACTTGTGTGGCGATAGACGGATTGGACAAGGCCCATGTGCCGGATTCGCCGCAGCAGCGGTCGTTGAGTTTGATTTCTTCGCTGTTCATGAGCGTGTTCACCACCTGCAAAGACGGGTAGGTCTTCATCGGTGTGTGGCAGGGCTCGTGATACATGTACTTTACGCCTGTCGCACTCTCCAGCTTTACGCCCTTCTCAAGCAAATACTCGTGGATGTCGAGCAGACGGCAGCCGGGGAATATTTTGTCGAATTGATATTTCAGCAGCTGGTCCATGCAGGTGCCGCATGACACGATGACCGTCTTGATGTCGAGGTAGTTGAGCGTGTTGGCGACACGGTGGAATAACACGCGGTTGTCGGTGGTGATCTGGTTGCCCATATCATCATTTCCGGTCGCGGCCTGCGGGTAGCCGCAGCAGATATAGCCGGGCGGCAGCACGGTGACAGCGCCGGTTTCGTACAGCATGGCCTGCGTCGCCAGACCGACTTGTCCGAACAGGCGCTCGGAGCCGCAGCCGGGGAAATAAAACACGGCTTCGGAATCCTCGCTGGCCTTGCGCGGGTCGCGAATGATCGGAATAACGGTGTCGTCCTCGATGTCGAGCAGGGCGCGTGAAGTCTTCTTCGGCAAATTGCCCGGCATGGGTTTGTTGAAGAAATGGATCACCTGCGCCTTGAGCGGTGCACCACCCACGGTGGCGGGCGGATGCGCCGTTTGTTTGCGGTACAGTCCCAGATACCTGCTCAGCTGATGGCCGATGCGCTGCGCCTTGTAGCTCCACTCGATCATCACCTTGCGCATCAGTTTGATGGTGGCCGGATTGGACGCATTCAGATACAGCATGGACGCATAGGAGACTGGGCTGAATTTTTTCTTGCCCTGTACGCGCAGGAAGTTGCGCATGGCCACCGAGACGTCGCCGTAGTCGATGTCCACCGGGCAGGGCTTCACGCAGCGGTGGCAGATGGTGCAGTGGTCGGCGATGTCGTTGAACTCGTCGAAGTGCGCCAGCGAGACGCCGCGCCGCGTCTGCTCTTCATACAGGAAGGCCTCGACCAGCAGGCCGGTGCCGAGGATCTTGTTGCGCGGCGAGTAGAGCAGGTTGGCGCGCGGCACGTGGGTCGAGCAGACCGGCTTGCACTTGCCGCAGCGCAGGCA
>JAGVIV010000039.1 GCA_020055845.1 Betaproteobacteria bacterium
CGTGGACGATTCCGCGCCGCTTACCGTTTCGACCGTGCTGTCTTCGCCGCAGGTGAAATCTGAGCCACTGCCTGTGGAACCGGTAGTCCCTGCCGTGGTGGCCGTAGCGCCCGTTCCAGCGGTTGTCGCGGCCCAGCCCGGCAAATTTTATTTGCAGCTTGGGGCATTCAAGTCGCCGCAGGGCGCGGAAAGTTTTCTGCTCAAGATGCGCGGCAAGCTGGGTGATGCGGACAAGTCTCTGGTGCTGATTCAGAAAGACGGGCTGGAGCGCGTGCAGCTTGGTCCGTATGCGAGCAAAGAGGAAGCGCGTAAAACAAGTGAAGCATTAAAGACCCGTCTGGGATTCAAACCTTATGTCAGCACACGCTGATTCGGAAAATAGAGCACCATGAAAAAACGCAACCTGCTGCGCGTACCCGTCACCAAAGGATTGAAAGACATCTATGCCATGGATATGCATGCCGCATATCAGGCAGCCTGTCTCGGCAAATTTAACGTCGATGCTTTTGGGCGGTTGGCGGCGGCGATTTCCGTCGTGCGTACGGCCTTGGTGCGCCATCAGACCCAGATTGAAAATGCGGTCGGGGTGCTGGATGTGGCAATCGAGGTGCTGCATCAGGTGCGCCAGAAAGGTGACGACACCGGCATCTGGGAAATCGCGGAAGTGGATCGTGCGGCGGTTTTTGACGGCATCGATGTGGCCGAGCAGTGTATCGGCACGCTGGATGTCGCCCTGCTCGCGGAGACCGCCGAGCAGTTGTTGCGGGACATGGCGGTTTAGTTTTTTCGAGAGGCCAAAACAAAAGCCCGCCGGATATAACCGGCGGGCTTTTGTTTTATGCGCGGAACTAAACGCGATCAGGCGTGCATCGTATTCAGTTGTTTGGCGATGATGTCGTGATTTAGCCAGACGACTGCGGCAGACGGCGCGGATGTCTCGAAGAACATGAGCGGCCCGGTTCCCTCAAGCACCAGCGCGCTCAGCACGTCGGTCACCAGCGCGTTGCGGCTCTGGTGCATCTGCGTGATCTCTTCGGAGGTGCCTATCATCACATTGGCGAGCTCGGCTGAATTATCCATGGGCCATGCGGCAAAATTCCTGAAGTGTTTCATCACCTCGCTGCCGTTGTAGCTGTCGATTTTTTGCAGCAGGTCTTCCAGTGTCTGGGCATCTTGCAACACGGCACGGCAGGCTTGCCATTGGGCCTCCGCCCATGCGCTGCCATTCTCTTTGCGCAAGGCCTTGAGCAGCGGGAACAGCGAGAGTTCGACACCGACGAAGATGTCGGAAGAATTGGTGCGAATCTCGGGGCAGTTGTATACCGTCGCCTTGATACCTTTGGCCCATGCATTCTCGGCCACCTGTTCCAGACGCATCTTGGCCTTGCCCTGCGAGTAACTGGTATATGTCTGCCACTGGTATTCCCCGTCGATGAGGATCTCGGTGCCGTGGTAGCCGTAGGCGGTGTAACGCACCTGGCCGCCGGTCTTTTCCATGCGTGCGCGGATCGCGGCACTGCCCTCGATGAGGTATTGGAAAGTGTTGGCCGTGACTTCGTCGAAATTCATCAGAATCAGTTTGCCGAGGTCGCTGTCGAACAGGGCGCGGGATGACAGGAAACGGTCGCCGCGACCTTTATAGATACGGTTGGCAATCGCCAGAAAGACCTTGACCTTGGGGATGCCGCCGGCCATGGTGTGGGCAAAAAACACATTGCGCCCGTCTTCGATCATGCCGTCCAGCTCGCTCATCACTTTGGCTACGGAATCTTTGAAGCGCTGCACACCGACGCTGCGGCATTTTTCGACATGCGCCCAATCCAGCTTGTCGTCTTGCCAGCTTTTGAGTGTCATGCCGCCCAGCAGGTCGGTGGGGGTAGGTTCGCCCGCCGGTGCATCCAGATCGAATCCGGCCATCAGCGGTACATTGATGATACGTCCGCCCAGATTGGCTTCCGCTGTCGCCAACTCCTCGGCACTGAGCGCGCGCAGCGCATTGTTCTCGTCGCGGCGACCGACCGTGATACCGATGATGGTCATGCCCGCTTTGCGTGCTTCGTTGACCAGTCCGTTGGCGTAACCCCGGCCAAAAAGCTCTCCGAACAGAACGAAGACATCGCCCTTGCGGAAGATGTTGGCTTGGGGAATTTTTCTCAAAGAATTGGGGGCGATCATGGCTGCGGACTCCGAAAAGACAGGCTGAAGATTACTTTGTGGATAATATCTGAAACTCGCTGGGCTTACCAATATGCGTAGAGCATATTTATAGTTGACGGCATGGCTAAATTTTATCCAGAGGGGCCGGGAGGCGGGCTTTATCCACTGTGCGTGACGCTTAGCAGCAGGCCTTTTAAATACGCGCCTTCGGGGAAGCTCAGCAATACCGGATGATCCGCCGCAGCGTGTAGTTTTTTTACAATCTGCGCATCTACGCCCGCGTCGAGCGCCGCACCGGCGATGATTTTTTGAAACAGATCGTCGCTGATGCCGCCGGAGCATGAATAGGTGAACAGCAAGCCGCCCGGACGCAGCAGTTTAAAGCCCAGCAGGTTGATGTCCTTGTAGGCACGCGCGGCCTTTTCGGCGAAGGCGGCGGTGGGGGCGAACTTGGGCGGATCGAGCACGATGAGATCGAATTTTCTGTTCTGGTCGCGCAGTTTGCGCAACGCCTCAAACACATCGGCGCATTGCCATTCCGCTTTTGAGGCATCAAGTCCGTTCAGTTGCACATTAGCCTGCGCGAGTTGCAATGCCTCCTGCGACGAGTCGATGGAGAGCACCGACTTCGCGCCGCCGCGCAAGGCGTAGAGCGAGAAGCCGCCGGTATAGCAGAAGCAATTGAGCACGTCTTTGTCCTGCGCCAGTGCGCCGGTCAACGCGCGGTTATCGCGCTGGTCGAGATAGTAGCCGGTCTTCTGGCCTGCCACGATATCGACGGTGAAGCGCAGGCCGTGCTCGTTCACCTCCACATGCTCGGGCAGTGTGCCGCGCACGATGCCGTTGCGTATCGCCAAGCCCTCGCGCTCGCGCCCGTCGGAATCGGAACGCTCGTAGATGCAAACCGGTGCGCACAGTTCTTGCAGAATGTCGGCCAGCGTGTTGCGCCAATGCTCGGGGCCGGCGCTGCCCAGCTGCATCACGATGACATCGGCGTATTGATCCACAATGAGGCCGGGAAGTCCGTCGGATTCGCCGTGGATGATGCGCATGCCGTCGCCACCGCGTTCAATGCCGAGCATGCGGCGCGCGGCCAGTGCGGCGGCGATGCGGCTGCGGAAGAAGGCTTTGTCTATGACTTCGTTTTCGTGCCACGACCATACCCGCGCGGTGATTTGCGAGTCGGGGTTGTAGGCTGCCCAGGCGAGAAAGTTTCCGGCTGCATCGCGCACGGCCACGGTGTCGCCACTGGCGGGTGCGCCTTCGACGCAGTCAATCGCGCCAGAAAAAATCCAGGGATGGCGGCGCTGCAAAGATTTCTCGCGCTCCGCTTTGAGGAGGATGCCGGGACGAGCCGAGGCCGAACCGGTGCGCGGCTTGGCGGCAGGTTGCGGCGCGGGCGCA
>JAGVIV010000206.1 GCA_020055845.1 Betaproteobacteria bacterium
AAGTTTAAGTCTTATGGTTGGAAACTCCACGAGGTAGTTGCGCAATCTATCCAGGACGGTTTTTATCCATTGGAAGGCTGTATCGCCGAGGCCAAACGCCTGGGGCTTACCATCACAGGCGATATTATCGTGGGTGCCTACAACACCGCGTTCAGCGAGGGGTTTGAGACGGTGGATGCGTCTGGAAAACCCTATAAGCAGCATCGGGCATCTTGCATTCATCGTCCAGAGATTCAACGCAACTTGGCGCTGGTGGCGGAAGAAGTGGCCCAAGTGCCTGGGCTGGACGGTATCGCGTTGGATTATGTGCGCACGCTCAACACATGCTTTTGCCAGGCATGTCAAACGGAGTATCGCGCTCGTTTTAATCGCGACCTGCTGGAAGACGGTAAAATCCCGGTCGCCGACGCGTCTTTCTCGCGCGAGTTTGTGCGATGGCAGGAGGAGGCGGTGCGCCAAACTGTGGCCGGAATGGTCGCGGCCATCCGCAAGACCAATCCGCAACTCATCATTCTGGCGCACGGCTTGGACCTCGGAGAATTTTCGGAGGAAGGACGGTATCGCTCCAATCAGGGGCGGCGCATATTCAACTGGATTGACGAAGGGTTGATTGATTTTGGCACCTGCCATTTCGCTGCGCCCGATGCCAGGATGGAAGGCGGACTATTGCAGTCAGGGAAGGTGATTAAGCGTCACACAGGAATCATCGCCAATTTGGCCAATTGGGTTGCGGGAGCCAAAGATAACGAACCGGAAGATCCCGAAAAAGTCTGCGCAACAATTTATTATTTTCGGCAACACGCAAAGGTCCGCGGCGTTTCGATTTACTTTGATAATACACTTTCCGAAGCTCAGATCAAGGCCTTGAGCGAGGGACCTTTCCGCGAAAAAGCCGTCCCCCTGCCAAAGCCAGTTTCCTCTCCATTCATAAACAACCCACGGGAAAAGACGCCCAACCCATGACAATGAAAACAAAACAAGTTGACAAAATGCGGACGCTTAACGCCCCGACTTCGGGGATTTTTTCCAGAGACTCGAACACGATGCGTTATCGCCCGACCATTTATCGCGGGGAACATCTCAATCGTGTGGCTTTTCCGCTCGGAGGGACGGGTGCGGGGATGGTTTGCCTTGAGGGGACCGGAGCCCTTTCGCACGTCTCCCTACGTCACAAGCCGGAGGTTCACCACGAACCGGCCGTCTTCGCGGCCCTGTGGGTGAAGGGATGCCGGACGGCAAGGGTGGTGGAGGGTCTCGTTCCCCGCTGGAAGACGCTCGGCTCGTACAACGCCGGTAATGGGACACGGGGGCGGACCTATGGTCTGCCCCGGTTCGCGTCGTGCGAGTTCTCAGCGCGTTTCCCCTTTGGCACCGTCCGCCTGCGGGATCCGGGCCTGCCGGTGGAGGCGGAGCTTACGGGGTGGAGTCCGTTTGTTCCGGGCGATGCCGACGCCTCGTGCCTGCCGGTCGCGGCGCTTGAGTACCGTCTGAAGAACCGGCGTGCCTCGACCGTGGAAGGCGTGTTCTCCTTCCATGCGGCGAACTTCATGGCGTTGGACAGGAAGGACAACCGGGCGCATGTGCGCTCCATCAAGGGCGGATTCGTGCTGAGCCAACCGCCGATGCCCGATTGTCCCGCAGCGGAGGGGCATTTCGCGGTCTTCACGGACGCCCCTCGTGCCGCCGTGGACTGCGCGTGGTTCCGCCGCGATGGACGCGGCGATTTTTGCGCCTGGTCCCGCGGCGATGGACGTGATTCCCTGAGCATCGTCTGGCAAGCGGTGCAGTCCGGGCGCGCCGAGGCCCGGCCCCCGCATGCGCAGGGGAACCCCGGCACCGGGGGCAGCGTGTCTGTTCCCTTCCGGTTGCGAGCTCGCGGCGAGACGACGATTCGCGTGTGGTTGGCCTGGTATGTTCCGGTGAGCGACGTCTCCTCGGGATTGGGGGAGACTCACGTACCCTGGTACGCGGGGCGGTTCTCCGGCGTGGAAGCGGTGGTCGCGCACTGGAGGGAGAAGCACACGCGGTTGCGCGCCGCGACGGTGGCGTTCCGTGACGCCTTCCACGACACGACGCTCCCGCGCGAGGCCGTCGAGGCGGCCGGGGCGAACCTCGCCATCCTCAAGTCTCCGACGTGCCTTCGCCAGAAAGATGGGCGTTTTTGGGGATGGGAGGGGTGTTGCGACGACGAGGGCAGTTGTCATGGTTCCTGTACGCATGTCTGGAACTACGCCCAGGCCCTGCCGCACCTATTCCCGTCGCTCGAACGTACGTTGCGCGAGACGGAGTTCGGACCGCAGCAGGACGAACGAGGGCACCAGAACTTTCGCGCCACGCTCCCGATCCAGGCAGCCAATCACCACTTCCACGCGGCGGCCGACGGGCAACTCGGCGGTCTGATGAAGCTGTATCGCGACTGGCGGATCAGCGGCGACACGGCCTGGATGAAGTCGCTCTGGCCATCGGCGAAGCGGAGCCTCACCTACTGCATCGAAACCTGGGATCCCGAGCACACCGGCACCCTCGTCGAACCACACCACAACACCTACGACATCGAGTTTTGGGGGCCCAATGGGATGTGCACGAGCTTCTACCTTGGCGCGCTCCAGGCCACGATCGTAATGGGGAAGACCTGCGGGGAGGACGTTTCGCTCTACGAGGAACTGGCGAGGAAAGGCAAGCAGGCAATGGAGAAGGATTTGTGGAATGGCGAGTATTTCATCCAGCGGATACGCTGGCAGGGCTTGCGAGCCACGGATCCGGCGATTGCTGGCGGGAGCGACCTCTATTCAGCCGAGGGACTGGAGATCATGAAGAGGGAAGGCCCGAAGTCCCAGTATGGGAACGGCTGTCTCGTTGACGGAGTCCTCGGCGATTGGATGGCTCGCTGCTGCGGAGTGCCGACCACGCTGGAGCCCGGTCAGATCAGGGACCATCTTGAGGCCGTCTTCCGCCACAATTTCCGCACAACCCTCGAGGAGCACTCCAACCTGCAGCGGCCCGGCTATGCCTTCGGCAAGGATGCGGGTCTGCTCATGTGCGCCTGGCCGTATGGCGACAAGCCCTCGCTGCCTTTCCCCTTCAGCGACGAGGTCTGGACCGGGTGCGAGCACCAGGCAGCATCGCACCTCGTGATGATGGGGCGCACGTCGCAGGCGCTGCGCATCGTCCGCGCCGTTCGCAAGCGGTATGACGGTCGCTGGAGGAATCCCTTCGACGAGTATGAGTGCGGGCACTGGTATGCCCGGGCGATGGCTTCCTACTCGCTCCTGCAGGCATTTTCTGGCGCGCGCTACGACGCAGTCGAGAAGACGCTCTACCTTGATCCGTCGGTAAAGGGCGACTTCCGCGCGTTCCTCTCCACCGCAGGCGGTTACGCGATGGTGGGCATGCGGCGGGGGAAACCCTTCCTTGAGATCCGCTCCGGGAAGATCGAGGTCCGGCGGTGCGTGTTGCGGGGGGAGGAGACTCCCTTGGCGATCAGCGCTTCCCGACGGGAAGACCGCAGGCGGGATATTGTATGAATAAACGTATTCCATTTGAAATCCTTGTCCGGTTCGGCACGGCCTTACTGGAAAAGAAGAGTGTGAACAAGGAGCTTGCGCTGGAGATGTCTGAGCTTGCCGTGCGCGCCCAGGCGAGCGGCACCCAGACACATGGCATAAAAATGTTCTTGTTCCTGATCGGTTCCATGGATGCGCGAACCGAGAGCGGCCAGCTCATTCTTGATCCACTGGCGGTACCGGTGATCATCAAGGAGGCCGCCGGCAGTGCGGTCATTGACGCACAATGGGGATTTGGCCATCCGGCGATGAAACTTGCGCTCCAGACCGCCATGCAGAAAGCCAAAATCTGCGGCATCTCGATGGTGGGAGTGATCAACAGCAATTGGATCGGTTCGCTCGGCGTATATGCCCTGCAGGTGGCTGAGCAGGGTTTCCTGGCGCAGTTATGGTCGCAAAGCACGCGCTGCAAGGATGTCGCGCCGTTAGGCGGGCGGGAAGCACGTTTTGGTACCAATCCCGTCTGCATGGCGGTGCCCACCGGGGGAGATCCGATGGTTGCCGACATGTCAACTGCGGTTCAGTCGGCGGGCAAGACGTGGCAGATGATCGAGCGTCGGCAATCGGCTACGGATGAGATCTTTATGGATAAAAACGGAAACTTTACCAACGACCCGCAGGTATTCGCGGATAAAGGGTCAATGCTTTTTCTTGGTGGAAGACATTATGGTCACAAAGGGTACGGCCTGTCATTCTGGGCCGAGTCGCTCATCGGTATGGCCGGTGGACGGATGAACCATCCGGATATCTATGCGCACAACATGAACCTGACCGTGATTGATCCGGAGGCGTTTGGCGGACGCGATGTTTTTATTCAGGAGATGGAGCGATTCATTGAACATGTGAAATCTTCCGCGCTACAACCGGGCGTGAAGGGAATACGATACCCCGGCGAACGTATGGCCGAGGCGATTCGCACGGCGATGAAGCAGGGTGTGATAGTGGATGACGGTCTAGTCGAAAAACTCAATGACGCGGCAGCGAAACTTGGTCTCGAACAGCGATTGTAACCCATGAAAATATCTTCCCATAAGGACTCGCGCATGTTCGGTACAATGACCACTCAACAGATTGCCAATGACGCACATGCGGTGGTGATGAAGCATTATCTCCAGAAAGGAACTGGGCTGTTGTACATGTATACGGAGCCCTACAGCGCGGGCGGAATAAAATTGCCGACTAAAAAGCAGATTCGACAATGCATCCCCAATTCCAATGGTTTTAGCACGCCGCTTGAAAACGGCTGCCTGACCACGGCGCAATATCTTGACAGCATGGTGCACCGATATCTGGTAACGCGGTTGCCCGTTCATGCCGCTGAGGCACGGCGCTTGTACCGAGGGCTGATGATTCTGGCAGCCAGTTCCAAGTTCCCTGGTTTCGTGCCCCGGGGCGTGCTTCCGGACGGTAAAACCCATTATCCCGACTCCTCGATTGATCAACAGAGCTTCTGGCTCATGGGGCTCGTCAGCTTCTATCGTCATCTGGCTACGGTCGCTGAACGCCGTGAGATCCGTCGAGTCATCTGTGGATTTGTCGGGGCGTGTGAAAATGCGGGCTGGAAATGTCTGCGTGAAGACGGGCTGGTGGGTTACTGGTGCGACCTGAATGGTCAGGCGAAAGTGCCACGCTCGGATCTGATACTGCTTATGTTCTGTAAGGTAGCATATTTCGTGAGCGAGGATGAACATTGGCAGCGCCAGTATCGGACGTTTGCCGGGAGCTTTTTCGCGCAGGGCGGAACGTCAGCCCGACATCTGCTAGAGGAAACCTGGATTTCCTCACAGACCTCCTGGCTGGTTGATACGCTGTACGCGCTTGAGGAGGACAAACGGTATGGAGCATTCTATGCAAAACTTTCACTCGCTTTCGCGAAAAAGGCGGCATCTCGGATGCCGGCCTATAGCCGTTACGAACCGACGCGCGGATTTTCAGACTTTTCCTTCATGTCTGATACCTGCCGCAATGTTCTGTATGGGCTTATTTCACTGGCCACGTGCACAGACGCCGATTTCGTCAAGGCGAACCTTGCTCTCGCTGATCGAGTCATCCGGCACTATGATTTTCATGCTGACGGTAAGTTGGTGGACCATATGGATCCAATCGTACGTTTCTACTGGCGCCTGGCCGCCCGCGGGCTGTTGCCCTGGGATCCGCAGCACGAAAAACCCGGCAACCCCGCTCTGCGCGCTATTTCGCGTAACAATGCATATGAGCGGCACGGCGAGGCCCACTGGTACGACGCAGCCACGGCAAGTTTCATCGGCGCGGACTGCCCTGGTGAAAAGAATAGCCGATATTACTATGTTCCCGGCAATCCTGATATTGTACCGGAACGGATCACAAACGTCTAAATGGAACCACTTTTGTGACAAGAAGAGTGCACATGGTTTCCCATCGAACCCTCTTCAGTTCCAAAGCAAAGCCGAACACCAATCAACCATAGATTAACCGTCAGGAAAACGCCAACCGAAGGAGCCGCCATGAAACCAGCCACACCGAAAACCGAACTGGTCACCGCGCGTGACTATTTGAAAGGACTCCTCTACACGCCGGAGGAGGTCCGACAATGGCTGGCGGAGGAAGCGTTTCCCTTCGCCAAACACAGCGGCGAATTCGGGTGGCTGCTACGCAATGCCCGTTTTCAGGACGGCGTCGGGGGCTCCACCACCGTTTACACTTACGGTTCGCTCGACGAACGTATCACCATCCATTACCGGGAGCGACCTTGTCGCATCAACACCTACGGCGACAGTTTCACGCAGTGTCACCAAGTCAGCGATGGCGAGACGTGGCAAGAAGTCCTCGCCGCCCACCTGCAGGAGCCTATCCGCAATTTCGGCGTCGGCGGGTGGTCGGTGTATCAAGCGTATCGGCGCATGCTCAAGGAGGAGCAGCGCGTGCCAGCGAAATACATCATTTTCAACATTTTCGATGACGATCATTTTCGGAACCTCGATTCCTGGCGCAACATTCGCGTGCCAAAACACGAGCGGTTCATCGAACCCACGCTGCCCTACGTGGTCGTCAACGCGAAGGAAGGACGCTTCGAGGAACGCCCCAACCCTTGCCCGACGCGGGAAAGTGTTTACAAGTTGTGCGACCTCGACTGGACGGTTGACGCCTTCAAGGATGATTTCTCGCTGCGGATCATGCTCGCACACTTGAACGCGAAGACTGGAAATCCCGAGCGCGCTTTCGTGGAGACACTGAAACTGGCTACCACCCACGGCGTCGTCACACGCATCGATACCAGCGAAAGGCTCTCCCAAGCGGCCAACCAGATGCACCAACAGTCGGCTTATTATTCAAGCCAGCGGATCGTCGAGAAGATCGAGGCATTCGCGCGCGAGCAGCGCAAGCAGGTGCTCTATGTTCTGTCCTGCCCGGCAACATCCGTCGAGCGATTCATCCAAACCGGAGTGCGTCAGGATAATATTTTCGTCGAATACATGCAAAGGCACGGACTGACGGTGGTAGATCTTCTCGCGGCACACGCGAGCGATTTCGCAAGATTCAAGGGCGAACTTAAGGACTATTTGGCGCACTACTTCATCGGCCATTATACTCCGGCGGGAAATTTCTTCTGCGCCCAAGCCGTCAAGTCCCGATTGGTCGAGATGTTGGAGCCGAAGCCGTTACCCTATCAGCCGGCGCGCGAATGAGATCGAACGGACGACTGGAAAGCTCTCCGCCTCCCCGGTATCTGGTGACCTCCGGTGGAAATCGAGAAAGCGAAAGTGCATGAAAATCACCTGATATGAACATGGTTGCCCCTGAAATGAAGAGTTAAACAAAGATGAGCAAAACCAAAGTCAAAGACGGCAGTGATCGATTTGCGGCGGTCGATCTGTTTCGCGGCCTCGTGGTCGTGTCCTATTTCATCGCCGTCAACACCGGCCCTGGGTTGCCGTGGTGGATGTATCACGGCCATGTGACCAATCATCCACAGTTGACCTGGGTTGATCTGGTGTGGCCAGCATTTCTCTGGATCACCGGGGTTTCCATTCCCTTTGCCATGACCAGGCGTATCGAGCGAGGTGCTTCAGCCGGGAATATTCTCGGCCATATTTTCTGGCGCTTTGCCTGCCTGGTGTGGATCGGTGCCCTGCTGGTGCCGACCGGGGCCATACGCTTCGACGTGATGCCCATTTCCTCACACGGGTATTTTCTCCTCGGCTTCCTTGCCCTTATCGGCGCGTTTACGCGATGGGACGCTTTTCGGGTGGAAGGCTGCTCCTGGCGAGACCGCCTCATCCGCGCGGTCCAGATCGCATCCGTGGCGTATCTGATATTTGCTACCCTGGTCGTCCGCTACGGCCCACACGCACACATGATCCTGACGCTTGGAGGCGACGGGCAGCCCTGGGGCATGCCGCATTCCATCATCGGCTCATTCGGCTGGGCCTTCCTGTGGATGGGCACGTTATGGTGGTTGACCCGCAAAGCCTTGGTCGTTCGCGTCGGCCTTCTGGGGCTGTGTCTGCTGGCCATCCTGAACGTGAAGGGAGGTGGCATCCTAGCGCAGGTGATCCCGATCCAATGCAGACTTATTTCCATTGCCGATCAGAAAGGGTTCATCGTGTTGGCCGGTACCATCGTCGGCGACCTGCTGCTGATGCAGCGCACGAATGGCGTGAATCTGCGCCGATGCTTGTCCGGTTTTGGACTCGGGCTGTTGGCGGCCGCGTTTCTGGCGGATCCCGCGTTGGGCTGGAGCCCGCAGTCGGGGACATTGCGCTATGGGCTGCTGTGCAGCGGTTTTTTCACACTCGCGTTCTGGGGCGTCTGGGAATTGGGAAAGCGCATGACCTTACCACTGGAGAAACCCCTTTTGGCTCTCGGATCCAACGCGTTATTGGCCTATTTCATCCATCTTCCGTTCGTCGCCCTACAGGGCATGTTCGGCATCAGTGTGCGGAAAGATCTCTGGGGTGGCATGGAAGGTTGGCCCGGTCTGGTGGATCCACTCGCGTGGACAGTGATCTTCACGCTGTGCGTAATGGCAGCCAATCGCAAGAAAATGGTCCTTCGGATCTGATCATCAGCAACGTCCTCCGACCACGAAATGAACCGGAAGAATCCCTTCCGTTGTTGAAATTGAAATATGATGGTTTCCTTAAACCGGTATAGATTACCGGTAAAAAAAA
>JAGVIV010000311.1 GCA_020055845.1 Betaproteobacteria bacterium
CAACTAACGACTATGAGCAAAAAAGACTACTACGAAGTCCTCGGCATCAACAAAGATGCGTCCGAGGAAGAGATTAAAAAGGCTTATCGCAAACTGGCGATGAAGCACCATCCTGACCGCAATCCGGACAATCCGAAAGCGGAGGAACATTTCAAAGAAGCGAAAGAGGCATACGAAACACTAAGCGACGGACAGAAGCGCGCGGCTTACGACCAGTATGGTCACGCGGCATTTGAGTCCGGCGGCATGGGCGGCGGCAGTCCGTTCGGCGCAGGTGGCGCGGGTGCGGGCGGCTTCGATTTCGGCGACATCTTCGGCGACATTTTCGGCGGTGCGCGCGGCGGCAATGGCCGCAACAGTCCGCATCGCGGCTCCGACTTGCGTTACAACTTGGAAGTCACTCTGGAAGAAGCGGCGCGCGGCGCGCAAAAGCAGATACGCATCCCCACTATGGATGAATGCGAAACCTGTAAAGGCTCCGGCGCAAAACCGGGTACTAGCGCAACCACCTGTCAGACCTGTGCAGGGCACGGACAAGTGCGCATGCAACAGGGCTTCTTCTCCATTCAGCAAACTTGTCCGCGCTGTCACGGCAGCGGCAAACAGATCAGCTCACCCTGCACCTCATGCCACGGCGCGGGTAAAGTCAAGAAACACAAGACACTGGAAATCAAGATTCCAGCGGGTATCGACACCGGCATGCGTTTGCGCCACAGCGGCCACGGCGAAGCGGGTAGCCACGGCGCGCCGAGCGGCGATCTGTATGTGGAAATTCACATCCGCCCGCACAGCGTATTCCAGCGCGAAGGCGACGATCTGCATTGCGAAATGCCGATCAGTTTCAGCACTGCCGCACTGGGTGGCGAGATCGAAATCCCCACGCTGGACGGCAAGGCGAGCATCAAGATTCCCGCCGAGACACAAAGCGGAAAAATCTTCCGTCTGCGCGGCAAGGGCATCAAAGGCATGCGTACCAACTCGCACGGCGATTTGAATTGTCACGTCGTGGTGGAGACGCCTTCCAACCTGACGGAGCGACAAAAAGAACTGCTGCGCGAGTTCGAGAGCATCAGTGAGCAAGACAGCGCGCGTCACAGCCCGCGTGCAAAATCCTGGATGGGTAAAGTGAAAGAGTTCTTTGGGTAGCAAGGTCAAGCTGACTGGGTGGCGACTGAGTCGCCCCCAGTATCGTCCTGCTATAGTGGCTCGCGTACTAACAAATGCGCCATACCATTAGCTCACTCAAGTAATGTTTCAAACGCTCCGGTAAATTCCACATCCCGCGACACGCTGTTATAAAACGGCAAACCCCATACAGCGTATTTCTTGTTAGTCATTAGCTGTTCAATCTCAAAATGCTCTTTAATGCTGACCAAAAATTGCTCTTTCCACTCGTCAGCTTTGAGCAAGTGTGAACCCTTAGGCTCAATGAACACCTGATAGTGCATCGTGTCGCGTGGCTCTTTTCCAACCAAATACAAAACAAAGTCTGGCTCCAGCGCCCGACCATCATCAAAGCTGTACAGCTTGAAATGTTTTTCGTTTCGTATCAGGTAAGCATCCGAATATTTCTTTTTGAGATCGTCATGCCGTTTATCAATAAACTTGATGAGCAACTTTTCTTCTGACGTGCCGAAGCAATCATCGAACACGTACCAATCGCGCTTGCTCAAGTCAAGGTGGTAAGCTGTCTCGCCCGCATCATTCATTGACCTGCCGAATTCCTTGTCGCCCCCCTCATCCAGCATGAGGTTCAAGGTCTTATCGGTGAATTTATCCTTGAGCATGTAGGGCTTGAATAATTTCGTTCCCTTAAATTCCACTTTGTCGGATGCAATCACCTCTGCGATGGCTTCCAGTATCTGAGTAGCTGCATCCAGTTTTTCGTCTGGCGTGAGATTCTCAATCTGCTCCGGCAAGCCGGATACTTCAAGTTTTATTTTGCCAAGATAGCGCTCGGTTGTAATGAACTCCGTCATCGAATGAAGCTGCGGCAAGTGCAGCTTCAGATTGTCGAACTCGTAGAAATCCAGACGCTGTGTCGCCTTGAGCACGATGGGGATACCGAAGCTCAGTAGATCGTAGTCTTTCGCTTTCCGCTCTGCACCGGCCTTGTCCACAACACCCACCTCAAACGCCATCGTCGATTTGGTATAGCCCGTGCGTAATTGCACCTTATGCCGCTGGTTAATCAGGCTGCCATCCAACCCGTCTATGTCTGCGCGGTCATATTTCTGCCGTCCATTCAGAAAAATGTGCCCTGCCTTGTAGAGCAGCGTGGCCTTGAAGGTTTCCTTTAGCCTGATTTTCCGCTCTCGCGTTTCCTTCGC
>JAGVIV010000069.1 GCA_020055845.1 Betaproteobacteria bacterium
ATCCATATTGGCGTAATTGCGCACGTCATACAGGCCGCGCAAACTGCGCCCGCGCATATGTTTGGGTCGGCGTGTCTGCTCCCCGGCTTCGCACCAGAAATTGTCCGCCATCTGGTGCGGCGAACGTGGGAATGACCCCAGCGGATAACGCTTGCCGCGCTCCAGCAGCAGCACACCGCTGCCCCATTTCTGCGCCATACGGCAAAAAGAAATCGCGCCGCCGAAACCGCTGCCGATCACCACCGCTTCGAGTTTTTTTGCCGCCTCAGTCATGACTGTGCTCCCGTATAAAATCGATCAGCGTGGGGAAGGTGTCCACATGCGCGTTCTTGCCGATGAACACATCCTGATGCCCGTATCCCGGAAACACATGCAGACGATGGCGGCCGGGCACCATCGTCTGCAAACGTTCATGGCACACAATATTTGAATCCATGAAGATGCGGCTGTCCTGCCCCTGACTGAACAGAATGGGTGTGCTGATCTCGCGCGCATACTGAAAATAATCCTCGGGCAAGGCCGCGTAGCGCGCATCCGCGCAATCATATTTAACCGCCGTATTATCGTGCTCGACCATCTTCAACACATGGCGGTAATAGTTCATGCCTGTGCCGCCGAACAGATCGCCCAGCCGCGCATGCGTCTCCGGGGCTAGGTTCTCATGGTTGAATAAAGACGGGCGGCCATCGCCCCACATAAAACTCAGCATATGGCATTCGGGCGAATCACATTCCTGATGCGCCATATCGACCGCATACGCCAGCAACTTGCCCGGCGACCATCCCGGCTCGCGCCGCCATGCAGGATCGAAATAAGCGGCAGCAAGCAGATTGTCGGAAGCCCACGGCCCCACGCGCAGCTTGAATTTGGCCCAGGCCGTCACCCGTGGCGTAAGCGCCACGCTGTTGAGAATCACACTGCGGATGCCATGTATCGTTTTGCCGAACAGCGCCATCGCAATCGTAATCGCCCCCACGCATTGCGCCACCACATGCACGCGGCGCTTGTCGCCGATGTGACGGCGCAACTCGGCAAAAGCGGCGGGATGGTCGTACAGCGCGATGTCGTCGAAGGTGTAACGGTGGCGCGCAAGATTGTAGGGGAAGCGTCCGCTGCCGCGATGGTCCAGCGTCCACACCTCGCCGTAGCCCTGATCGAGCAAGGTCTGCACCAGATTGCGGTGCTCGGGCATGATGAACATATCCGAAGAACTGGTGAGACCGTGCACCACGAGCACCACATCGTCGCACTCGCCGCGCTTGAAACGCGTGAGCTGCAAAGTCAGCCCGTCGGCGGTCGCGAAAGGATACACCGACACCTCTGCATCGTGTACACCCTCGTTGGTAAAGCGCGCATATTTGCGCAGCGGTTGATTGGGAGAGAGCGGCAGCGACGGCGCGTACACCTCCCACAATTTGCCCGCGAAGAATTGGCCGAAGCGCGCGAGACACAGCGGGCTGCTGCTGCCGTCCGGCGCGGTGGCGCGCAACTCGCGCAGCACCGCGATGAAGTCGGACAGATCAAGACCAATGATGCCGGTAATCCACAACGCGGCTTGCGGTGCGGCATCGGGATCAATATGGCCGCGATAGATATTGGTATACAGCGTGGTTGTGTCGCGCCACAGATCAAAAGGCGCATCGTGCTGCACCTGCTTCACCCCGATGAAGGTGATGAGTTCCTGCGCGGGAGTCGTGGCGTAGAGCTGGTAATACATAACTTTGCGGTCGCGGTCTGCCGTATCAGGCAACAGCCGAAACACACCCGACTGCACACGACACACCCCGCCCAAGAGCGGACTTTCAATCTCGCCGCTGAGCGAACCGGCATGTCCCGGCTCCGCCAGAAAAAGCGCCAAGTCGGGAATGAGCACCGCGACTTTAATGGACAAGGTATGCCCCGCTTTCTGTCCCGCCGCATGCCCGTCGGCAAACGTGGTTTGTCCCGCGCTCGCGTAACCGTGCATCAGTTCGGAGAACGCTATCTTCGTGCCCTCACACCCGTTCGTCATGTCAAAAACTCCTGTTCAGTATTTCGCTAAAACCAAAACTGACCCAGTGCCTTGAAAGCCACAGCGCGGCACCATACCTGAATATTTCCATATTTGCCAATGGGATAGTCACACGCATTCCGGGACATGGACAAACACCCGGTCCATTGACAGCCCGCCGCACCTCCCCTACAGTGCGTCCCACTTGCAGATTCGCCCCCCGCACATCGCACCGCAAGCACGGTGCAAGGCGCACAGCGAAATCCCCGGAACAGGAGTCTGGCGCAAGACGATTTCCCTCACAGAAGGGAATCCGCCAGCAACACACTTGTTCGACAAAGGGGACGCATCATGGAAGAAATCTTCAAAGGCTTGGATGTCGTCTCGATCTTGAAAGTAGGACTGCCGGGACTGGTCTTTTTATTGTCGCTATTCTCTTACCGGCTATTGGCCAGCGAACAACAGAACGCCGCCCCGCGCAAAGTCATACTCGACTCAATCAGAAAATATACTTACATCAATCTCACCTTCGCCGTCCTCACACTGCTCGCCCCGCTTGCCGAACTCAGCTACGGCACGGACACCAAAAACAAACCGTTCACCATCAAAGTCGTTGTCGCGGAAACGCTCAGCGAAGGGAATGCCGCCGTATGCAGCGGAGAAGCCTATGCCAGCAAATACCTGCTGATCAAAAACGATTCCGCCGACCGACTCGTGCAAGTGTTCTCAAAATCAATCATTCCGTGCACAGGCGAAGCCCTGCTTTTCATCAGCAAAAAAGACGCGGACGACTTGGGCTGGTCAAGCACCGCCCCCGGCCGCACTGCCATCGTTGTCAGCGCCCTGCCCGGCTATAAATTCGTCATCTAATGGAGACCAGAAAATGAAAACATTTTTACTCTTGCTGACACTGCTCATCCTCTCTGGCAATGCTTTTGCTGATTGCACCTACAACGGAAAAACCTATCCCTCCGGCACCGTGATCGGGCCATACGTCTGTAGCGGCACACAATGGAAATGACCAGAATCAACTCCGGCAAACTGCGCGCCATCGGCTACGATGCACGGACGCGCACCCTGCAAGTGCAACTCGACAACGGCGACACTCTGCAACACAGCTACGTGAGCGAAGACCTGTGGCGCAGACTCAGCAGCTCCGGCGCGGCATGGAGTTTTTATCGCGACAACATCGAAGAAGAGTTCGCAGTGAAGAAGGTTTCAGGAAGTGCGGCGACGGGGAAGAATCCGCTGGATGGGTTGTTTGGACAGACATGATTGCGATACCACCTCCATTTAATTCAAACATTGAGCATTAATAACATATTTGTTATCATTCTTCGTGGCCTATACCATCACCTACTACAACGAAGCCTTGCAAGCAGAGGTCATGGCATTACCCAGAACTCTGCAAGCACGCTATATCGGTTTAACGGCAAGGATGATGATCTATGGCGCTAATCTCGGCAGTCCGCATACCGAAGCGTTTGGCGGCGGATTGTTCGAACTGAGACTGAAAGGGGCGGAAGGTATCGCCCGTGTGTTTTATTGCACGCTTGTTGGCAAGCAAATCGTCATGCTGCACTGCTTCGTGAAGAAGTCGCAGAAGACACCGAACAACGAGCGCAAAATCGCCGAAGCGCGAATGAAGGAGATCAAGAAATGAAAACCAAAGCCATGACACACGAACAGATGGTCGCCAAGATGCTGAAAGACCCAGCCGTGCGCGCCGAACACGAGCAACTCAACCGCGAAGAA
>JAGVIV010000338.1 GCA_020055845.1 Betaproteobacteria bacterium
AATGAAACTGAAGACCACACTACTCGCCGCAACACTTGCAGCATTCGCCGTTTCGACCGCTTATGCCAAGGAAGAACAACACTCGGATGCTAAAGCTGACGCTCCAAAGGTTGAGAAGACAGAGGCAAAAAAACCGGTGAAAAAGCATAACCATATGGAAGAAAAAACTGGGATGCCTATGAATGAACCCAAGGCCAAGAGTGAGAGCCCAGCTTCACAGATGCCTGTAAAGAAGCATTCTCACCCTACCGACAGATAGGCTGACGAATTGGGCACGGCATGATTTCTATACATCTTGCCGTGCTCTGTGCGATAAATCGGTGATTTATTTACCTTAAGGAAGATGGCGCCCATTGCGGAATATATATACATGTTCACCGATATCCCCCAAAACCCAAGCGAACTGCACCGCTACCTGATTTCTAGATTCCTTGTTTCAGGAATCTTGATCAGCGTACTGATTGGTGGGCTTGTTTATTACTGGGAAAGTTGGCGAGTCGAAAGCATAGCTTTTAATCTAGCTGTAGTCAGTGCGAAACATTTTGATACACCAGAGATGCGCGAACTAACTGTTGCAAACAGGCAATCAGATCATTTGGAGTTTGCCGCATTGTTGGAAAAATCAGGTTTCGTTGGTATTCGAATTTTCGATCTATCCGAGAAGGTGTTAATGGAGTCGTGGCGCAGTGACGCGATCAATACTCCTCCCAGTGCAGGCACGCATCGTCATGACTTTCCAAAGCCCGGCAAAACTCACAGCAACTGGCTGAATGGCGAAGTCATACAAGTTGTCATCCCGCTGCTGGATTCAAATGGGGCGGCAGAGGCGTATTTCGAAGGCATTTATCGCCTCGATGCAGAGATGCAATATACGGTAAAGCACCAAGTGCGAAGTGCTGTACTGACTGCTTTTGTAGTGGTGATTGTTGCAATGTCGCTGCTCTATCCAGTTTTGCTTGGCTTAACGAAGCACTCTCTGTCCTTATCCAACTCGCTTCTGGATTCAAATCTTGAATTACTGCAAGCTCTGGGCAGTGCCATCGCCAAACGGGATGCGGATACTGATCTGCACAATTATAGGGTGACGCTGTATGCGGTAAAGCTCGCTGAAGCAATGAACATGAACCGAGCCCAAATCGAATCACTCATCGTCGGTGCCTTTTTGCACGATATCGGAAAGATCGGCATTCCTGACCAAATACTTCTCAAACCAGGAAGGCTGACTGAGGAAGAGTTTGAAATTATGAAGACACATGTCACGCTGGGTGCTGAAATCATTCAGGATTCCCATTGGCTAAAGCAAGCCCGCGACGTAGTTCTTTTTCATCATGAAAAGTTTGATGGTAACGGCTACCCACATGGCATCCGCAGCAATAATATTCCGCTTGATGCGAGGTTATTTGCGGTAGTGGATGTATTTGACGCATTGATGTCAAAACGGCCTTATAAAGACTCTCTGCTTCTACAAGATGCACTAATAATTTTGCGTGAAGGAAAAGGGAAACATTTTGATCCTGAGATAATCATCGTTTTTGAAACCATGATGAATGAGATGTATGACGAGATAGGCTGCGCTGATAAAAGTAATTTGCAAACGAAGATGAAAGCAGTTACTCAGAAATATTTTTTGATACAAGAACATCAATAAATGGAGGGCAGCATGACTAACGATCCAGTCTGCAACATGCAGGTCAATCAAGAGGCTAGCTCTCTTTATGCCGATTACGCTGGCGAGCGGCACTATTTTTGTTCGCAAAAGTGCCAATTGAAATTCAAAGCAAATCCAACTTTCTACACTTCCCCTCAACTCCCCCCGCTGGAGCAGATCAGTTTGATATACACCTGCCCGATGCATCCTGAGGTGCGCCAGTCTGCGCCCGGAAACTGCCCAAAATGCGGCATGACACTTGAACCTGTGGAGCCTATTGCACCCGCATCAAGCACCATTGAATACACCTGCCCCATGCATCCCGAAGTCGTGCGCAACGAACCGGGAAACTGCCCCAAGTGCGGTATGACATTGGAGCCGCGCAACACAGCGTCGGAAGATAACACCGAATTAGACGACATGACGCGGCGCTTCTGGGTGAGCTCTGTACTGGCCTTGCCGGTATTTGTGATGGCAATGATTTCAGAGTTGACGCCGCAATTCGTACCGGATTTCGTTTCAATGACTTTGCTGCAATGGATAGAGTTCGCGCTGGCGACTCCCGTGGTGATATGGGGCGGCTGGCCTATCTTCAAACGCGGCTATGAATCCGTAATCAACCGCAGCCTTAATATGTTCACCCTGATTGCTCTCGGCGTCGGCATGGCATGGAGTTACAGCGTGGTGGCGATGCTATTGCCCGACATTTTTCCGCCCGCGATGCGCAGCATGGGCAACACAGTACCAGTCTATTTTGAGGCAGCGGCCGTCATCATGGCGCTGGTGTTGCTGGGTCAAGTCATAGAGTTGCGCGCACGCAGTCAGACCAGCGCGGCGATCAAACTGTTGCTCGGCCTTGCGCCCAAGACCGCGCGCATCGTGCGTGCCGACGGCAACGAAGAAGATATTCCGCTGCAACAAGTGCAGCCGAACGACGTACTGCGCGTGCGCCCCGGTGAGAAGGTGCCGGTGGACGGCGTAGTGCTGGAAGGGGCAAGTGCACTGGATGAATCTATGGTCACCGGTGAATCTATCCCGGTAGAAAAAACGACGGATGCACGGCTGATTGGTGCCACGATAAATGGCACGGGTAGTTTGTTGATGCGCGCCGAGCGCGTCGGTGCAGACACCTTACTCGCTCAGATCGTTCATATGGTGAGCGAGGCACAGCGTTCGCGTGCACCCATCCAACGGCTTGCCGATATCACTGCGGGTTATTTTGTTCCTGTCGTGATAGGCGTTGCACTCACCACGCTGGCGACCTGGGGCATCTGGGGACCAGAGCCGCGAATGGCGCACGCTATTGTCAATGCTGTGGCAGTGCTGATTATTGCTTGTCCTTGTGCACTGGGATTGGCTACACCGATGTCGATCATGGTGGGCACCGGGCGCGGGGCGCAGGCGGGTGTTTTGATCAAAAATGCCGAAGCACTGGAAACGATGGAAAAGGTGAACACGCTGGTGGTGGACAAGACCGGCACGCTGACCGAAGGCAAACCGAAACTGACTTCAATCGTTGCGCTGGCCGGTTTCGAAGAAGGTGTGGTGCTGCGGTTGGGGGGCAGTCTGGAACGTGCCAGCGAACATCCACTGGCCGCAGCCATTGTGAAGGGTGCACAGGAAAAGGGCATCGCACTCACAGCGGTGAGCGAGTTCCGCTCGATCACTGGGAAAGGTGTGACAGGTACGGTTGAAGGTCGTACGGTTGCGTTGGGCAATCTCAAACTGTTCGAGGAATTGCACATTGATGCAGGCGACCTGCCCGCACGCGCCGAGGCTTTGCGCAGCGACGGCCAGACGGTGATGTTGCTGGCAATCGACGGCAAGGCGGCGGGACTGATCGGCGTGGCCGATCCACTCAAGGAGTCCACGGCGGAGGCGATCCGCGCCCTGCATGCAGAAGGCGTGCAAGTCATTATGCTCACCGGCGACAACCGCATCACGGCAGAAGCAGTGGCGCGCAAATTGGGCATCGACCGTATCGAGGCGGAAGTGCTACCGGAGCAAAAGGCTGAGATAGTGAAAAAACTTCAAGCAGAAGGCCGCATCGTGGCGATGGCGGGCGACGGCATCAATG
>JAGVIV010000128.1 GCA_020055845.1 Betaproteobacteria bacterium
ACCGCGCGCAACCCGGTGCATGCCGCGCTGTTCCTCGTGCTGGCCTTTTTTAGCATGTCGGGGATATGGCTGTTGTTGGAAGCCGAGTTTCTCGCTATCGCGCTGGTGATGGTGTACGTCGGCGCGGTGATGGTGCTGTTCCTGTTCGTGGTGATGATGCTGGACATCAACCTAGAACAGCTGAAAGAGGGCTTCTGGCGCTGGTTTCCGGTCGGTGCGGTGCTGGCCGGTCTCATGGTGTTTGAGATGGTGTGGGTGCTGGGCAGCCGTCAGACTGCCGAGACCGGAGCTCATCTAGCCAGGCACGCGGCGGACTACAGCAATACCAAAGAGCTGGGACGTTTGATCTACACCGATTACGTGTATCCCTTCGAGTTGGCGGCGGTGGTACTGCTGGTCGCTATGGTCGCGGCAATCGCGCTGACTTTGCGTCATCGCCGCGCCAGCAAGAAACAGGATCCAAGCAAACAAGTGCAGGTGCAAAGCAAAGACCGCGTGCGTTTGGTTTCGATGCCATCATCCAAAAGAGTGTCTGCGCAGCAGGATGCTGCCAAAGCAGATTAACTAGAGCAATTCAGGGGGAAGTATGTTGAGCTTAAGTCTGTCTCATTACTTGGTGTTAAGCGCGCTGTTGTTCGCCATCAGCGTGGTGGGAATATTCCTTAACCGCAAGAACATCATCGTGCTGCTGATGGCGATCGAACTGATGCTGCTGGCCGTGAACACCAATTTCATCGCGTTCTCCCATTACCTCAATGATGTATCCGGTCAAATCTTCGTGTTCTTTATTCTGACTGTCGCCGCGGCTGAAGCGGCGATAGGACTGGCTATTCTGGTGGTGCTGTTCCGCAATCTGCGCACCATTAATGTTGATGATCTCGGCAGCCTGAAAGGTTAAGCGTACAAATGAGCAATATGCAAAATCTCTATCTGCTGGTTCCCCTGGCTCCGCTGGTCGGCGCGGTTGCGGCCGGACTGTTCGGCAAGCTGCTGGGACGCACCTGGTCGCATCGCATCACCATCGCACTGGTGGCGGTCTCTTTCTTCGCATCATTGGCAATCTTTCAGGATGTGCTGGCGGGGCATCAGTACAACGGCACCGTGTACAAATGGATGAGCTCAGGCGACACCAGCTTTGAAGTCGGCTTCCTCATCGACCGTCTGACGGTGATGATGATGCTGGTGGTGACTTTTGTATCCCTCATGGTGCACATCTACACCATCGGCTACATGCAGGAAGATCCCGGTTATCAGCGTTTCTTCAGCTATATCTCGCTGTTTACTTTCTCCATGCTGATGCTGGTGATGGCCAATAACTTCATGCAGCTGTTCTTCGGCTGGGAAGCGGTGGGTCTGGTTTCCTATCTGCTGATCGGTTTCTGGTACACACGCCCCACGGCAATCTATGCCAACCTTAAAGCGTTTCTGGTCAACCGCGTGGGCGACTTCGGCTTCCTGCTCGGTATCGGTCTGGTGCTGATGGTGTTCGGCACCTTGGATTACGCGACCGTATTCGCCAATGTGCACCGCTATGTGAACGATGTCGCACCTATCCCCGGTGTGACATGGAATTTGATTACCGCCATCTGTATCCTGCTGTTCATCGGCGCGATGGGCAAGAGCGCGCAGTTCCCGCTGCATGTGTGGCTGCCCGATTCGATGGAAGGCCCGACTCCGATCTCCGCGCTGATTCATGCCGCGACCATGGTAACCGCCGGTATTTTTATGGTGGCGCGTATGTCGCCGCTGTTCGAGCTGTCCGAGACCGCGCTCTCCTTCGTGATGATTATCGGTGCGATTACCGCGCTGTTCATGGGCTTCCTCGGCATCATCCAGAACGACATTAAACGCGTGGTGGCGTATTCCACGCTGTCGCAGCTGGGCTACATGACCGTGGCCTTGGGTGCATCGGCTTACTCGGTGGCGGTGTTCCACCTGATGACGCACGCCTTCTTCAAGGCCTTGCTGTTCCTGGCCGCAGGCTCGGTCATCATCGCCATGCACCATGATCAGGACATCCGCAACATGGGTGGTTTGCGCAAATACATGCCGATCACTTGGATCACTTCTTTGATCGGTTCGCTGGCCTTGATCGGCACACCGTTTATGTCCGGCTTCTATTCCAAGGACAGCATCATCGAAGCGGTGGAGTATTCGCACTTGGCCGGTTCCGGTTTCGCGTACTTTGCCGTGCTGGCCGGTGTGTTTGTGACGGCCTTCTATTCCTTCCGCATGTACTTCCTCGTGTTCCACGGTGAAGAGCGTTTCGGCAAGGAAGTTCATCATGAGGCGCATGCTCCGGTTCCGGTCGCGCATGCTCCGGCAGTGCATGCGGATGCGCATCACGCTGACGACGCGCACCATGCCGAGGCCCATGACGACCATGCACAACATGACGAACATCATCATGGCTTGGCTCCGGGACAAAAACCGCACGAGACCCCGTGGGTCGTGTGGCTGCCGCTGGTATTGCTGGCAATTCCATCGGTAATCATCGGTTTCATCGCGATTGGCCCGATGCTCTACGGCGACTACTTCCTTGATGCGATTTATATCGGCCACGAACATCACGCTTTGGCGGAGATGCGCGAAGAGTTCCATGGCGCGGCAGCAATGGCCTTGCATTCTTTCCTGTCTGTGCCGTTCATGCTGGCACTTGCGGGTGTCGCATCGTCGTGGTTCTTCTACATGAAGCGTCCCGATATTCCCGCCGCCATCAAGCAGCGTTTCTCCGGCATCTACACGCTGCTCGAAAACAAATACTATTTCGACCGTTTCAACGACTGGTTCTTCGCGGGCGGTGCTCGCGGCACCAGCCGCTTCCTGTGGAAGTTCGGCGATGTGCAGTTGATTGACGGGGTGATGGTGAATGGTACCGCGCGTTTGGTGGGCAGAATCTCCGGCTCCCTGCGCAACCTGCAATCGGGATATATCTACCACTATGCCTTTGCAATGATCATCGGCGTGTTCGTACTGTTGACCATCCGCACCTGGTTTGAATAAAGTCGCCGCAGAATAAGGATATGAGCATGATTTTTGGATTCCCCGTGATAAGTGCCGCCATCTGGCTCCCCATCTTTTTCGGTGTGCTGGTTTTGGCTACCGGAAACGACCGCAACGCGCCGCTAGCCCGCGTGATTGCGCTGCTGGGCTCGGTGCTGGGTTTTCTGGTGACGCTGCCGCTGTATACCGGCTTCGACAAGATGACCAGCGCCATGCAGTTCGTGGAAATGCGCGACTGGATCACCCGCTTTAATATCCATTACCACCTCGGCGTGGACGGCATCTCGATGCTGTTCATTCTGCTGAACAGCTTCTTTACCGTGCTCGTGGTGATTGCCGGATGGAAAGTGATCGAGAAGCGCGTGGCGCAGTACATGGCGGCATTCCTGATTATGTCGGGCATCGTCAACGGCGTGTTTGCCGCGCTGGATGCCATGCTGTTCTACGTGTTCTGGGAAGCGATGCTGATCCCGATGTTCATCATCATCGGCGTGTGGGGCGGGCCAAACCGCGTGTATGCGGCGGTCAAATTCTTCCTGTACACCTTGCTTGGCTCTCTGCTCATGCTGGTTGCTTTGTTGTACCTGTACAGCCATTCCGGCGGTAGTTTTGAGATTCTTGACTATCACCATATGTCGATACCGCTAAGCGCGCAGATACTGGTGTTTATCGCCTTCTTCATGGCCTTCTCGGTGAAAGTGCCGATGTTCCCGGTGCATACCTGGTTGCCGGATGCCCACGTCGAAGCGCCCACCGGCGGTTCCGTGGTGCTGGCGGCGATTATGCTGAAAGTGGGCGCGTATGGCTTCCTGCGTTTCTCCATGCCCATCGCGCCGGATGCCAGCCATAGCCTGTCCGGTTTTATGATCACACTGTCGCTCATCGCCGTGGTGTATATCGGTCTGGTGGCACTGACCCAGTCCGACATGAAAAAGCTGGTGGCCTATTCTTCCATCTCGCACATGGGTTTCGTCACCCTGGGCTTCTTCATTTTCAATGCTTACGGCATGGAAGGCGCGCTGATCCAGATGATCTCGCACGGCTTCGTGGCGGGTGCATTGTTCCTGTGTATCGGTGTGCTGTATGACCGCGTGCACTCGCGCCAAATCGTCGATTACGGCGGTGTGGCCAACAAGATGCCGGTGTTCGCGGCTTTCTTCATGCTGTTTGCCATGGCCAACAGCGGCTTGCCCGGCACCAGCGGTTTTGTGGGCGAGTTCATGGTCATCATGGGCGCGGTTAAAGCTAACTTCTGGTATGCCTTCTTGGCGGCCAGCACCCTGATCTTCGGCGCGGCTTACACGCTGTGGATGTACAAGCGCGTGATCTTCGGCGCAGTTGCCAACGACCATGTGGCGCATCTGCACGACATCACCCTGCGCGAAAAATTGATCTTCGCCCTGTTGGCGGTCGCCGTGCTGGTGATGGGTCTCTACCCCTTGCCGGTAAGCGAGGTATTGCATGCATCGGTGAATGATCTGCTGGTTCACCTTGCCCGTTCCAAAATCTAAGTCGCCGTGAAAACGAGCCATTCGCAATCGAGGAAAATATGAGTTTCTTATCCACCCTGTTTCCCGCCTACGCAGAAATTTTTCTGTTGGTGATGGTGAGTGTGATCATGATCGCGGATCTGTTCACCTCCGGTCATAACAAGACAGTGACCTACTTGCTGGTTCAGTTGACTCTGCTGGGGTGCTCGCTGATCACGGTGGCTACACACCAGAACGGCGCGATGCATCTGTTCAATAACATGTTCGTGGACGATTTGATGTCCGACGTGTTGAAGCTGCTGAGTTATCTGGCGATCTCCATGATGCTGGTGTATTCGCGTACTTATCTGCTGGCGCGTGGCCTGTTCTCGGGCGAGTTTCTGGCGCTGGTGCTGTTCGCGCTGCTGGGCATGATGGTGATGATCTCCGCGAGCCACTTCCTCACGCTGTACCTCGGTCTGGAACTGTTGTCGCTCAGTCTGTATGCCATGGTGGCACTGCAGCGTGACTCCGCCACGGCGACCGAAGCCGCGATGAAATACTTTATTCTGGGCGCGCTGGCTTCCGGTTTGTTGTTGTACGGCATGTCCATGCTGTACGGCGCGACCGGCACGCTGGAGGTGAAAGCCATTGCCGCCGCCATTCAGGAAGGTGTGCCGAATAAAGCCTTGCTGGTATTCGGACTGGTGTTCATCGTGTCCGGCTTGGCGTTTAAACTGGGGGCCGTGCCTTTCCATATGTGGGTTCCCGATGTGTACCACGGCGCACCGACCGCGATGACTATGCTCATCGGTACCGCCCCCAAACTGGCCGCGTTCGCTTTTGTCATGCGTATTCTGGTTGAGGGGCTGCAACCGTTGATGATCCACTGGTCGGGCATGCTGGCGATTCTGGCCGTGCTGTCCATGGCGGTTGGCAATATCAGCGCCATCGCGCAGATCAACATCAAACGCATGTTCGCCTATTCGACCATCGCCCATATGGGTTTCCTGCTGGTCGGCGTGTTGAGCGGCAGCATCGAAGGTTACGGCTCGGCCATGTTTTACGCGGTGATTTATGTGCTCATGAGTCTGGGCGGTTTCGGCATGATTATGCTGTTGTCGCGCGAGGGTTTTGAGGCCGACACGCTGAACGATTTTAAAGGCCTGAATCAACGCAGCCCTTGGCTCGCATTCATGATGCTGCTGCTGATGTTCTCCATGGCCGGCGTACCGCCCACCGTGGGCTTCTATGCCAAATTCTCGGTGCTGAATGCGGCGGTGCAGGCCGGACATATCCCGCTGGTCATCATGGCGGTGCTGTTCTCGCTGATCGGCGCGTTCTACTATCTGCGCATCGTCAAACTCATGTACTTCGACGCACCGGAAAGCCATGAGCGCATCTATATGCAGCCCGACAGCAGCCTGCTCATCTCCATCAACGGCTTGGCTATCCTGATCTTGGGTATTTTCCCCGGCACCTTGATGTCGGTGTGCGCGGTCTCTGTGCAGCAATCTCTGCTGTTGCATTAAATCTGCGGGGCGCGTTCTGCGCCCCGTTTTATTATCGCTGAGTTTAATTTTTTCAAGCGCCACTCTTGAATAGGAGGGGGCTTATAGTCGCGTTGTGCGATGAGCTGCTGGGCGCAATGATGTCTGCCTCGGCCAACGCAGCCAATTCACTTTCTGAACTCTTCGTCCGCTGCGGTATCCTTAGCGGAAGTTCTAATCTCTTCGAGTGCGCCCGAAGAGATGAATCTGGGCACTGGAATATGACAATATCGCTGTCTTAGTGCAATGCTCTCAATGCTGCATCAGGCTCTTTCTCAACAATGGTCAGCAGAGCCGCTGCAGCACCTGTTGGATTTCTTCGGTGTTGCTCCCAGTTTCTCAGTGTGGCAACCTTAACACCTATCAACTGTGCAAAATCACTTTGGCTCAGTCCAACCTTTGTTCGAATCGCTTTGGCATCTGGCGCATGAACTTCCGTTACTCGACCAGCAGCAAGCTTGCCGCGATGAATAGAGGCAGCTTCCTTAAGGCTTTGTTGTAAATCTTCGAATAGCGTTTTGTCCATGGTTATAACTCCTTCACAAGCTTGCGTAGTACAGCAGTTTCTTTGTCAGTTAGATTGTCTTTTGTGCTTTTCGGATATGCGACTAGCATCAATATTTGATTGTCATCGGTTATCCAATAATAGATAACTCGAATTCCGCCGCTTTTTCCAGTACCCGCTCGCTTCCAACGAAACTTGCGAATTCCACCACCATCTTTAATTAAATCACCAGCATCTGGACGTTTAACCAACTCCTCCTGCAGTTTGGAATATTCATCATCTTCCAGTAGCGCAGAGATCAGACGAGTAAAGGTTGGGGTTTCAATGAAAAGCATATGTGAACTATACGCCATTGGCGCATAGCGTCAAGTTAAAGGAAGTTCGGCGCGTTACTGAAAAGTGCCCAGATTTGTCTGCTCGGATGGTAATTAAAAAAGGCTTACTTCCATTGATAAATTAGCCTTTTCTGGATGTGGTGCATCCGAAGAGATTAGAGCTTCCACTATGGATGCCGCAGTGGTCGAAGAGTTCAGAAAGTGAATTGGCTGCTTAGGCCGTGTCTCCGTCATTCAATGCAATCGCCCTTGAGGGCACAATGAGGTGACCGCCATAAGCGGCAGGCCGAGCAGGGCTGGGGCGCAAAGGTGATCGAGCGGCTGGCGCACGATCTGCGCACGGCATTTCCCGAGATGAAGGGGTTTTCACCGCGCAATCTCAAGTACGTGCGCGCTTTTGTCGAGGCGTGGCCGGAGGCGGAATTTGTGCAGCAGGCTGCTGCACAATTGCTTTGCTTCCATCTGTGCACCTTGCTCGACAAGCTTAAAACCCGCGAAGAGCGGGATTGGTATTTGGCGTGCGCGGTAGAACACAGTTGGTCGCGCAACATTCTGGAAATGCAGATCGAAACCCGTTAGCGGGAGCGCAGCGGCAAGGCGGTAACCAATTTTTCATCTACGCTGCCCAAGTCTCAATCCGATCTGGCGCGTGAATCTTTGAAAGATCCGTATCGCTTCGACTTTCTAGGGCTGACCGACGAGGCGCAGGAGCGCGAAATTGAAAAGGCACTGGTGAAGCACGTTACTGAATTCCTGCTGGAACTGGGGGCTGGATTTGCGTTTGTCGGGCGGCAGGTGCTGCTGGATGTGGGAGGTGACGAGTTTTATATCGACCTGTTGTTCTATCACCTCAAGCTGCGCTGCTATGTGGTGATCGAGCTTAAGGGCGGCAAATTCAAGCCTGAGCACTTGGGACAGTTGAGCTTTTATCTTACGGCTGTGGATGAGCAAGTTAAGCACGCACAAGACAACCCTACGATTGGCCTACTGCTGTGTCGCAGCAAAAACAAAGTGGTGGCGGAATATGCCTTGCGCACTAATGCTCAACCGTTAGGTGTCGCCGAATACAAATTGCTCGAATCCCTGCCTGCCGAGTTGCAAACCAGCCTGCCTAGCATTGAGCAGATTGAAAATGAATTGAAGGGTTTTCAGGCATGAACCTGTTATTCCTGCAAATTAAAATAACCGGGGGCGGAGTAAACATAAATCTGGATGCTCACATCGAAGCCACTCGGCTTTCCGCAGTCGCCGATTATCTACACCAAGGGTGAATTGCAACTGCCGAGGATTTCTCGGTAGTTCAAAACGAAGGTGGTCGGGCAGTCCGCTTAGGCCGTGTCACCGCCATCCCATGCAATCGCCCTTGAGGGCACAATGACTCGACCGCCATAAGCGGCAGGCTGTCCTTGCGTGTTATCATCGCGCGCTATGAACTTCCCTCAAGATACCCTGCGTCGTTTCCTGTTTGAACATGCGCCGATACGCGGCGAGCTGGTGCATTTGGACCAGACTTGGCACAGCGTCCTCGAGCGTCACAACTATCCCGAAGTATTGCGCGATTTGATGGGCGAGCTTTGCGCTGCTGCCGTGTTGCTCGCGGCTACGCTCAAGTTGCAGGGCTCGCTAGTATTGCAGATACACGGCAAGGGGGCGGTTAAGCTCCTCGTGGTGGAATGCACCGGAAATCTGGAGTTGCGTGCCACGGCGAAGTGGGACGGCGAATTAGCGCAGGGCACGCTGAAATCTTTAGTAGGCGATGGTCGCTTCGTCATCACCTTAGACCCCAAGGATGGCAATCAGGCCTACCAGGGCATTGTCGCGCTGGAAGGCGATAGTGTTGCCGCGATACTGCAAAACTATATGACTCGTTCCGAGCAGCTGGATACGCATTTGTGGCTGGCTGCGGACGGCAAATGCGCGGCTGGGATGTTGCTGCAAAAACTGCCGGATCAAAAAGGACAGGACGAGGATGCTTGGGCGCGTGCGCTGCAACTCGCCGCCACGCTCAAGCCTGAAGAGTTATTGGCGCTGACGGCAGAGGAACTGCTTCATCGTTTGTATCACGAGGAAGATATACGTTTGTTCGAGGAGCAGGGCGTGGTGTTTAACTGCACCTGTTCGCGCGAAAACGTGGCGCGCATGCTGAAGATGCTGGGGCGGGAAGAGGTGAACGATATTCTGGCCGAGCGCGGCGATATAGAAGTGTTCTGTGAATTCTGCAACGAGCGTTATCTGTTCGATGCCATTGATGCCGAGGCGGTGTTCGCGGATGCGGTATCGGGGGCGGGCAGGGAGACGCGCCACTGATGGAGAGTGGAATATGAGATACAACTTTCTGGGAAAGAGCGAGCTGAAAGTCTCCGAGTTTGCGCTCGGGACGATGACTTTCGGCGAACAAAACACACTGGCGGATGCCTGCGCGCAGCTTGATTATGCCGTGGCACAGGGGGTTAATTTCATCGACACCGCCGAGATGTACCCCGTGCCGGGCAAGGCGGAGACGCAGGGGCGCACCGAGGAATATGTGGGGCAGTGGCTTAAGACGCAATCACGCGACCAGCTTATCGTCGCCACCAAGGTGGCTGGCCCGGCGCGCGGGTTCGGCTGGATACGCGGCGGCCCGCCGGCTTTGGATCGCGCCAATATCATGGCGGCGGTTGATGCCAGTCTGGGACGTTTGCAGACCGACTATATCGACCTGTATCAGTTGCATTGGCCTGACCGTAATGTGCCGATGTTCGGCAAGATCGACTACGATCCCGCGCTGGAGAAACCCACGGTCGCTATCGAAGAGCAGCTCACGGTGCTCAGCGAGTTGGTGAAGTGCGGCAAAGTGCGCCACATCGGTATCAGCAACGAGACAGCGTGGGGCGTGGCGGAGTTCTTGAAAGTGTCGGAGCGCCTCGGGCTGCAGCGTATTGTCTCGATTCAGAATCCGTATAACCTCATCAATCGTGCGTTTGAGATCGGCTTGCACGAGATGTGTCACCGCGAACAGCTGAGTTTGCTTGCCTACAGCCCTTTGGCTTTCGGCTTGTTGTCCGGCAAGTATGCTCAAGATCCGCAAGCGCACGGGCGTATGACATTGTTCTCCGCGTTCGGCATGCGTTACCACAAGCCCAATGTGCCGGCGGCTGTGGCAGAATATGCCGCCCTTGCGCGGAGCCGCGGACTCTCTCCGGCCGTGCTGGCACTGGCGTTTGTGCGCAGCCGCGCTTTTGTCGCGAGCACTATCGTCGGGGCTACATCGATGGGGCAGTTACAGGAAAATCTGCAGCATATCGAGCTGGATGCCGAAATTCTGAAAGGGATAGAGGTCATCCATATGAGGTATTTTAATCCCGCGCCATAAGCGGGAAAATAGAAGGTGATAGGTCGCAGGTCTTGCGGTCGTGTGGATATATCTGACGGGGGAGTCATGAGGTTTTTCTGGGGGGGGGCGGTATTTTTTGCAGGGATGGTCATATCCATACCAGTGTGGGCGGGATGGTTGTCATCCGCACCTTGCGATTATGGCTCCAGCGAACGCAAGCCGGAATGGGTGGACAATCCGGGATACACATTGTCGGGCTTTCAGGTGGGCGTGGGAGCCGCGGCCAAAGAGGGAAAGAGTCGCGACGAGCAAAGAGCTTTCTCCGAGAACGAGGCCAAGAAACATCTGGTCGAACATATCCAGGTCACAATCAAAGCAGAGAATGAGCAAAGCACGCGGGTGAGCAATCAATCTGTGTTGAAGGAAGCATCGAGCAAGGTGACGGTGAGTGCCGAGGAGGATTTGCGCGGCCTGAAGCAGCAGGGTTATTGGGTGGACAAAGAGAGCTGTATGTACTACTCGCTGATGGTCATCAGCGATGAATCGCTCAAGCAGGCCAAACACGAAAAGACCATGCGTTTTCTGTTGGGAAAATTCAAAGAGCGTCTGGAAGCAGGTGCGGATGAAGATAAGAATCGCGACATCATCGTGCGCCAGCAATATCTCGAAGAGGCCAGAGCACTGTTGTCGGACATCGATTTCGCCGCGTTGTCGGCGAGCGAGCGCGGTATGAAGGCGATCTATACTAAGCGTTTGGAAGAAGTGCTGAGTCTGGTCAACAGTGAAACGTCAAAGGCCAAGGTGAGTATGGCGATTTTTGTGCTGAACAAAGACGGCACGCTGAATGCCGATGTGCTGGGACGGATGACGGATCAGGTGCAGTCCACCGATAAGTCGACTGCACGGTTGATGGAGGGATGCTCTCTGGAGCAGGACTGTATCAGTCTGGCGAAGTCGCACGGTTATACCCGCCTGACGCTGTTGAATGCGAGCAGCCAGGTGGCCACGAGTCAGATGGGCTCGCTCAAGGGCACGCTTACCGTGACCAAAACAGTGTTCGACATCAAGACCGGCAAGAAGATACAAGACACAGAGAAAGCGTCCACGCAGGTTATAGGATGGGCGCGAGAAGAGCTGGATTGGGGCACGGCGGCAGAAAAAGCCATGCAGAGTTTGAAATGAGCGGGGGAGTTATGTCAGTGAAAAATATATTATGGGTGGCGGCGCTATTGTCGGTTTCGTCATGGGCAGCGGCTGCACCGGCGGGGCCTGCAGTCGGGCAACCGGCACCGAATTTCCTCGGGCGCACATTGGACGATATGTCCTACCGCTTGAAAAGCGATGTCGGTCAGCCCAAGGTTATCAATTTTTTTTCGCTGACCTGCAAGCCGTGCCGCCAGGAGATGCCGGAATTGGCCAAGTTGGAAAAGCGTAATCCCGGCGTGAAGTTCATCGCGGTGAACACCAACGATGACAAGCTGGAGGTCGTGGATAAATTTATAAAGGCTTTGCCCGGCGCGCCGTCCCATGTCGTACTGACTTCCGGCGGGCTGCAGGAGACTTTTCGTTTGATGGGTTTGCCGCACACGATTGTGTTGGATAGCGATAATGTGGTGTTGCTGAATCTGGTCGGGTACACGCCGGAAAATATCAAGCTGTTGCAAAAGACCCTGCAGGAACTGGCGCAACATTAAGGGGACAGAATGAAAAGTGCACTGAAGATATGTTTGGCCGTCGTGCTCTTGTTGCTGCAGTCGGCTTACGCGCAAGAGGTGGCGGTGTTGTTGCCGGTGACCGGACCGCTTACGCCGTTTGAACGCTCGACGCTAAGCCAGGAGGTGGCCGCGGAAATGTCTGCTGGCTTCGATCTGAAATACGGCGCGGAAGTGGATCGTTTTGTGAAACAGGTCTTTCAGGACGAAAGCAAAAAGAAGGATTGCGACGAGGCAAA
>JAGVIV010000060.1 GCA_020055845.1 Betaproteobacteria bacterium
ACTGGGGGCAGGACTGGACGTGGTGGAATCTGCGCTTCCCGAGCGTAATCTACACGCTGCTTACCGCCGCACTGGTGTTTCTGCTGGGATTGCGTCTAGCTCGCAATCAGGGCAGTGCTTCGTATGAGGCGCTGGAGGTGGGGTTCATCGGTGCGCTGACCTTCCTCGCTTTCTTCAGTACCTACCGTTACGGGCGCCCCTTTCTGGTCAACCCCGCCGAGGTGTTCTGGTTCTTTTTGCCGTTCTTCACGCTACTGTACCGGCGTTCCAGCGCATTCGATTCGGGTTTTGCCATACCGTTGCTGCTGGGCGTGGAGGTTGGTATCGGATTGTTGTACAAATCGTTCGCGCTGGTGGCACCGGTGGCGTTTGCGCTGTCGTGGTGGTATCTGCATCAGCGCGATTACCGCTACAAGGAATTCCTGCTCAGGGATTCGTGGAAGGTTGCTATTACCGTTGTGGTGTCGCTGGCTTTGTTCAGCCTTTGGTTCGTGTTCGATCCCGATCCGCAGGGTGTGTGGAGCGAGTTCATCGTAGGCGAGAATGCGCATAAGTTTGATTCGGGTAGCAGCAGTTATCTGGCCACGCTGTTGTGGGGCGGCAGCAGTATATGGGCGTTGCTGGTGGGATATCCGATGAATGCGGGTCTGCTGGCGTTTCCAGTGATCGCGGTGTTTTGGAATGCCTATAAGCGCCGCGCCTTGCTGAGTGATGCAGAGCAGATGTTGTGGATATGGATGGCCGTGCTGTTCATTGTGTTCAGCGTACCCAGCCAGCGCACCGCACGCTATCTGCTGGAGGCAATGCCGGGTCTCGCGGTGCTGTGTGCGCTCAACTGGCATCGTATTCATCGCATGGCGTTCGTGGCGAGCTTGGTTTTTTCCGGACTCGTCTTGGCGCTGATTACTTTCCTATCGTGGCGTTTGCAGCATGAATTTCAAGGAGCCACTTTGTATGCGACAGGATATTGGCTATTGCTGTGCGGCACTATTCTGCTCACGTTGTTGGCGATTTTCTGGCGGCGTTATACCAGCGGTCTGGTGAGTGTGGTGGCACTGCTGGTGCTGCTGGTGCTGGCGGCGTTCATGCGGCCTTTCGACGGTGCACCGGGAAATTTCAGTGCCGAGGCGCAGCGTTATGCTCAAGGCAAAGATGTCTGGACGCCGTGCAATTTCCGCGCGGCGGAAGAGGGGTATCGCTTCCTGCTGCCGGGGGCGAAGGTGCATGGTTATTTCTTCCAGCCGGCACAGAGTATCGCCGAGTTGTCGGGCAAGTACGCTTTGTTCGCGGTGCAATTGCCGCTGCAGGAACGATGCGTGGATTGCAAGATAATAGGGCAGCGGCTGGAGATACGCAGTCGCCATAATCCCGATGAAATCAAGCGCATTCTAGAGGGCGAGGTGTTCGAGCAATTGTTTGCCAAAGAATTATTGATTGAATCCTCGATTGCCAATCCCTTGTTGCCTGTGCGCGAGGGATGTCGCTGATGCGGTACAGGTTTGTTTGGCTTGTTCCGGCGGTCATCGTCATCGCTTTCGCGAGTGCTTTCTACAAAATTTATAGCACTCCCGCCGCGGCGCAATTTAAAGCGCCGGTTACGGTTATCGCAGTAACGGAACCGGTGCGTTTCGAGACTCACTTCGCTTCATCAAAAACATTTGTGCAAGTGCACGCCGCTTCATCCATTGAGTTGAAAGACGGGCGCATACGCGCTTTCTGGTTTTCTGGCAGTCGCGAAGGCGCAAAGGATGTGTCCATACGCAGTGCGGTGTTCGATCCGGCCAAGTCGCAATGGGGCGCGGAAGAGGTCGTAATGACGCGCGAGTTCACTCAGCAGGCATTGCATCGCTATATCGCCAAGCTGGGCAATCCGGTGGTGGGGCGTGCGGCGGACGGCAGTCTGCGCATGTTCTATGTGACCGTGTCACTGGGCGGGTGGGCGGGCAGTTCCATTACCACGATGACTTCGCGCGACGAGGGTGCAAGCTGGAGCGAGCCGCAGCGTCTGGTGACTTCTCCGTTTTTGAACATCAGCACACTGGTGAAAGGAGCGCCGTTTTTATATACCGACGGCACGATGGGGGTGCCGGTGTATCACGAATTTATCAGCAAGTTCGCTGAGATATTGCGTGTAGATGCGAACGGCGCAGTGTTGGATAAGCAGCGTTTGGCTGCGGGGGGACAGGGTAGTTTGCAACCGGTGGTGCTCGTTCAGAATGCGCAGACGGCGCAAGTGTTGATGCGTTATGCGGGAGCCGCTGAACCTTCTCGTGTGCTCATAGCCTCGACACGGGATGCGGGGCAGCACTGGTCTGCCGCAGGCAAGTCGAATTTGCGTAACCCCGATGCCGCGCTGGGCGGAGTGGCTCTGCCGGGCGGACGTCTGCTGGCTGTGTTGAACGATATGGAGCACGGGCGAGATGCTTTGTCGCTGATGATTTCTGCGGATGACGGCAAGACTTGGCGCGAGGTGCAAAAACTGGAAGACCAGCAGGCTGCCAGCGCACAGGCAGATGAGGCGCACTTCACTAGCAATGTGCAGACGCTGATTCCGCAAAGCGATAGTGCTGCGACAGAACGTCTCGCGCAATACGTCGAGTCGACCAAGCGCACGGTGTGCAAAGACGGCCGGTGTCGTTATGAATTCTCTTATCCCTACCTGATCCAGACGGTAAGCGGCGATTTTCATCTGGTCTACACCTGGAACCGTACCTTCATCAAACATCTGCGTTTCAACCAGGCTTGGGTGAATCAACG
>JAGVIV010000067.1 GCA_020055845.1 Betaproteobacteria bacterium
ATCGACAACGCCATCACCCGCACCATGTCGCGCACCATCATCACCCACGGTTGCACGCAGATGATGGTGACCGCGATGCTGTTTCTGGGCGGTGAAACGCTGCACTACTTCGCGCTGGCGCTGACCATCGGCATTCTGTTCAGTATCTACTCCTCGGTGCTGGTCGCCAGCCCCCTGCTGATGATGTTCGGCGTGTCGCGCGAGGATTTCATCAAGCCGGAAAAGGTCGAAGCTGAAGAGGTATTGCCCTGATGGAATTGTTGACCGGATTTTTGAATATCGTTCTGCATCTGGATGTGCATCTGTTGGCGCTCGTGCAGGAGTATGGGGTGTGGATATACGCCATCCTGTTCGCCATCATTTTTGCCGAGACCGGTTTGGTGGTCGCGCCGTTTCTGCCGGGGGATTCCCTGTTGTTCGTGACGGGGGCGCTGTGCGGTATGGGCTCGCTGGAACTGCAGGTGCTGTTGCCCTTGCTGCTTTTGGCGGCTTTTGGCGGCGACAATACCAACTACTGGGTCGGACGCCTGCTCGGTCTGCGTTTGCTCGCCCATGCCACCCCGCGTTTTATCAAGCACGAGCATCTGGAAAAGACGCATTTGTTTTTTGACAAGCACGGCGGCAAGACCATCATCTTCGCGCGCTTCCTGCCTGTCGTCCGCACCTTCGCGCCGTTCGTGGCGGGTGTTGGTACCATGACTTACCGTTCGTTCGTGATGTTTAGTGCGATGGGCAGTTTGGCGTGGATCGGCAGTCTGACACTCGCTGGTTATTTCTTCGGCAATATCCCCGTCATCAAGAACAATCTCACGCTGATGATCGTGGGCATTATTCTGATTTCATTCATTCCGGCTATTCTGGAATTCATCCGCCATCGCAGACAGGCAAATTAATCCGGTCTTCGCTTCCGTTACGAAATGACGGGGGCGGGGAGCGCCTGAATCCCGCGTAGTTTCGCAGTATCCCAATGTTGAATCGCCCAAGCCAACACACTATCGACATCGCCGTCGGCTAATGCCGCAGGGGGTTGCTGCCGCAAAAAATCCAGTACGCGCAGCAGCGTCGCCACGGGCTGTGCGGTATCCACCGGAGCCGCCAGCGTCTGCTTGCTCAGTTTCTCTCCCGCCGCATTCACCGCTACCGGCAAGTGCATGTAGGCCGGAGTATTTAATCCCAGCAAGCGTTGCAGATAAATCTGCCGTGCCGTCGAAGCCAGCAAATCCGCGCCGCGCACGATATGCGTAATCTCCTGGTCGGCATCATCCACCACCACCGCGAGTTGATAGGCGAATAAACCATCGGCGCGCTTCACCACGAAATCGCCGATTTCGCGTTCTAGATTTTGGGTGATATGGCCTTGCAGGGTGTCGCTGAATTCAATTGGGGACAGTGGAAGAGGGAAGGGAGAAGCGCGGAGGTCGGTGCGTATCCGCCAAGCTCGCCCTTCGCGACCCGCCGGAATGCCTGTGCGACAAGTGCCTGGATAGACCAAGCCCTCAATCCCATGCAGCGCCGAATCCGCAATCTCCTTGCGTGTGCAGCAACACGGATACACCGCGCCGCCAGCTTGCAGCTTGAGTAATGCCCCTTCATAAGCCACCGTGCACTGGCTTTGGTACAGCACAGGCTCGTCGCTAAGCAGGCCGAAAACTTCCAGCGTGCGCAGGATGTCCTCCGCAGCCCCCGGCACGCAACGCGGTGTATCGAGGTCTTCCATGCGGACCAGCCAAGTGCCGTGATGATGTTTAGCTTCGAGATAACTGCCGACAGCGGCGACGAGCGAGCCGAAGTGCAGCGGGCCGGTGGGGGAGGGGGCGAAGCGCCCGCGATATTGAAGGGGAGATGACATTCAGTGTTGTTGGTCGTGCGGATGCCCCAAGCAACTACTGCTTAAAAATCACGCTGTTCTTTTTTTGTACTGAGTCAGGCGCGCATTGGTTGCGGCAACTGGTATTTTGCTGTTCGCACTCTTGATAACGTTCCATCTTCTTCTTTTGAGATGCATTGTTATGGGTGGCTCGCAACTCGGGATTGGAAATCAATTCTGCGTGAGTTGAATAGTAGTCTTCAGTCAAGCCTTTCTCAAACTGGGTATTCGCGTCTGCCTTAGTGCGACACGCTTTCAAATCGGTAGCGCAGTATGACATGCAGGTAGATTCCTGACTTGCAAGTGTCGTAGCGGGCGCGATTGAAAGAAGACCAGCGAACATGGAAACCAAGAAGCGGGCTGATTTTTGCATGGTATGTCAGCCTTCTTTCTGGGTCAGGCTACAGCTTCCTCTTCTTCAAACTCCAACCCCACTTTGCCATCCTTTACATTCACCGTGACTTTGCCACCGTTTGCCAGACGACCGAATAGCAACTCGTCTGCCAGCGCGGAGCGGATGGTGTCCTGAATCAATCTTGCCATCGGACGCGCGCCCATGAGCGGGTCGAAGCCGTGTTCGGCGAGATGATCTTTGAGCGCGTCGGTAAACAGGGCGTCCACTTTCTTCTCGTGCAGCTGTTCTTCCAGTTGCATGAGGAACTTGTCCACCACGCGCAGGATGACTTCTTTGTCCAGCGCAGCGAAGGAGACGATGGCATCCAGACGGTTGCGGAATTCGGGCGTGAACATTTTTTTGATGTCTATCATCTCGTCGCCGGAAACGGCAGTCTTGGAGAAGCCGATCTGCGTTTTATTCAGCGCATCCGCGCCCGCGTTGGTGGTCATGATGATGACGACATTGCGGAAGTCGGCCTTGCGTCCGTTGTTGTCGGTCAGTGTGCCATGATCCATCACTTGCAGCAGGATGTTGAAAATATCCGGGTGTGCTTTTTCAATTTCGTCCAACAGCAGCACGCAATGCGGTTGCTTGCTGATCATCTCGGTGAGCAGGCCGCCCTGGTCGAAACCGACATAGCCGGGAGGCGCGCCAATTAGACGCGACACGTCATGGCGTTCCATGTATTCGGACATGTCGAAGCGGTGTAACGGCATGCCCATCACGTAGGCGAGCTGGCGCGCCACTTCGGTTTTGCCGACACCGGTGGGGCCGGAGAACAGGAAGCTGCCGATGGGCTTTTGTGGATTGCCCAAGCCGCTGCGCGACATCTTGATGGCGCGAGCCAGCACGTCGATAGCTTTGTCTTGACCGAACACTGTGGCTTTCAAGTCGCGATCCAGATTCTTCAAGGTGTTCTTGTCGTCATGCGACACGGTGCGTGCCGGGATGCGCGCGATCTTGGCGATGATTTCCTCGATTTCGTGTTTGCCAACGACTTTCTTTTGCTTGGATTTTGGCAGGATGCGTTGAGCTGCACCAGCTTCGTCCAGCACGTCAATGGCCTTGTCCGGCAAATGGCGGTCGTTGATGAAGCGCGAGGAAAGTTCGGCGGCGCTGTTGATGGCGGCGGCGCTAAATTTGATGCTGTGGTGTTCCTCGAAACGGGTTTTCAATCCTTTCAAAATTTCGATAGTTTGTTCGACCGAAGGCTCGGCGACATCGACCTTTTGGAAACGGCGCGACAAGGCGGAATCTTTTTCGAAGATACCGCGATATTCCTGATAAGTGGTCGCGCCTATGCATTTCAACTGACCGCTAGACAGCGCGGGCTTGAGCAGATTGGAGGCATCCATGGTGCCGCCGGAAGCCGAGCCCGCGCCGATGAGGGTGTGAATCTCGTCGATGAACAAAACAGAGCTCGTTGTATCTTTTAACTCTTTCAATACGGCTTTCAGGCGTTGCTCGAAGTCGCCGCGATATTTTGTGCCCGCCAGCAGCGAGCCCATGTCTAGCGAATAGACGTGGGCATCTTTGAGAATATCAGGAACGTCGCCTTCCACGATACGGCGCGCCAAACCTTCGGCAATAGCGGTCTTGCCTACACCAGCCTCACCCACCAGCAGCGGGTTGTTTTTGCGGCGGCGGCACAGGGTTTGGATGACACGTTCCAGTTCGGTGGCACGACCGATCAAGGGATCAATCTTGCCGGCGAGTGCGTGGGCATTCAGATCCAGTGTGTAATTTTTGAGGGCGCTGTCGCTGTTCTCTTGTTCAGCTTCAACTTCATTGGGCGCTTTTTGCGCGGCAGTCTGCTCGATCGGTTTATTAATACCGTGCGCGATGTAGTTCACCACGTCGAGGCGAGTGATGGCGCGCTGGTTGAGGAAGTACACCGCGTGCGACTCTTTCTCGCCGAACAGGGCAACCAGAATATTGGCTCCGGTGACTTCTTTTTTATTGGTCGATTGCACATGCAGGATGGCACGCTGAATTACGCGCTGAAAGCCGACGGTGGGTTGGGTATCAACTTCGGTCGTACCTGGCAGGTGAGGGGTGTGGGTCTCGATGTGTTGCGTCAGTACCGCGCGCAGTTCGTCGATGTCTGCGCCGCAGGCGCGCAATACATGCGCGGCGGAGGGGTTGTCGAGCATGGCGAGAAGCAAGTGTTCGACAGTGATGAATTCGTAGCGCTTCTGGCGAGCTTCGACAAAGGCGAGATGGAGACTGACTTCGAGTTCTTGAGCGATCATTTAGTTTTCCTCCATGTGGCATCTCAAAGGATGCCCGTGCTGCGTTGAAAATTCCAATACCTGTGCGACTTTTGTTTCGGCGATGTCTTTTGTATAGACACCGCATACGGCTGAACCTTCGTTGTGTATTTTGAGCATGATCTGTGTTGCTTGTTCCAGCGTCTTTGCAAAAAATGTATTCAACACCTCGATGACGAACTCCATCGTCGTAAAATCATCGTTAAGAAGTATCACCTTGTATAGCGCGGGTGGCTTACTTTTGCTGCGTTCCAGTTCAAGTACAGATGAATTTTCGTGTTTGGTTGCCATTGGAGCCATTGTTGCATTTTGTCTGGCTCTATATTTGACGATTAGCGTGGGTTTTTCAAGCGTATTAAAAAAACTTGTATTAAGTGCTTGACCTTTTGAAACTAACAAAGTAAAAAGCGCGTGGGTGTTTGAATCACAAAGTATCTGCAGTACTGGTTTCGCCATGTGCGGTCTTGGAATTCAAACAGTTTAACGGGAATCCACCCGGTTTTTTAGTAAGGAAGTTTTAACATGGCAAACGGTACAGTTAAGTGGTTCAACGATGCAAAGGGTTTCGGTTTCATTACTCCTGATGATGGTAGCGAAGATCTGTTCGCGCACTTCTCAGCAATCAACATGAGCGGCTTCAAGTCTCTCAAAGAAGGCCAAAAGGTCACCTTTGAAGTAGTACAAGGTCCTAAAGGCAAGCAAGCCTCCAACATCCAGGCTCCTTAATCGGTTCTTGAATTGGCAAAAAAGCCCGGCGCGCAAGTGCCGGGCTTTTTTATTTCACGGCTTAAAGTCTATTTCAGCAGGTTTCAGACTCCGCGTTGGGTCTGGGTGCGGATGGATGCAAGGCACAGCTACTCGAATGCGTCGATACGGCGCATTACCGGTCTGCTTACGCCCCTTCCAGTTGCAGCCACAGGCAATTACCTTTGCTCGCCTTGTCGATAGCGGCAAGTTGTAATGCGTGTTCGGCCAACTCTTCCGCGCTTGGCTGCAACACGCGCAGCTTGGGGCGCAACGCATCAGTGTTCAACACCGCAGGCTGGCGCGTCTTGGGCGCGTCATCCTCGCCAAGCAGACTCTTCTGCCCGCGCGTCATGGCGAAATAAACTTCGGCAAGCAGCTCGGTATCCAGCAGCGCGCCGTGCAGGGTACGGTGTGCATTGTCTATTTCATAGCGGCTGCACAAGGCATTCAGGCTATTCTTCTTGCC
>JAGVIV010000107.1 GCA_020055845.1 Betaproteobacteria bacterium
GCGGCGATGTGGGCGTGGTGGTGTTGCACAGCGATTAGCGGCAACTCGTGTTGCGCGGCATAAGTTTGCGCGAATTGGGTGCTGTAAAAATCGGGGTGCAGGTCGTGCGCGACGGCTTGCGGTAACACGTCGAGGATGTCGCACAGGTAGGCCACGGTTTCGTCCAACATCTGGCGTGCGCCCGCGTGGTCGAGGTCACCGATGTGTTGCGAGACGAAGGCTTCGTTGCCACGCGTGAGGCACACGGTATTTTTCAGCCACGCGCCGCAGGCCAGTATCGACGGGCCTTCAAACGGCAACGTGATGCGGCGCGGGGTGTAGCCGCGCGCGCGGCGGATGAAAGCGGGCGCGCTGCGCTGCCATTTCAGCACGCTATCGTCGCAGCGATGCAAGATGTCGCGGTCGTGGGTGAGAAAGGCATCGGCCAGACCGGACAGCGAAGCGCGCGCTTCGGCATCGTCCTTCACCAGCGGCTCGCCGCCGGGGTTGGCGCTGGTCATCACCAGAGCCAACGGTGTCTGCTGTTGCAGCCAGTCCGTGCCTTGCGGTTTGCCCAGCAATTCATGGAACAGCAAATAATGCAGCGGGGTATAGGGCAGCAGCAGACCGATACTGGAGAGGCCGGGCGCGATGCCGGACAGTTCAGCATCGCAGCTTGTGGATTTGTGCATGAGTACGATGGGGCACTCGCTCACTTCCAGCAGCGAAGCTTCGTGCTCGGGAAACTCGGCATAGTGCGCGGCGGAAGCGCGGTTCAGCACCATCACAGCGAACGGTTTTTCCTGCCGCTGTTTGCTGCCGCGCAAGCGCGCCACGGTGTCGGCGTTGCGCGCATCGCACACCAGATGAAAACCGCCCAAGCCTTTGACGGCGACCACTTCTCCGGCGCGGATGCGCGCGGCGGTGGCGGCGATGGGATCATCGTTTGCAACGGGCTGCCAGCCCGCATCGAACAAGCTCAACTGCGGCCCGCATTCTGGACAGGCATTGGGCTGCGCGTGGAAGCGGCGCGTGTCGGGAGCGTCGTATTCGCTTTGGCACGCGGGGCATTGCGCGAACTTCGCCATGCTTGTGTTGGCGCGGTCGTAGGGCAGCCGCGCGGTCAGCGTGTAGCGCGGGCCGCAATGGATGCAGTTGATGAAGGGATGGCGGTAACGACGGTCGGCGGGGTCGAATAATTCGGCCAGACAGTCGGGGCAGATCGCCATGTCGGGCGCGATGCCGGTGAGCACTTTTCCTGTTTTGCTGGCGGTGATGCTGAAGCCTTGCAGGCCGGTGATTTCCCGCGCCAGATCGTGGGTGATTTTTTCCACGCGCGCCAGCGCGGGCGGCTCGCTTTGCAGGCGGGCGATCAGCGACATCACTTGCGCTTGCGCCCCCTCGACTGCAATCTCAACACCCTCGCTATCATTGCGCACCCAGCCCGCCAGACCGAGTTCGTGCGCCAGCCGGAAGACGAAGGGACGGAAGCCTACGCCTTGGACTTGGCCTGACACTTTGATTTGCGCGTGGATCATGGAAGTCATTTATAAAATTCGTTCAGTCTCTCTGCGTTACTCCCTTCGCCCGCAAGCGGGAGAAGGGCTGGGGATGAGGGGCTGTGCGCTGCAACCAATTTGGATTCAACTCAACGCCCCTCACCCTAGCCCTCTCCCGCTTGCGGGAGAGGGGACGATTGGTGGCTACTTTGCAGCGACAGCTTTCCCGCACCCCGCCTTAATCCACGCCAGCCACTCTTCCATGCCCTCGCCGCTGGTCGCCGAGATGCGGATCACTTTGATGTTCGGGTTCACGCGGCGCGCATTTTCGATGGCTAGATTCGCATCAAAAGTCAGGTAGGGCAGCAGGTCGCATTTGTTCAACAGCATCAAATCCGAGGCGCGGAACATGTCGGGATATTTGAGCGGTTTGTCTTCGCCTTCAGTCACGGACAGGATGGCGACTTTGTGCGCTTCGCCTAGATCAAAGCTGGCGGGGCACACGAGGTTGCCGACGTTCTCGATCAGCAACAGGCTGTCGTCCTGCAAACCAAGCTGCTGCATGGCTTGCCCCACCATGTAGGCATCCAGATGGCACCCCTTGCCGGTATTGATTTGCAGGGCAGCAGCGCCTGTCGCACGGATGCGCGCGGCATCGTTGTCGGTCTGCTGGTCGCCTTCGATCACGGCGAGCGGCACGCTGCCGTTCAGGGCACTGATGCTTTTCACCAGCAGCGTGGTTTTGCCGGAGCCTGGGCTGGACACCAAGTTCAGCGCAAAGATGCCATGCGCGGCGAGGTAGCCACGATTCTCGCTGGCATAGCCGTCATTCTTGGACAGAATGTCACGCTCGATTTTGACCATGCGCGCTTGCGTCATGCCCGGTGCGTGTGCGCCTGCGGGGCCTGTGCCAAAATCTATTAAGTCGTGACTATGCACATGAGCGTGGTCGTGCGAGTGCTCGTGCGCCGAACTATCCGGCGTCCGGTATTGCACTTGCCCTACGGCCTGCTTGCGCTGCTTGAGCGCATGCCCGCCGATGAGTGTTTGTCCTGCCCCGCATCCGCATGTCGTACACATAACCTTCCCCTATTCCACTTCCAGTTCTTTAACGCGCATCTCGCTGCCGCCCGTCACTTGTATCTGGTAACTGCCGCACACGGGGCACGCTTCGTACAGCGCGGTGACTGGCACGTTGCCTTCGCATTTCATGCACCAGCCCTGCCCCGGCGTTTCGATAATTTCCAGCCGCGCACCTTCGGCAAGCGTATCGCGCGTCACAACATCAAAACAAAAACGCAGCGCCTCTTTTTCCACGGCGGCCAGTTGGCCGATCTCCAGCCACACGGCTTTTACTTTGCTGCAACCGTCAGCGCGCACGGTGTCCTCTACCAGTTGCACAATCCCCTCGGCCAGAGACATCTCATGCATGACTCACCCCGATCTCATAAGCCACACAAGGGTCGAGCGACAAGGCCGCGATGTATGCCCTATGCTTCAGATGCGCCTCGTTTGTTTCAGTCATTTCCTGTCGTTCCTGTACGAAGGCCCCGGACGGATGAAAATTCCACTCCGTCGGTGCCACGATGACATAGTTTGTCACATTCACCACCGCCACAGCCGCATAATGCAACAACAAGCCGCGTGCTGTATGCACAACTGCAATGCCCCACCCATAGAACGCAGAAATTTCCTCTTACACTGCCGACCAGCGCGGGAAAGAAAGTTGCAATTTATAGCGGCGCATTGCCAGCATCACAACTGTTCGCAAAAGGGGAAGCACTGAAAATGATCGCATCAGTAACGCAGATCGAATCGAGGATGTATCTCATCCGTGGGCAGAAGGTCATGCTGGACGAAGACCTTGCCGCACTTTACGAAGTGGAAACCAAAGCGTTGAACCGTGCGGTCAAGCGCAATTTGGAACGATTCCCGGCTGATTTCATGTTTCAACTTTCGGCAGAAGAATTTGCAACTTTGAGGTTCCAATATGGCACCTCAAACTTGAGGTCACAAATTGTCACCTCAAACGAAAAACCCGCCGGACGCGGCGGTCGCCGTTACGCCCCATATGCCTGCACCGAACAAGGTGTCGCCATGCTCTCCAGCGTCCTCCGCAGCGAGCGCGCCATTCAGGTCAATATCGAAATCATGCGAGCCTTTGTGCGATTGCGGCAGATGCTCGCCACCAATGCCGAGCTTTCGCGCAAGCTCACCGCCCTTGAAAAGAAATACGACATACGTTTCAAAGCCGTCTTTGGAGCCATCCACGACTTGATGGCTCTCTATCCCCTCTCCCTTGCAGGGAGAGGGCTAGGGAGAGGGGAGACTCCATGAGCGCCAACCCGCTCTCCGCCAGCGAACCCTGGAACCTCGTCGCCGACGGCTACGGCTACGCCGAAACCACCATGCTCGTGTTCGAGCAATTCGCCGAGGTTGCCTACGCAACCAAAAAAATCCGCTTGCGTCATTATCTAACTACTTATATATTGAACTCATGAAGCCGCTCAAATTCACCGGCTCCAGCGAAGACGATCTGGCCGCATTTCCAAAGGAAGCCAAAGGGTTGGCAGGGAACGAGCTGTGGCAAGTCCAACTTGGCCTGATGCCTTCGGATTGGAAGCCCATGCTGAATGTAGGCGCAGGCGCTTATGAAATTCGCGTCCATGTGCTGGGCGAATGGCGCGTCATCTACGTGGCGAAATTTACCGATGCAGTCTATGTACTGCACGCCTTCCAAAAGAAGACCCAGCAAACGCGCAAGGAAGACATCGCGCTGGCAGCAGCGCGATACAAGCAACTCAAGGAGAGTGCAAAATGAAAAAAGAAAAACTCAAAATAACCGAATCCTGCGGCAACGTGTTTCTTGATCTCGGCTTTTCACCGGAAGAAGCCACCATCCTCGCCATGCGCTCTCAACTCATGGGGGAGTTGCGCATCAAAATCCGCGACATGGAATGGACGCAGGCAGAAGCCGCGCAAGTGCTCAGCATCTCGCAATCGCGCGTCTCCGACCTGATACGCGGCAAGTTCGAGAAGTTCAGTCTGGACATGCTGATCACACTGGCGACCAGAGCGGGGAAAAAAGTTGAATTGAAGATGGCGGCATAACTCAACATGAGCCAGCCCACCAACCCGCTTTCCGCCAGCGAACCCTGGAACCTCGTCGCCGACGGCTACGCCGAGACCACGATGATTGTGTTCGAGCAATTCGCCGACGAAGCCATCGCCGCCAGCAAACTCAAACCCAATGCCACCGTGCTCGATGTCGCCTGCGGCCCCGGCACACTCGCGCTGCGGCTTGCGCAACATGCCGAGCAAATACACGGCATCGACTTCTCCGAAGCCATGCTCGCCGTATTCCGCAACAAGATCGAACAAGCCGGACACCGCAACATCGCTCTGCACTGCGGCGACGCGCAAACCCTGCCCTATGCCGACGCAACCTTCGATGCCGCCTTCTCGCTGTTCGGCCTCATGTTCTTCCCCGACAGGCAACACGGCTTCGCCGAAATCCACCGCACACTCAAACCGGGCGGCAGCATCGCCCTCACCAGTTGGGCACCCGTAGACCAATCGCCCGCCATGCTGCTGATGTTCGGCGCACTGCGCGCCATCAAGCCCGACCTGCCGCAACCACAACGCTCCATCGCCACACTGGAAAACCCCGAACGCTTCAAACAAGAAATGCAAGAAGCCGGATTCCGCAACGTCGAGATACGCAACATCACCAAGGCCTTCCCCATTCCCTCTATCCCAGAATTCTGGGACTTCATGGTCAGGGGCAGCGCACCGATACAGATGATGAAAAAAGGACTGGGCGAAGCGTTGTGGCGCGAGAAGGAAAAGCTTGCGCTGGCTTGGCTGGAAGAAACACTGCCTACGCTGAAGGGGCCGCTGACTTCAGATGCTTGGTTGGGGGTGGGGGTTAAGTAGCCTCGGACGATAGGTCTGATTCGGAATAAGTTCGAAGCTGAACTGACCTATTCATTTTTTAAATGGATAAAGATATGACAACTCGCTTCAAACTAGATACCGCTGCGCTACGATCTTTCGATTCAGCCTACGACTCATCCCATTCAGCTATTGCATCGCAAACACGCGGCGATTTTCTGAATGCTTTTCCCAAGGCACGGTTAAATAAGATTAGGTTAGACGAATATGTAATCGGTCATCAGACCCCGACGTTCTGTACCTATGTTGAAGCTAAAACACGTGCGTGGGCAAATATTCAAGGTTCAACCGCAGATAAGTTTGGAATCTATTTCGGCAAAACAAAATCTGACCCCAAGAAAATTTACCGCTTCACACAAAAATATGGAAAAACAAAAGAAGAAGCGTTTCGTTCAGTTAAAACGGCCCTTCTTGCATTAGTACATCTAGGAGGTGAAAAACAACTCGACTTTTCTGCGATTGATGCCAATCCACTTTCGCAAATGTTTAAGGCAAAGATACTGAGTCTCTATTATCCTGATCGATTCCTAAGTGTGTGTAGCTCTGAACATTTGGAGATGCTCGGGAACATACTTGGTTGCCCTAACGACTTGTTTGTCAGCCAATATCAGCACTTATTACTGAAGGCTAAGCAATCTAGCGCCATCACAATGAATTGGAGCAATCCTAAATTCATGACCTTCTTATACGAAACCTATGTGTACGACCACATCACACCAACAAATCCTATTAAAAAACCTCGAAAAAAAGCACATCGCAAAGTTAATTTTGAGGAGGTACAAAATCAAAGAAATGAAATTGGTAAAGCAGCCGAAGAATTTGCACTGAAATGGGAGAAGCAAAGATTAACTGGCGAAAACTTGGAAACGTTGATCCCAAAAATTAAAGATAGACGGGATCGTCCCGGTTACGGCTACGATTTCCTCTCGCACACATCATCAAAAAAGCTGAGATTCATTGAAGTTAAGTCTGTAGGAAAACTTCCAAAAGGTGAGGGATATCGCCTCTTTCTCTCAGACAACGAGCATTTAGTCTCGATGTCAGTCGACCATAAAAATGAATATTTCTTCTATCTAGTTTTCTTCGATGGAAAAAAACAACCAGCCGCCCTACAACCTATTCTGGCAAGCAAACTATACAAATTGAGCAATATGACACCCGCCTCCTATGTTGTTCGGTTTGAAATTTGAAAAGGCAGGATTGAGTTAAATGAGTCTTTTCCTGCGCTGAAGAGGCCGCTGACTTCGGATGCTTGATTGGGTGTGTGGGTGAGATGATGACTGCAAATAACTACAAGGCAAAATAATGCTATTTACTGTACTTGATGGAAATATGACTCTCCCTTCAGGGGTTACGAATCAGGCCTTTTTATGCAAGGATGGTTGGGACGATTGGTTCAAATTTCGCACTACATTTAGCCTTATTGTCTTTGGGGCAGATGGCCAACGATTTGATGCCGGTTCAGTGAAGATAGGCCAATTTGGTCTTTTGCCGAGTGGCACCATTGAGCCGGGAATGCGTGCGCCAGAAATTGGACAGCAATTTGACCTGCTAGATGACCGATTCTTCTCCCTTGGGCAGGATGAAAATTATTACGAAACCCTTAACTTACTCCCTGAGAATTTTCGAGCATCCATTTTGGAGGGACTTAGAGACTGTGCATTCAACCTACAGATATTTGAGTTAGCCCAACATGAGGAGGTGATGCGGGAATCATTGCTCCGATCTGTACACTCATCAAATGTGCGAACGCGATTTCATCGTTTAGCACGTGGTGATGCAGAGTTAACCGAGTTCCAATTTGAATATATATTTCCAAGTGATACTGAGACTCCGTCTCCAACACTATCCTTTCATACAATTCCCAATTCTCTTCCGCCAACAAATGTACATATTTTGATTGGAAGGAATGGCGTGGGAAAAACACGACGCATACGGCACATCACAAGGGCATTACTTGGTGACCATAATGAGAATGACCCGGCAGGAGAGATTCGGCTTCTGGGGGATAATTCTCAAGATTGGTCATTTGCAGGATTAATATCGGTATCTTTTAGTGCGTTTGATGACTTTGACTTGCCTGAAATAGAACAGCCAGCCATCCAAACAACTCTGGTAGGGCTAAGGCAAAAGGGAACCGCTTCAAGTGATCGGGCAGTAACTATAAAAACACCTCAACAACTTGCTGGAGATTTCAGCCAGAGCTTTGGTTTATGTCGATTGGGCCTCAGGGCTGTACGCTGGCGTTCAGCAATTGTTGCCTTGGAAAACGATCCATTGTTTGCTAAGCTGGATGTTACGAGACTGCTTGACAGAGGAGATGACGAATGGAAGGACACCGCAGAGCGCATGTTTTCCAAGCTCAGCTCCGGTCATGCTATTGTGCTGTTGACTATTACACGCCTTGTTGAGCTAGTGGACGAACGAACACTTGTGCTCCTAGATGAGCCTGAAGGCCATTTACATCCACCGCTATTATCTGCATTCATTAGAAGTCTCTCCGACTTATTAGGTAAAAGAAATGGAGTTGCAATTATTGCATCACACTCACCTGTCGTACTACAAGAGGTGCCCAGCTCGTGTGCTTGGAAGCTAAGGCGATCTGGAGCAACAACAGTTGCTGAGCGACCAGAGATAGAGACGTTTGGAGAAAATGTGGGAGTCCTGACCAGAGAAGTTTTCGGACTTGAGGTCACGAACTCAGGGTTCCACCAAATGATTCGGCAAGCTATCGAAGTAGATGGACTCAGCTATGAGGAACTTCTTGAACGCTTTGATGGACAGCTAGGCGCTGAAGCAAGAGCTATTGCACGTGGGTTGATCGCCAGTTCAGGAGCGATGACATTGTGAGAAGTCTGCCCCGTCCTGCATATAGTGCGCGTTCTGTTCTTGAGCTTTGCTCCAGCAGTATTCGAGATGCTGACCTTGCACAAAGGTTGCAATTAGTCTCGGCTGCTATTGATGAAGCAGAAGCCAATTACCTAGGGCACGCGGAGTCGGCCTCCTTTAGCGCAATACCGACAGCAAATGATGTGGCAAATATAGTCGCAGGCCATGAAATGAAAACCCTCTACAAAGGCACATTTAGCCGCAAGGGATCGCGAGTGCGGCCAATTTACGATGAATTAAAAGCTGCACGTGAGACACATGGAATTTGCCCGTTATGTGGACAAAGAGATGTATCGACACTCGATCATTATCTTGCTCAATCATTACATCCGTCACTCACAGTTACACCGATAAACCTTGTTCCTGCATGCGCACCTTGCAACAAAGCAAAACTTGATAGACAACCAGCAACCGTGGGAGAGCAGACACTTCATCCATATTTTGATGAGATAGGCGATATGGTTTGGTTAAAGGCGCAGGTAGTTGTAGTTGAACAGGAGAAGCCTGCTCTTGTTTTCTCAGTGGAGCCACCGGAAGAATGCTCCGAGGTCATGCGAGAAAGGTTGCATTCGCATTTTGCGATTTTTGGTTTAGGTACACTTTATTCCACACATGCTGGCGTAGAGCTAATAAACAATCGTTTGATTTTGATGCAGATGGCTGGACAAGTGGGCGTGGAAGGGTTTCGCAGCCACTTCTTGGAGCAAGCAAATAGTCGACGAGCTATTGACCCCAATTCTTGGCAATGCGCGATGTATGACGCTTTAGCCGCTTCTGATTGGTTTTGTCGAGAGGGCTACACGTCCATTCGATAAAAACCAACATCATCTCTGTATATCCCCATGGCCACCCTAATCCCCACCCTCGGCTCTGCAAAATTCGATGCACGCGGCGAACTGAGCCTAGCCGAGCGGCTGAAAAATTGCCTCGAAGACAACGCTTGGGTGTGGCACAACATCCCGGTCGGGCCTTTCGGCAGGCATCCGGATTTTGTGGCCTTGCATCCGCAACAGGGAATTGTGGTGCTGGAGGTGAAGGACTGGCGGCTGGATACGATAGCCGAGGCAAACAGCAAGCAGGTCGAGTTGATGACTGATCGTGGCAATGTGTGGACTGACAA
>JAGVIV010000272.1 GCA_020055845.1 Betaproteobacteria bacterium
AATTACGGACATGCAGATTGAAATCCTGAACGGCGTTTCCGAGGGTGACGTGGTGGCGGTATATGCTAACCCTGTGCAGGATAACAGTCTACAAATGCGAACTCCATTTAGCGGAGGCAAGTAATATCTCGACTTTTGCACCTTAAAAACTGAACCACCAAGCAACTTTGACTCGTCGTTTTGAGCGCCGAATGGCCGACCTGAGGCAACACTCAACCTACCTCACCAGAAAAGGTGAGGTGAGACCAGCCTCGCTTGATAACCGGTTGAGTCAAGCTCTGCACATGGCGTGAATGAGCGGCGTCATCAGTTCGCGCAGAGTTTGTCCTTGAGCCAAGCCCGAACTGAGAAACAAACCCAGTCTCCACAAGCTTTGTGCTTGCGTAGCTCGACGCCAGAAAGATGGAGTTCCTTCAAGCTGTACCTTGAGTTGACGTTGAAGCCGGTTGCGGAGGTCAGGGTCATGTTGGGCGGCGCGCAGTAAGCTGTACACTACGGCGACCATGGCGACATGGCGTTGGATGGCGTCGAAGTCCCGCAGTTGATACTGATCCAGTCCTTCGGCCTTGCCTTCCTCGTGATAGACTTCAACGGGCCAGCGGTGGCGTCGGATGCGAGTGATGCCCGCGGCTTGCCAGGTCAAGCGGTTGCTGTTGAAAAAGGTTGGGTTGTCGGATAGGTCCGCCTGGCGATAGTTGATGACCAGACGTTGTTTGCCAAAGTTGTGAAGGTGATGCGTGTTGCAGTAACTGTAGTAGGTCTCACGGCCACCTTTGAAGGGGATCGTGATTTTCTGAAAAACGGCTTTGCCGCCGTGTTGCAGGGCATTCAGGTGTTCTTGCTTGAGTCGTTCCGCAAAGTTTCCCAGGGTTTCCTGGCCGCTTTTCAGATTGATCTTGTCGGTCTCCGCCAACGTACCAACGTAGGCCAGGTGCAGGGTTTGATCCACAAAGCGACAGAAGGCCGGTTGGGTAAACCAATTGTCGAAGGTCACGGGCAGGTTCGCCTTGGGGTGAATCGTGACCCATTGTTGTAGCAGGTTCTGGAGAATGATCAACTTGCTGTCATACAGTTCCCGCAGATCCGGGTGCTTCTTTTGTTGTCGTTGCCAGACCCCCATCAAATAGCCGCGCCATTTTCGGGGATCGCTCTCCTTCAGCGCCTCTTTGTTAGCCCGCAACGGTACCTGGGCCGCACGCAGACCCGCTTCGAGTTTCTCCAACTCCACCGGCTTCCAGAGTTGGAACAGCACGGGGTAATCGGTATCATCGTCGCTGTAGTGCAACGTGACCAAATCATGCGCCCAGACGTAGGTGTCCGTCACGTGGTCGTACAACTTGGCGATTTGCTCGAACTCCTGTCCATAATGGATCAGCAGGGTGTCATCGGCGCTCAACACCCCTTTCGGTTTCATCCGTGTACCCGATAGGCTCTCCAACACCTCCAGACGAGCCCGATTCAATTCTTCCAGGCGGAACGGGCTTTGGGTCAACCAGCGGTTCAACGAACTCTGATTGCGGCTTTCCACGACAAACAGCCGATTGATCCCCTCCACCGTTTTGTTCTCCGATACGATCAACCCGCTGATGTATCGTTCAAACTCGATGAAGGCTTCGGCTGAAAAAACGCCTCGGAAGAATGGCGCATAATGCTCCACCAATTCTGGAAACTCGACCAATGGAAACATGGCGCACCTCCAATCGCATGGCCTGTGTTACCTATTGTACCGATTTTTCTTGAAATCGGCCGCCTGCTTGGTTTTTCAGTTGTTAATGTACTGCAAAAGTCGAGTTATTAACACAGATATATCCAAAACCGCAGGTTGGGTCGTCGCAGCATGTATCACCAGCATTAGCGCTGACATTATTAGGTAGAACAAACCATAAAAACAAAAATAATATTCCTAAAAAAAACAGTACTTTACCTAATTTTGCAAAACGCTTTGCCATTAATTAAATAGTAGCAGATTTGGATTTATTATCAACGCGTAAGGCTAAGGAAAAAAATCACTTTCTCCATTTCCGGAGTGACTACGCCCGTTTCTACCAACTCGTTTGTCAGAGCGTGCAATTTTCCTTCTCTACCTCCTTGTAAGTTATAAAGCGGATCAGCATACCAAGAAGCACTGGTACTTAAAAGATCATCTGCTACAAAACCATTTATTGTAAGTTTATTTATGGTTAGTTTGGACAATCTAATAAAAAAGTCATCAACATTATCTATATTCGTAGTTCCATGGAGAAACCCAATTGACCCATCGGGGTTTTCGACGGCAAATCCCAAAAGCGCAAATTTTTGTCCTTTGTATTGATCGCCCATAAATCCGCCGTCCATGATGCAGATAGAGGCCGTCTGGTAAGGCGCATAACCGGTGAAGATGGGTTGTACTGGTTCAACTTTCCCTATGTTAGGTTTATTAATATTAGTTTTTTTCATCCACCCATAGCTTTGCGCCCGCTCGTCAATGATGATTTTTCCGTCAGCCAAAGCCTGCTTTTCCGCCGCCAACAGCCTGCCGGTCGCAAAATCCTTCTCATAATCGCATTGGACATACTCATTGATCCCAGACTTTTCTTCCGCCGAAATTTCCATAGGC
>JAGVIV010000063.1 GCA_020055845.1 Betaproteobacteria bacterium
GAACGGCGCAAAGCCCGCAATCATGGCAGGTCATAGCTTGGGGGAATACACTGCGCTGGTTGCTGCGGGCGCTTTGAGTTTTGCCGATGCGCTGCCGCTGGTGAGATACCGTGCGCAATGTATGCAGCAAGCCGTGCCGGAAGGTGTGGGCGGCATTGCTGCGATTCTCGGGCTGGATGATGAAGTGGTGCGCGCCGTATGTGCCGAAGGTGCGCAAGGCGAAGTTCTGGAAGCGGTAAACTTTAATTCTCCAGGACAAATTGTGATTGCGGGTAATCGCGCCGCTGTAGAACGCGGCATGGAGCTGGCCAAGGCCAAGGGCGCGAAGCGTGCCATCATGTTACCGATGAGTGTTCCATCGCATTGCAGCCTGTTGAAAGGTGCCGCAGAACAATTACGCGCATATCTGAATAATGTTGCCGTGCAAGTTCCTGCGATTTCGGTGTTGCACAATGCGGATGTCGCGGCTTATAGCGAGGCTGACAAAATCAAAGATGCGCTGGTACGCCAGCTATTTTCGCCGGTTCGCTGGGTTGAGACGGTGCAAGCCTTCGGTAAGCAGGGCATCACGCATAACGTGGAATGCGCGCCGGGGAAAGTGCTGGCCGGTCTGAATAAACGTATAGACACCAACCAACAAGCAATGGCTATCAATGACGGCGAAGCACTAAAAGCCGCATTGGCGGCTCTCGTATAAAGGGAGAGGATATGACGCTGCAAGGACAAATCGCACTGGTTACGGGTGCTTCGCGCGGTATCGGTCAAGCAATCGCGCTGGAATTAGGCAAGCAGGGGGCGACGGTAATTGGAACCGCCACCAGCGACAATGGCGCTCAAGCTATTAGTACTTATCTGGAAGCGGCGGGCATCAAAGGCAAGGGCTTTGCCTTAAACGTCAACGATGTGGCGCAGACAGAGCAGGTGCTGACCGAAATTCGCTCACAATTCGGTGAGATTTCGATTCTGGTGAATAACGCCGGAATCACTAAAGACAATCTGCTGGCACGCATGTCCGACGAAGAATGGGATGATGTGTTGACCACTAATCTGAAGTCGGTGTTCCGTCTGAGTCGCGCAGTATTGCGCGCCATGATGAAGGCGCGCGGTGGTCGCATCATCAGTATTTCATCGGTGGTCGGTAGCTCTGGGAATCCCGGGCAGGCCAATTATGCGGCTTCGAAAGCAGGGATGATCGGATTTACCAAGTCACTGGCGCAAGAGATCGGTAGTCGCAACATTACTGTGAATTGCGTGGCTCCCGGTTTCATCGACACTGATATGACCCATGTATTAGGGGAGGAGCAACGGGCCAAATTGGTTGAACATGTGCCCTTGAAACGTCTTGGGCAGCCTTCCGATATAGCGGCGGCGGTTGCGTTTTTGGCAAGCCCTGGCGCAGCCTATATCACAGGGGTGACTTTACATGTGAACGGCGGAATGTATATGGCGTGACGTGGCGTTTTGGAATTTGGCGCAAGTTTGGTAGAATGCACGCGCTTTTTGAACTTTAAATTAAATCGGGAGTAATGGAATGTCTAACATCGAACAACGTGTCAAGAAAATCGTAGCAGAGCAACTCGGCGTAAATGAAACTGAAGTCAAGAACGAGTCTTCTTTCGTGAACGATTTGGGTGCTGATTCTTTGGATACCGTTGAGCTGGTGATGGCGCTGGAAGAAGAGTTCGGCGTTGAGATCCCCGACGAAGACGCGGAAAAGATTACAACAGTTCAGCAAGCAATCGACTACGTCAACGCTCATCCCAAGTAATTCACTCTATTTGGATTTGGTCGCTTCTTTATCTCGTTAGCGGAGTTCAGTTTGTCTAAACGCAGAGTTGTGGTTACGGGCTTGGGTATTGTATCGCCGGTAGGTATCGGTGTTGCCCAAGCTTGGCAAAACATCATATCCGGTCAATCTGGCATTACGCGCATCACACATTTTGATCCGACCCCCTTTGCCTGTCAGGTCGCAGGTGAAGTTAACGGATTTGAAGTGACGCAGTATCTGCCCGCAAAAGATGCGCGGCGCATGGATAGGTTTGTTCATTTCGGCCTCGTTGCCGGAATGGAAGCCTTTAAGGATTCTGGTCTGACAGTTACGGAGCAAAATGCCGAGCGTATCGGTGTTTGTATCAGTTCCGGTATCGGCGGCTTACCCATGATTGAAGAAACGCATAGCGACTATCTTGCGGGTGGTCCTCGCAAGATTTCGCCGTTCTTCATTCCCGGCACCATTATCAATATGATCTCCGGCAACCTTTCCATTATGTATGGATTGAAGGGGCCAAATTTTGCCGTTGTTTCGGCCTGTACCACAGGTACGCATAGTATCGGCGAAGCCGCGCGCATTATTGAATACGGCGATGCCGATGTGATGATCGCAGGCGGGGCTGAAGCAACCATATCGCCACTGGCTATTGGTGGTTTCTCATCTGCGAAGGCATTGTCTACCCGTAACGACGATCCGGCGACTTCCAGCCGCCCATGGGACAAAGACAGAGATGGCTTTGTGATGGGCGAGGGTGCAGGTGTGCTGGTGTTGGAAGAGTACGAACATGCTAAAGCGCGCGGTGCCAAGATTTACGCCGAGTTGTCTGGTTACGGTATGAGTGCTGACGCGTATCACATGACCACCCCAAGTGCGGATGGCCCGAAACGCAGTATGGAGAATGCGCTGCGTAATGCAGGGCTAAATCCAACGCAGGTTCAGTACATCAATGCGCACGGTACATCTACTCCGTTAGGCGACAAGAACGAAACCGATGCGATTAAGCTGGCATTCGGTGACCATGCCAAGAAGCTCGTGGTTAACTAAACCAAGTCTATGACTGGCCATTTGTTGGGTGGTGCCGGTGGTATCGAGTCTTTGTTCTGCGTTCTGGCATTGCATCATCAAATTTCGCCGCCCACGATCAATATTTTCGAGCAAGATCCAGAGTGCGATTTGGATTACTGCGCGAATGCTGCACGCGACATGAAAATCGACTTGGCTGTGAACAACAATTTCGGCTTTGGCGGAACCAACGGTTCGCTGGTATTTCGTAAGTTCTAATCAAAACTCCCGGCTGTGACTACGCTAATCAACGGCATACCGTGCGATACGATTAGCGTAGATGACCGCGGTCTGCTCTATGGGGACGGTGTGTTTCGCACCCTGTTGTTGCGCAACGGGAAGCTGTTGCAATGGCCGCGACACTACGCCAAGCTGCTTAAAGATTGCCTTACGCTCAACCTGCCTTGTCCTGCCGAGGCCCTATTGCAGCAAGAGCTTGAGCTGCTGATTCGGGATGTCCATGATGGCGTGGTTAAGCTCATCGTCACCCGGGGGCGCTCGCAACGGGGATATGCTCCCACCACCCATCCGGCTGTGACGCGTATTCTCAGTTTAAATCCTCTTCCTGCTTATCCCGTGGCATATTTAAAGTCCGGCGTGTGTTTACATTTGTGCCATCTACGTTTGGCTCACCAGCCCAGACTGGCTGGCGCAAAGCATCTTAATCGTTTGGAAAGTGTACTCGCGGCGGCGGA
>JAGVIV010000118.1 GCA_020055845.1 Betaproteobacteria bacterium
CTCTTCCGATCTCCGAAACCGACTGCATAACCACGCAAGCCTGTTTTATCTTCGCGCGTTTGGGTCTTGTCGATGCCTTCGTAAATCACCACGCGCGCAGCCTTGCGTGCCAGCGCAAGTGAAAACTCATCAAGTTTTTTGGCTAGCAGAATCGCTGCCAAATTTGAAATCGTCCAACCGCCCTCTACACGCTCAATCAAACCCTCTCCACTCAACCGCTCCAGCACACTCTCGCGGGTCGTCGGATACGGCAACCGTGACAAATCGAAATAAGTCTGAGTATCAAGCAGCGCAATCACTTCGTCGGCGCTGGCATTTTGTTTTGCAGCTTGTGCAAACCAATCCGGTTGACCTTCAGCGAAAATGCGCCGCAACTGATCTGGCGTCATCGGCACCAAATCTTCTCCGGCGCGCATCAGGTAAGCGCCGTCGTAATCCAAAGGATGGCCCGTTGGTCGTGGAGGAATCTCAAACACCAGCACCCGACCATCGGGATGCGCCAACTCCACCGCATCCACCCGAATGTGCAGCTTATCGACAATACGCGCCTTGATGTCGTTTAGATGCGATTGGGATGCAAACGCCTGCGAACCGACCACTCTGCGCGGCAACTTATCCGTCACGCCCAACACCAGATACCCGCCGCCCTCGTTGGACAAGGCCACGCAATAGCGCAGCAGCTTCGTCGTATCGTATTGCTGTTTCGCCTCCTTGAATTCCAGACGCTCGGATTCGGCAGGGGTAGAGAGCCAGCGATTAAGGGTGTCGAGAGTAATCATGGCCGATATTCTACAACACCCCGCTGAACGCCTGATGCAGCAGCGACTTCTTCAGCTCGGCTAGGGCGGCGAGCTTGCGCTGGTAGAGGGATTCGAGGCGTTGGGTTTCTGCATCAATCTCTCTAACGCTGGCTACGATTTTGCGTTGCGACTCCAATATATTGGGCACCGGGATTTCAAAATCAATGAGCGTTTTTATTGGCAACTGAGGTTGTGCGGCACCAGATACATGACGAGTCATTTGACTCTTCATAATCCCAGATCGAAATACCTCAAAAAGAAATGAAGGCAAAATCTTCTCTGTATTTGACCTAAAAATAAGCATTCCTGAATTGATTCGGATGTTCTCAAATTCAACATTCTCGTCGTAAATTGCAACATTTCCAATCGTACCGCGAGTTGTAAGAATTACGTCTTGGCGCTGTAGTTTTCCCTTGCGCAAGGCTTTATCTTTTTCCTCTGTAACGAACATCGTGGTGTCAAAGTTAAACCCGTCAGGCCGTACATTTTTTGTGTTGAGAAAAAGACAAAATCCCTCATCCGAGAAATCTTCCTTGCTGGGGTAATTACTGCCTCTATCACCGTCGATTATTTTCAATATGGAAGTGTCGCCCAACTTCTTCTCCACCCACCCCTCACCGCGCTGAGAGAAAATGGATTGCAGATGGCTTTCGAACAGGGCGCGGGCGTTTTGCAAATTCTGTTCGGCGTTGGCTTTGGCGGTAGCGATGCCGTCAAATGCATCGTCGAGAATGCCGACGATGCGCTGCTGTTCGGGGAGCGGTGGTAGCGGAACTTGGAGAGCTTTCACAAAGGGAAGCTTTACGCCCTGAACCGTTGCTCCCGTACCTTCAGCCACGATCACATCAGCAATACTCTTCAACCACCAAAACAAAAACCGAACATCAAGCTTCGTGGTGTCGTGCGGAACAATGCCGCGCAAGTCTTGATTGATGGCGGTGTCTTGCCCGAGCAAGCAAATCTTCCCAAGGCCAACGCGAGTGGCAATTACTACATTGCCGCTTGGAATAATATTGGTGGCACTGCTCTTTACCGCTTCCTTGGTGATCTTGAATTCGGTTGAGGTAATGACTTCTTGCTTGAGGTCACGAACAGTTGCCCAAGGAATATCACCGGAATAAAACGCTGGCTTGTCCTTTGATGGCGTACCGCCGCCGACAACATCGCAAACATCGCCGAGATTTTTCGTCTGCCAACCTGCCATCACAGCAACGCCCTGATATTCCCCAACACTTCCGCACTCTCTGCATCCAGCGCGGCGATCTCATCCATGATGTGCTGCGGGCTGCGATGCACCACGGCTTCGCCGCCATTCGGATTCTTCACCGACAGGTCGAAGGTCGCGGAGTCGATGCTTGCCGCATCCACGCTCCAGCTCTTGGACGAATCGGCGCTGGTCTTTTGCAGCGCGATGAATTCGGCGAGGTCGGCGTCGTTGAGCGGGTTGGTCTTGCCCAAATTCCGGGCCTGCCCTGAGCTTGTCGAAGGGGAGAGCTGGTAGTACCAAACCTTTCTTGTCGGTGCGCCTTTCTCGAAAAACAGCACCACGGTTTTCACGCCCGCACCTTGAAACGTTCCGCTGGGGCAATCGAGCACGGTGTGCAGGTTGCAGCTTTCGAGCAGGTGTTTGCGCAGGCTCACCGAGGCGTTGTCGGTGTTGCTAAGGAAGGTGTTTTTGATGACCACCGCGCCGCGTCCGCCCGCTTTCAATCGTTTGATGAAATGCTGCAAGAACAGGAAGGCGGTTTCGCCGGTTTTGATAGTGAAGTTTTGCTGCACTTCCTTGCGTTCCTTGCCTCCAAAGGGCGGGTTGGCGAGGACGATGTCGAAGCGATCCTTGTCCTGCATGTCGGCGAGTTTCCACGCAAGGGTGTTGGCGTGAGCGATGTTGGGCGCTTCGATGCCGTGCAGGATCATGTTCATGATCGCGATGACGTAGGCGAGGCTTTTCTTTTCGATGCCGTAGAAGGTGCTTTCTTGCAGGGTTTTGAGGTCGCGCGTGGTGAGCTGCGGTTTCGTTCTCAAATAATCGAACGCTTCGCACAAAAAGCCTGCACTGCCGCAAGCACCGTCATAAATGGTTTCGCCGATCTTGGGGTTGACCACTTGCACCATGGCGCGAATGAGCGGGCGCGGGGTGTAGTACTCGCCGCCGTTGCGCCCTGCGTTGCCCATGTTTTTGATCTTGGCTTCGTACAGATGAGAGAGTTCGTGCTTCTCGGCTTGCGAGCCGAAACGCAATTCGTCGATGTGCTCAATGATGTCGCGCAGGTTGTAGCCGCCTTGTATTTTGTTTTTAATCTCGCCGAAGATTTCGCCTATTTTGTATTCCAGTGTTTTGGAGTTGTCGGCTTTTTCCTTGAAGCGGTGCAGGTAGGGAAACAGCGTTTGGTTGACGAAGTCGCGCAGGTCGTCGCCGGTCATGGCTGCGTTGTGGTCGATCTTGCCATCCTTGCCCTTGGGCGCAGCCCAAGTTTCCCAGCGGTAAGGCGGGTCGATCAGGTACGTGTATTTTTTGCCTTCTAGTTGGGCTTCGGTTTCTTTTGTGCGTTCTAGTGCATCAAGGTATTTGAGGAACAGCAGCCAGGAGCTTTGTTCGGTGTAGTCGAGTTCGCTGGCGCAGCCCGCTTCTTTGCGCAGCACGTCGTCGATGTTTCTGAAGGTTTGTTCGAACATTTATTGATTCACTCAGTGCGGGAAGTGCCGCTGTCATTTGTGCCGCAGCACAAAACGGCGCGGCATTTTTATCAGGGGCGGATGGTGCCATAAGGCGGCAGACGATGCAGCCCAATCTGCATCCGCAAAAAAGTTCGCGTTACAATCCGCACCTTTGTCGAACCTTGAAAGACTATTCATGCGCGCTTTGACCCGCCAAGACTATAAAACTCTGCTGCTGGCCGCCCTAGGCGGGGCGCTGGAGTTTTACGATTTCATCATTTTTGTGTTCTTCGCAGTGGTGATCGGACAGCTGTTCTTTCCGCCCGACATGCCGGACTGGCTTCGCCAAGTGCAGACCTTCGGCATCTTTGCGGCGGGTTATCTGGCACGTCCGCTGGGTGGCATCGTGATGGCGCACTTCGGCGACCTACTGGGGCGCAAGCGCATGTTCATGCTGAGCATCCTGCTGATGGCCTTGCCGACTTTGGCGATTGGCTTGTTGCCGACTTACGCGAGCATCGGCATCTGGGCACCGCTGTTGCTGCTGGCCTTGCGTGTGTTGCAGGGCGCGGCGATTGGCGGCGAGGTGCCGGGCGCGTGGGTGTTTGTGTCGGAGCATGTGCCGCCGCGCCATGTGGGCTTTGCCTGCGGCACGCTCACAGCGGGGCTGACCGGCGGCATCCTGCTGGGTTCGCTGGTGGCGATGGCGATACACACGCACTACACCGATGCGGAAGTGCTGGCCGAAGGCTGGCGCGTGCCGTTCATTCTGGGCGGCGTGTTCGGCCTGTTCGCGGTGTGGTTGCGCCAGTGGCTGCACGAGACGCCGGTGTTCAAAGAGCTGCAGGCCAAGCAGGCACTGGCGAACGAGTTGCCCTTGCGCCGGGTGGTACGCGAGCATCGTCCGGCGGTGGCGCTCACCATGCTGATGACATGGCTGCTGTCAGCGGCGATTGTAGTGATGATTTTGATGACACCGACGCTGATACAAAAGCTCTACGCCATCCCCGCCGCAATCGCTTTGCAGGCCAGCAGTATCGCGACGGTATTTTTGAGTATCGGCTGCATCACCTTCGGCGCGGCGGCAGATCGTTTCGGCGCGGGGCGGGTGCTGATGCTAGGCTGCGCGATGTTGGGCATCAGCTCGGCGCTGTTTTACCAGCAGGTCGCCATCGCTCCTGAGCACATCAACGCGCTGTATGCGCTGTGCGGATTTTGCGTGGGGGTAATCGGTGTGGTTCCCAGCGTCGCGGTCAAAGCCTTTCCCGCCGAGGTGCGCTTCTCCGGGTTATCGTTCTCTTATAACGTGGCGTATGCGATTTTTGGCGGTTTGACTCCGGTGCTCGTGAGTCTTTTGTTGCCCTTGGACAAACTGGCCCCGGCGCATTATGTAGAAGCGCTGAGTGTGCTGGGTGTGGCGATTGGCCTGTATGTCTGGCGCAAGGCTATGCCTTAGGGCGGCGGCGGTACGGGCTTATCCGCCGGAGCAAATCCGGGGGGTAAACCTGCCGCCGGGTTTGTGCGACAATGCGCGACTTTATTTTTTCACTACGTATTTTCAGGATATTCCGTGTCGCTAGAAAATCTTAATCAGTTGCTTGCGCCAGATATGGCCGCTGTGGATCAGGTCATCCGTTCCCGTTTGCATTCCGATGTGGCGCTGGTCAGCCAGGTCGGCGAATACATCATCGCCAGCGGCGGCAAGCGCATGCGTCCGGCGCTGGTCATTTTGTCGGCGCAGGCTTTCGGCTATCGCGGCGCACTGCACCACGAACTGGCCGCCGTGGTCGAGTTCATCCATACCGCCACGCTGTTGCACGACGATGTGGTGGACGAGTCTGAATTGCGACGCGGTCGCGAGACGGCGAATGCGATGTTCGGCAATGCCGCCAGCGTGCTGGTCGGCGACTTTCTTTATTCGCGCGCCTTCCAGATGATGGTGGAAGCGAACGACATGCGCGTGATGCAGACGCTGGCGGACGCGACCAATCTCATCGCCGAGGGCGAGGTGTTGCAGTTGCTCAATTGCAACGACGCGGATGTGGACGCGGAAAATTATCTGCGTGTGATCCATCGCAAAACGGCCAAGCTGTTCGAGGCGGCCATGCGTTTGGGTGCCATCCTCGCCAAACAGGACGAGGCTTTGGAAGCCGCCGCGGCAAGCTACGGCATGCACCTGGGTACGGCCTTTCAACTAGTGGACGATGTGCTGGATTATTCCGGCAACGCGGAAGAGATCGGCAAAAACCTGGGCGACGATCTGGCCGAAGGCAAGCCGACACTGCCGCTGATCTACGCCATGCAGCACGGCACGCCGGAACAGGCGCAGGTGATACGCGAGGCCATCGAGCAGGGCGACATCAAACGCTTCGCCGAAGTGCTGGCCATCGTGCAGCAGACCGGCGCGCTGGACTACACGCGGCAACAGGCGCAGCGCGAGGCGGAGTTGGCCTGCGCGCAACTCGCCGCCTTCCCGGATACTCAATACAAAAAATCTTTGTTAGAATTGGCCAAGCTTGCCGCGACGCGACAAGCTTAGTTTTTATGATTTCGGAGTGTGGCTCAGCCTGGTAGAGCACTGCGTTCGGGACGCAGGGGTCGGAGGTTCGAATCCTCTCACTCCGACCAATTTTAAGTTTTTCCAATCGCAATTCAAACAACAGGCCGGCTTTGTTCGCAGCACTTCCCGCCCGGCCCTGTTTGTCCGGCACCCCCGGCATTCCCCGTTCCCAATTATGGTTTTTAGGTTTTCCGGTGTTTCAGTTAGAATGCTCGTCCAAAATTTAAACCCTTTAAGGATCCAACCATGACTTACCAGATCGCTCCCTCGATTCTCTCCGCCAACTTTGCCAAGCTGGGCGAGGAAGTGGACAACGTGCTGGCTTCCGGCGCGGACATCGTGCACTTTGACGTGATGGACAACCATTACGTGCCCAACCTGACCATCGGGCCTCTGGTGTGCGAAGCCTTGCGCAAGCATGGCGTGACTGCGGCGATTGACGTGCATCTGATGGTGAAGCCTGTTGACCGTATCATTCCCGACTTCGCCAAGGCGGGCGCGACTTACATCACTTTCCACCCGGAAGCTTCCGAGCACGTTGACCGCACCATCGGTCTGATCAAGGAATTGGGCTGCAAAGCCGGTCTGGTGTTCAACCCGGCCACTCCTTTGGATATTCTGGAATACACGCTGCCCAAGCTGGACATGGTGTTGCTGATGTCGGTTAACCCCGGTTTCGGCGGCCAGAAATTCATTCCCCATGTGCTGGACAAGGCACGCGCCGTGCGCAAGATGATAGACGCAGGCAAATACAACTGCCGTCTGGAGATCGACGGCGGCGTGGGCCCAGCCAACATCAAGGAAGTGGCTGAAGCGGGTGTGGACACCTTCGTTGCCGGTTCCGCTGTGTTCAGCAAATACAATGCTGCCGACAAAAACCACTACGACACCGTCATCGGCGAACTGCGTGCCGAATTGGCCAAAGTGAAGAAGTAAGTAAGTCAAAACCATTCACCACAGAGACACCGAGACACGGAGAAAAACGAAGCAAAACAAAAAACCAATCCGATAACGATTGTGGTTTGCTTTTGATTTACTCTGTGTCTCGGTATCTCTGTGGTGGGATTTTTAGGCCGTTATGAACTTCCCTATTCCTGTTTCAGCCATTGTCATCGACCTCGACGGTACGCTGCTGCACACCGCACCTGAATTGGCCGAGGCGGCGAACCTTATGCTGCGCGACATGGAGCGGCCTGCCGTGTCGCAGGAGCTGCTGATGAGTTATATCGGCAACGGTGTCTCGTGGCTGGTGAAACGCGCGTTGACGCGCGACATGCACGCCGAACCGGATACCGCCCTGTACGACAAAGCGCTGCCTGTTTTCGAGAAGCATTACACCGCGCTGCTGCTAAACAGCAAAGTGTTTGACGGCGTGATCGCCGGATTGGATGCGATGAAGGCCGCGGGCTTCCGTCTGGGCTGCATCACCAACAAGGTGGAGCGTTATACCTCGCCGCTGCTCAAGGGCATCGGACTCGCGCAGTATTTCGACATCGTGCTGTCTGGCGACTCGCTGCCGGAGAAGAAACCGCACCCCATGCCACTGCTGCATGCCGCGAAATTCTTCGGCATCCCCGTGGAAAGACTGCTGCTGATCGGCGACTCGCTCAACGATGCTGTGGCCGCCCGTGCCGCGGGTTGTCCTGTGTTCTGCGTGCCTTATGGTTATAATCACGGCGAACCGGTAGACGGGCTTGATTTGGATGCAGTGATCCCCGACCTGCCCGCCGCATTGAAGTTAATCAAACACGCTTAATTATGAAATTTATAAACCTCCTCAGTTGGCGATGGTGCTGATGTTTTTGCAGGGCGGGCGTGTGCCCGCCGTTTTGTAAAACGTCTGCGCGGGCACTGCCCGCCCTACAAACACCGGAGGTTTTAAATGCTGTCTCCCATCACCGAACAAGAATTTCACGCGCTCGCAGCGCAAGGCTACAACCGCATCCCGCTGGTCACTGAGACTTTTGCCGATCTCGACACGCCGCTGTCGCTGTATCTCAAACTCGCCAACAAACCTTTTTCCTATCTGCTGGAATCAGTGCAGGGCGGCGAGCGTTTCGGCCGCTACTCCTTCATCGGCCTGCCCGCTGACACGCGCATCACAGTGCGCGGCACGCAGGTCACGCTGACCACACCCGCAGGCGAGACCACCGAGGAAGCTGCCAATCCGCTGGATTACATCGAGAACTATCAGGCGCAGTTCAAAGTCGCACCGCTGTCGGGCTTGCCGCGCTTCACCGGCGGACTCGCGGGCTATTTCGGCTACGACACCGTGCGCTACATCGAGCCGCGCCTCGCCAAGACGGTGAAAAAAGATGTGATCGGCACGCCGGATATTTTGCTGATGCTCACCGAGCAGCTCGCAGTGATCGACAATCTTTCCGGCAAACTCACTTTCATCGTGTATGCCGACCCCGCACAGCCCGAGGCCTACGCGCGGGCCAAGCAACGCCTCGACGCGCTGCTGCGCGCGCTGCGCCAACCGGTGAAGATCCCCGAGGCGCCGCAGTTACGCGGCTTCGAGGCGAAATCGGAATTCGGTGAAGATGCGTTTAAACACGCGGTAGAAACTGCCAAGCAGTACATCTTCGACGGCGACATCATGCAGGTAGTATTGGCGCAGCGCATGGTGCAACCTTTCGCTGCCTCGCCGCTGTCACTGTATCGCGCGCTGCGCAGCATCAATCCCTCGCCCTATATGTTTTATTACGACATGGGCGACCACCATGTGGTCGGTTCCTCGCCGGAAATATTGGCGCGACTGGAAGGCGACACCGTCACCGTGCGCCCCATCGCCGGAACGCGTCCGCGCGGAAAAACGCCGCAACAGGATGCCGCACTTGCCGAGGAGCTGCTGGCCGACCCGAAAGAGCTGGCCGAACATCTGATGCTGATCGACCTCGGGCGCAACGACATCGGCCGCGTGGCGCAAAACGGCACGGTGAAACTCACTGATAAAATGGTGATCGAGCGTTACTCGCATGTGATGCACATCGTCTCCAATGTTGAAGCACAACTCAAACCTCAGCTCACCGCCATGGATGTGCTCAAAGCCACCTTCCCGGCGGGCACGGTGAGCGGCGCGGCGAAAGTGCGCGCCATGGAAATCATCGACGAACTCGAACCCAGCAAGCGCGGCATCTACGCGGGGGCGGTGGGCTACCTCGCCTTCAACGGCGATATGGATGTAGCCATCGCGCTGCGCACCGCCGTGGTGAAAAACGAAACGCTGTACGTGCAGGCTGGCGCAGGCATCGTGGCCGACTCGGTGCCGGACAGCGAATGGATGGAAACGCAAAACAAAGCGCGCGCCGTGCTGCGCGCGGCAGAGATGGTGCTGGACGGCCTGGATGCGAAGGTGCATCGATGAACGTCCAAACCATTCACCACAGAGACACAGAGACACAGAGAGAAACATCTAGAGATTCACTGACTGAAACTGTGATTGGTGCTGCAATTGAGGTTCACCGAACGCTAGGACCGGGCTTGCTGGAATCGGCTTACGAGGAATGCCTGTGCTACGAATTGGAATGCCGCAATCTGAAATTCGCGCGACAGCTTGCACTGCCCATCCATTACAAAGCCATTACGCTCGATTGCGCCTATCGCATGGACGTCGTTGTAGAAAATCTACTTATCCTTGAGCTAAAAGCCGTGGATAAACTATTACCTATCCACGATGCTCAATTGCTGACCTATCTCAGGTTGAGCGGTTTAACAACCGGCCTGCTGATGAACTTCAATGTCCCTGTCCTCAAGGATGGCCTGAAAAGGATGATGTTATGACTCCGCTTTTCTCTGTGTCTCTGTGTCTCTGTGGTGAAAGTTTTTGTAGTGGAGGTTTTTCATGCTGCTAATGATCGACAACTACGACTCCTTCACTTACAACCTTGTGCAGTATTTCGCGGAACTTGGCGCGGAGGTGCAGGTGTACCGCAACGACGAAATCACGATGGAGCAGATTGAGAAACTGAATCCGCAGCATCTGGTGGTTTCGCCCGGCCCGTGCACACCGAACGAAGCGGGTATCTCGGTCGCTGCGATCAAACATTTCGCCGGCAAGATCCCGCTGCTGGGTGTGTGCCTCGGCCACCAGAGCATCGGCCAGGCCTTCGGCGGCAAGATCATTCACGCCAAGACGCTGATGCACGGCAAGACCTCGCAGATTCACCACCATAGCACCAGCGTGTTTACCGGCCTGCCCAGCCCGTTCACCGCGACGCGTTACCACTCGCTGGTAATCGAACGCGAGACAATTCCCGATTGTCTGGAAATCACCGCGTGGACGGACGACGGCGAGATCATGGGCGTGCGCCACAAGACGCTGGCGGTGCACGGTGTGCAGTTCCATCCCGAGTCCATTCTTACCGAACACGGGCACGACATGCTGAAAAACTTTCTGGAGGGCAAGCCATGATTACGCCGCAACAAGCACTGGTGCGCCTGATCGAACAGCGCGAGATTTTTTACGACGAGATGCTGTCGCTGATGCGCCAGATTATGGGCGGGGAAGTGACACCGACCATGATTGCGGCGATTTTGGTCGGACTGCGCGTGAAGAAAGAAACCATAGGCGAAATCTCCGCCGCCGCGTTTGTGATGCGCGAATTTTCCAGCAAGGTGCCCGTTACTCAACGCGAGCATCTGGTGGACACCTGCGGCACCGGCGGCGATGCGGCGCACACCTTCAACATTTCCACCGCCAGCGCTTTCGTGGCGGCGGCGGCGGGTGCACGTGTAGCCAAACACGGCGGGCGCTCGGTCTCCTCCACCTGCGGCTCGGCGGATGTGCTGGAAGCGCTGGGCGTGAATCTCAACCTCACACCGGAACAGGTGGGACACAGCATCGACCAAATCGGCATCGGCTTCATGTTCGCGCCCAATTTCCACGGCGCGATGAAATATGCCGCGCCGGTGCGCAAAGAACTCGGCGTACGCACGATGTTCAATGTGCTGGGGCCGCTAACCAACCCTGCGGGCGCGGACAATCAGGTAATGGGTGTATTCCATCCCGACCTCGTCGGCATTCAGGCGCGCGTGCTGCAACGCCTCGGTAGCCGCCATGTGCTGGTGGTGAACGGCAACGACGGGCTGGATGAAATCACCATCAGCGGCGCAAGCAATGTGGCCGAACTGAAAGACGGGCAGGTGAACGAATACACCGTCACGCCGGAAGAATTCGGCTTGCAGTGCGCGCCGCTGGACAGCATCAAAGTCTCCAACACCGCCGAGGCCAAGGCCATGCTGCTGGGTGTGCTGGACAATCAGCCCGGTGTCGCGCGCGACATCGTGCTGCTCAACGCGGGTGCGGCGATCTACACGGCTGGGCTGTCCGATACGCTAGCACACGGTATCAAGAAGGCGGGCGAGACACTTGCCTCCGGTGCCGCGAAGCACAAGCTGGAGCAGTTGATCCAGATCAGCAACGGGAAGTGATTTCCGCCAGTGCGTGCTGCACTGTCGGGTGATACAACACTACTTTTAACTCGCGCTTCATGCGGATGTTCGTCAGCTTCCGCGATTCGTTCATGAATGACCACAGCGTCGGCGACACGGCACGCTCGACTTCGGCGCGCGGCAGGCGCAACGGGCGCGGCAGCGCGAAAGCATCCGCCACCACATCGAAATACCCTCCCATCTTTAATTCGCTGTCGTCGCTGGCGTGATACACGCGGTTCGGCTTGCCGTGGCGCAGTGCCGCCACGAGGGTGCGCGCGAGATCGTCGGCATGGATGTGGTTGGTGTAACTATCCTCATGCGCGCAAATGGCCGGGGTGCCCGCGCGCAGCCGCTCCAGCGGCAGGCGCTGCTCCGCATAGATACCCGGCACGCGCAGGATGCTGGCATGCACGCCGTTGCGCTGCGCCCAAGCGCGGATACGTTGTTCGGCATCGACCCGGCGCTGCGCGCGCGACGACTGCGGAGACAGCGCACGCGTCTCATCCACCACAGCACCGCCACAATCGCCGTATACGCCGCTGGTACTGATGTAGACGAGCCGCTGCGGCAAAGATCCGCGCGACAGCGCGGCGAGCAGATTGCGGGTGCGTATATCGCTCTCTCCCGCGTTGGCGGGAGGTGCCAGATGCAGCACGGCATGCGCCAAACCCGCGATGCGGGAAAGGCTGTCGCGCCGGTCCAAATCACCCGATACGGGCACGATTCCGGCGGCGCGCAACACAGCGTGATGCGCACTGTTGCGCACCAGACCGAACAGACGGTAACGCCCGCGCAGCAGCGCCGCCGCGCGCAATGCGATGTCGCCGCAGCCGATGATGAGAATGCTTTGCATGCACCGATTATGCGTTAAAATCGCGGCCTTCGTGAATCCATAATATCGACATGACTTTCAAAATCAGCATCCATCCCAGCAACCACAGTTTCGAAACCAAACCCGAGGAGACTGTCCTTGAAGCCGCGCTGGAGCACGGCTACACCCTGCCCTATAGCTGCCGCAATGGCGCGTGCGGGGTGTGCAAAGGCAAAATCCTGCAAGGTACGGTAGACCATGGCGAGCATCAGGCCTACGCGCTGAGCGATGCCGAAAAAGCGGATGGACTGGCGCTGTTCTGTTGCGCGAAGGCGCGTTCCGATCTGGTCATTGAAAGCCACGAAGTCACAACCGGCGAAGAGATCCAGGTCAAGACACTGCCGTGCCGCGTGCAAAAGATGGAAAAGCTGTCCGACGATGTGATGGCGCTGTATTTAAAACTGCCCGCCAACGAGCGTCTGCAATTTTTGGCGGGGCAATATATCGACATCCTGCAAAAAGACGGCAAGCCGCGCAGCTTCTCGCTGGCCAACGCCCCGCACGACGACGAGTTCCTGCAGCTGCATGTGCGCAACATCGCGGGCGGCACATTCACTCAGCATGTGTTCAACGAGATGAAAGAGCGCGATATCCTGCGCATCAAAGGCCCACTGGGCACGTTCTTCCTGCGCGAAGATTCAGACAAGCCCATCATCTTCATCGCCAGCGGCACCGGCTTCGCCCCCATCAAAGCCATCATCGAGCACGCCCTGCACATCGGCATCAAACGTCCCATGCACTTCTACTGGGGCGTGCGCAAACAGGCCGATCTATACATGCTGCAACAGGCCAAAACATGGGAGCAAAACGGCATCAAATTCACCCCGGTGATCTCCGACGAGGCCTGGTCCGGACGCACGGGATTCGTACACCAAGCAGTGGTTGAGGATTACGCCGATTTGTCAGGCCACCATGTGTACGCCTGCGGCGCGCCGGTGGTGGTGGAAGCCGCCCACCGCGATTTGACCGGCAAGTGCCGGCTGCCCAACGAGGCATTTTTCTCCGATGCCTTCACCTTCGTGGCGAAAAGCTGAAGGTAGGCCGGAAAAGTTTTCCGCTATATTTCCGCCGTCTAAAAAACACCAAAAATCCAGGGGGTCGCATGCAAAAACTTCTCTTCACTTCAATCTCGGCGCTCTTGCTCGCGTCTTCACCATCCGCCCGCGCGGAGGACAGCGCCGCCATCTTTGCCGCGCCGTGTAGTGAATGGAAATCATCCACCCCCATCGACATGGAAGCACTGGATAAACTCAAGAAAGATTCCGTGAACGAGCGCCCCGCGAACGGACTGTCGCAGACAAAAAAACAATTCGTCGTTCTGCTCGGCAAAAATACAGTAGGAGCCAAAGACACGTTGGCGCATTACAAAGACAAATTACCCAAGACCAGCGAGGGCAAGGTGGACTTGAGAGATGTCACACTCAACGGTTTCAATCTATCGGGTATGAATCTGGACAATGTGGATTTGAGCGGCGCGGAAATGAATGGTGCTGACCTGTCCGGTGCCACGCTGCGCGGGGCTTTGCTGCACAAGACAGAGCTGCAAGGGGCCAACCTCAACAACGCTGATCTTGCCCATGCCACAGCCACAAAAACGCGCTTCACCAATGCCAGCTTATGCCAGGCCACGCTGGCCTATACCGAGCTGGAAGATGCCACATTCACCGGCGCGTACGTGAAGTCCGCCAAATTCGACATGGCCAAGAACGTCCCCAAGGTCATCTATCTCAACGCCGACGGCGTGCTGCATTTCGGACTTCCTGTTCCCAAGGAGTGACCGCGGCGGGCGGTCTTATGGAGGGGATAGCAGGCTCTCCGCTCTGCTCCTGACCAGCAGCGCTTCGAATTCCTCCGCCGGAAGCGCCTTCGAGAACAAGAATCCCTGCGCATAATCGCATCCCGCACGCGCCAGTATGTCGCGCTGCTTCTCCGTCTCCACCCCTTCCGCGATGACTTTCAAACCCAGCTTGTGCGCCATAACGATGATGGCCTCGCACAGCGCCAGATCATCGGTATCGTTTTCCAGATTGCTCACAAACGACTGGTCGATTTTAAGGTAGTCGATGTCGAATTTTTTGAGGTAGGCAAGCGACGAATAACCCGTGCCGAAATCGTCGATGGAGACCTGCACCCCCGCGTCGCGCAATGCGAACAGTTTGTTCTGCACATCACCTTCCGCGTTCAGCAAAAGCCCCTCGGTGATCTCGACCGAGATACTCTGACCGTGCAGCGAGAGCGCGGCAAGCTGCGCCAGCCAACTGCTTTCGCTGTCGATATTGTTCTGGCGGAACTGCACCGGGGATTTGTTGACGCTAATCTGGAACAGGGGGGCGTGCGTCGCGCGCCAATGTTTGACCTGGCGCGCCGTCTCCTGAAATACCCAGTCGCCGATCTGGTTGATGAGACCGGACTCCTCCGCCAGCGGGATGAACTGCACCGGGCTGACCATGCCACGTTCCGGGTGCTGCCAGCGGATGAGCGCTTCCGCTTTGTGTATCTCCCCGGTCGCCATTTCCACGATAGGCTGGTAATACACCCGGAACTGTTCGGCCTCGAGCGCGCCGCGCAGATCGCTGGTCAGTCGCATGCGCGTCTGCGCCGCATCCTGCAGCGCCTGGGTAAAATAACTGAAGCGGTTGCGGCCGGCATTTTTGGCCACATACATGGCCTGGTCGGCATTTTTGAGCAGCGTTTCGATCTCGTCCGCGTCGCCGGGATAAAGCGTGATGCCGATACTTGCGGATATAAAGACGTTCTCATTGCACAGCATAAACGAGCGCATCAGACTGTCGATGATGGCCTGCGCGATACGCTCGACACTGTCGGTGTCCTCAAGCGCGGGCAGGATGACGGTGAATTCGTCGCCACCCAGTCTGGCCACGGTGTCGGATGAACGCACACAGTCCGCGATACGCCGCGCGGCTTCAATCAGCAGGTAATCCCCCTGGTCGTGCCCTAGCGTATCGTTCACCTCTTTGAAGTGATCGAGGTCGATAAACATCAGCGCCAGCGGCAAGCCGCTGCGCGCGGATTTTTTCAGCTCCTGTTCCAGACGGTCATGAAACATTCTGCGGTTGGGCAAGCCGGTCAGAGAATCAAAATTCGCCTGCCGCCAAATCAGCTCTTCCGTGGCCTTTTTCTGCGTGATGTCGGAGAACAACGCAACATGGCGATGCACCGAACCGTCCGCATTGAAGATGGCATTGATGGTCTGCCACTCGACATAAATCTCGCCATTCTTGCGCCGGTTCCACATCTCGCCCTGCCAGCTGCCGCCGCTCTTGATGGCATGCAGCATGGCGCTATAGAAGGCCGCATCCTGCCGCCCCGAATTCAGAAAGCTCGGTGTTTTGCCGCGCACTTCCTCCAGCGTGTAACCCGTGGTGCGGGTGAATGCGGGATTGATATCCAGGATGCGGTTCTCGCCATCGGTGACCATCATGCCTTCGCTGCTGCTCTCGTACACCAGTGCCGCAAGTTTCGATTTGTCCTCGGCCAGTTTGCGTTCGGTGATATTCAGGCCTGTCCCGCGCAGCCCGATGACCACACCGCGGTCATCGCAGAAAGGCACGCCGTTCACTTCCTCCCACATGATCTCGCCGGACTTGGTGATGTCGCGATGCTCGACGCGAAAGGGGGTTTTGTTGGCAATAGCACGCGCGACAACATCGGGCTGAAAATCCCCGGGTGGCATAAATTCCACGGGCGTATGTCCCAGCAACTCTTCCGGCGTATAGCCTTTTACCTCCACGGAACGCCGCGACACATAGGTGTAAACGAGGTTCGCATCCGTCTCCCACAGATATTCGCCGGCGGCCTCGCTCACATCACGGAAACGCTGTTCGCTATAACGCAACGCGTCTTCCGCCTGCTTGTGCTCGGTGATGTCGCGGGTGACCGCCAGCATCACCGTTTCACCGCCGTCCTGCATGGGCACGGCATGCGTTTCCAACCAGCTACGCCGTCCCTTTAAACCGACTACCTCGAACTGCAGCACCCCATCCTCACCGCCCATCACTTTTTTGTGCATCTCGGCAAAAGCGGCGCGGCACTCGGGAACAATGAGCGTAAGCAATGCCTGACCCACCACCTGCTCAAGCGAATCGGCCTCTATCATCGCCAGACCGGCCGGGTTCATCTCGCGCAGTTTGCCAAAAGCATCCAGCACCTTGATACATTCGGGTTCGTTCTCGAAGATGGCGCGCAGACGCGCCTCGCCCCTCTCGTGCCGCGCCTCCGCTTCCTTGCTGTCGGTGATGTCAATCGTGATGCAAACCAGATACAAAGGTCTGCCGTCATTGTCATAGATGGGTTTCTTGAAGGTATGCCCGATACGGTTCTGTTTGAGCGCGGCATTCCAAAATATTTCCTCGAACTCGACCTGAACGCCCCCCTCGAAAACCTCCCGGTCCTTGGCGAGAAACAGCGCCATCTGCTCGGGTGGAAAGAACTGGCCGGCATCGTTCCCGCACAGGCTGGAAAAAGCCATGCCCCATTGTGCTTCGCAGGCTTTGTTCATCACTTGAAAGCGGCTCGCGGCATCCTTCACGAAGATCGCCACCGGCAGAACATCAACCAAGGCCTGCATGGCATTCACGTCTTCAAATATCTTCGGCTGCATGTCTTACACCCTATGTTTGTACGCATCCAATCTGCGGATAATAATTCAACAATATTTGTTACTGAACACCATGTGCCAACAAATATTTTGCCAGCGGGATATCTGAATAATGTATGTGATTCAACAGCCAATCCTTAATCGACTGCAAAGCCAAGAGGTCGCCACCCTGCGTTAAACGCGACTTGAAGTGTACCGCCTCATCCACCAGATGCACGTGCTCCTGATCGTGCTGTTTCAGCTCGGGGTAACCGTATCGCTCCATCAAGCGGTGTTCTGTCGCAAAATGGAATGCCGTAAATTCGAGCAGCTCATCGTACAACTGCAAGCTAGTCTCATCGCTCTCTTTATTCTTAATCGCACCATTGAGGCGATTGACCATCCGCACCAATTCACGATGCTGCTCATCAATTTCGACCACACCGACATGATGCGCCTTGTCGAACACAATCCACGCTTCGGCATCACTCGCCGTTGCCGGCGTTCCGCCAAAATAAGTATAGGTATTTTTGCCCTTATGCTTGCTTTCATACATCGCGGCATCTGCAGCAGCCAACAGGCTGTCCATCTCGTCACCGTTGTCGGGATAAACGCTGATTCCCATGCTGACACCCACCGAGCACTCCCGTCCATCCGGCAAAGTCATCATCTGTACGAATGCCTGCAATATCTGCTCCGCAATGTGCTCGACCTCCGACGGGCTATCCAGCTCCCCCACGATGATGGCAAATTCGTCCCCGCCCAAACGTGCAACCGTATCCACCGCACGCAGACACGCCAGCAAACGCTGTGCCACCATCTTCAACACGGCATCTCCCGCCTCGTGTCCGTATATATCGTTGATTGGCTTAAATCCGTCCAGATCAAGGAACAACAACGCCACATGTGTGCGGCTGCGTCTGGCCTGCGACAAGTTTTGCGATAAGCGATCAAAGAACAAAGCGCGATTTGGCAGCCCGGTCAGCTTGTCGTGGTAAGCCATAAAACTGATCTGCTGCTCAGCCCGCTTGCTTTCAGTGATGTCCTGAATCGCGCAAATAAAGTAATCCGGCTCACTCTTTTCATTGCGCACCAGCGACACTTGTACCGTTCCCCACAACACTTTACCGTCTTTGCGGAGATAGCGTTTATCCATTTTAAAGTCTTCAAGCTCTCCGGTAATCAGTTTTTTTACCTGCGCAACACCCGATTCCAAGTCGTCTGGATGCGTGATCTGCTGCCATGACAGATGCTGCGATGACGCTGCCTCACGGCCGTAACCAAACATGGCGCACCATGCATCATTAACTTCAATGAATTCACCGTTGAGCGAATTACGTACCATGGGCAATGCGGTATGCTCAAAGACCATGCGGAAACGCTTATCCGCCTCTATTTGCAGCACATCGGCGCGCACGCGCTCCTTCAGAATTGCCGTATCCACCGCCAGCTGTTCACGCCTCCACCATTGCCAGAACCATGCCCCGCCCAGAGTACAAATAAAAATCATCAACAACGTGGCGAGCAACTCGATACGGTTCACCAGCGCATAGGCTTCATCCTCGTACACCTTAGAGACCAACACCCAGGGCGTACCCGCAATCAGGGTCGCAAATGACAATACCGCGGCCCCCGTATAGTCATGCGCATGTTCCAGCAAACCGCTCTTGCCCAATACGGCTTGTGCAGCGGCTAAATTGGGAGAGCTCAATGGCAAGCTGAATGTCAGCGGCGCATCTTCGCGTTGGCGTAATTTATTCAGAAACAGCACTCGGTCACCTTCGGCACGAACCAACTGCACTTCCGCACCCTCGCCTGCCACAGACCGAGTCTCGATCAGCGGGAACAAGTAGGTCGCGGGATTCTCCGAAAAATATATCGCACCGATAGATTTTTTGCCCACGCTCAATGCGCTCATAAAACCCAAGCCCACGGGCAAATCGAGATCGTCATGACGGTGCAAGTCAATCATCTCCATCTGCCGGAAACTCATGGCACGGCGTGCATATTCGGTCAGATTTTCTTCATAATCAATATGCCTTCCGGCATGCAACACGAGTAGACCCCGTGCATCGTAGAGCGAAATGGAATGGTAGTGATGGGAGACAATGAAGGCATCCAAGCGCTTCACAATACGTTCGCGCTGAACTCCATTTTTTTTACCGGACAATATCCATTGCTCGATATCCAGCGGAAAATAAGGGTCGTCGGAAAGTGTCTGAATGTCCGAACGGCGGTCATCAAGCCAATCTTTTATCTGGTCGGCTTTGAGTTTACCGATAGCGGCAATCTGTTCTTTTTTGTCTGCTTTTATCGCGTCGCGCAAATTCAGAAAAACAAGGTTCCCTGCCACCACCAGCGCTGCTGCAACCGTCAGTAATGCAAGCAACGGTTTTAAGCCCGGCTTGAAGCGCCCTTGTTCGATATTGAGATGGGGATCCATATGCGGCGACAAGCTACTCGTCCGATTATTATATTTGCTTGCAACCCTACACTTGCCAGAAAATATTTCAAGTTTTATAAACACAAAACCCGCTTGAAAAAGCGGGTTTTATTTGGTTTACAACTGGCTCAGGCTTTTGCAGCCATTAATTTTTCATACTTCGTCTGCAGCTGCTCCTTGCTTTCCACCGCGTCGGGATTGGTCGGGATGCAGTCCACCGGACACACTTCGACACATTGCGGGGTGTCATAGTGCCCGACACACTCGGTACATTTTTTCGGGTCGATGATGTAAATCGTTTCGCCCTGAGAGATGGCGTCATTCGGGCATTCGGGTTCACAGACATCGCAATTGATACATTCATCGGTAATCATCAGTGCCATTTTTTACTCTCCTCTAGATTGATTTTTTATCATTCAGCCTTGCCGCCACCGAAGGCGACACGAATTTACCCACATCCCCGCCGAAGCGGGCAATCTCGCGCACCATACTCGCGGAGATGAATGTGTACTGCTCGGCCGGCGTCAGGAACACGGTCTCGACCTCGGGATGCAGACTGCGGTTCATTCCCGCCATCTGAAACTCATACTCGAAGTCGGATACCGCGCGCAGTCCGCGCAACACGACGCGTGCATTTTTTTGCTGCACATAACTCATCAGCAGATCGTTAAATCCCTCCACTTGCACATTGGGGAAATCAGCGAACACTTCCTGCGCCATCGCCACTCGCTCCGGCAGGGAGAACAAAGTCCCGCGCCGGCTTTCCGCCACCGCCACGATGACATCGCCAAACAAACCGGCCGCGCGCCGCACCACATCTTCGTGGCCCCGCGTAATGGGGTCAAAAGTACCGGGATAAACAACTCTTATCATTCGTCTGCGCGCTGCAATAATTGGTAGAACACCGCCCCGGCCCTCGCTCGTTTAATAACCGCCCATGACACATCCGGCTCGAATTCCGCACCGCTTTCCACATACAACAAACCGTCCCGAACCAGCTTGTCCGCCAACAACGGCAGCAACACCGGCAAATAATCGCTCTGAAACGGGGGATCGAGAAAGATAACGTCGAATGGCCTATTCTGCTGCTTGGCGAATTCTAGCCCATCCTCCCCCCGTAACGCCACATTGCCGAAGCCCAATTTTTTGATATTGTCCTGCAGGCAGCGATAAACCGCGCGATTACGCTCAACCATCACCACCTCGCTCGCCCCGCGCGATGCCGCCTCAAACCCAAGCGCGCCGCTGCCTGCGAACAGATCTAGGCAGCGCCGCCCGTCCAGCGTCTGCCCGAGCCAGTTGAACAGCGTCTCGCGCACGCGATCCGGCGTGGGACGCAGTCCGTCCGCATCCGGGAATTCGATAAGACGGCGGCGGTGGCTGCCGCCGATAATGCGCACTTTGTTAATTTTACTTCCCCTCCCGGTTTAACCTCCGCATCACAAACTAATGATGGGCGTGCCCCAAGCTCTGCACTCTCTGCGGCGTATTTATTTTTTGAGCTCTACTTTTTCTTCCGGCGCACCGACCATCACGGTTGCCATGGCATCGGGATGGATACGGCGTTTAAACGCGTCGCGTATTTGTTCAACTGTCACTTTGTCGACCTTGGCGCTGAAATCATCCAGATAGCTCAGCGGCAGGTGATAGAAACCGATCACCGCGAGATAGTCGAGAATTTTTTTGTTGCTGTCGATGCGTAATGGAAAACCGCCAATGATGTTGTCTTTGGCGGCCTTTAGCTCTTTTCTTGTCACGCCTTTGTCCACGAATTCGCGCAGCGTGGCGCGAGTTAGTCTGAGCGCCTCATCGGCCTGTTCTTTTTTAGTTTGCAGGCCAATTTGAAACGCACCCGGTTGCTGCATGGGCATGAAATAGCTGTAGACACTGTAAGCCATGCCGCGCTGCTCGCGAATCTCATGCATCAAGCGCGAGACAAACCCGCCGCCGCCGAGAATGTAGTTACCAACATACAGGGGGAAATAGTCTGGATCATTGCGCGCGATACCCGGCGCGCCGATCAGGATGTGGCTCTGGGTGGCAGGATGCGCGATGCGCTGCTCACTGGCGGGAATAGATTCCGTCACGGCGGCGATATGCGTGGGTGCTCCGCCTGCGGGCAGATTTGCGGTGAGTTGCTGCGCGATTTGCTCTGCCTGCGCGCGCGTGATGTCGCCCATCAGCGCGACGATTGCGGCAGCCGCGCCGAAATACGTGCGGTAAAAACTTTCCAGATCGGCGCGTTGGATTTTTTCCACATCGGCCACATCCTGCGCCCAGCCGTAGGGATGCGCACCAAACACCGCTTTGCCGAATGCCTTGCCGGCGATACTTTCCGGTTTGGTCTCCGCCTCCTTCAATGCCGAGATTAAGCGCGTCTTTTCGCGCGCGAGTACGGCATCGGGAAATAGCGGGTGTTGCAGTGCCCGCGCCATAATATCCAGCGCTACATCGCGTTCTGCGGCGTTGCTCAAGGTGCGCAGACTCAGCCCGGAACGGTCCGTATCGGAATGCCCGCCCATCTGCGCCCCGATGTCCGCAAGCTTGCGCGCGATGTCGTCCTCATTCATGCCTTCCACGCCCAGATTCAGCAGGCCGTTGGTCAAACCCGCCACGCCTTTTTTCTGCGCGTCATCAAAGCCGCTGCCCGCCGCAAAATCGACAGCCACATCCAGCATGGGGAGATCGTGATCCTCCACGAAATAGACCTGCGCGCCGGAAGGCGATTGCCAGTGCTGTATCCGGGGTGAAGCATAAACATCAGCCGCGCAGCCGCAGAGCAGCAATAAGATAGCGAATTTAGTGCGCATGGGAATTCCCCCCGGTGTGTTTTGACTCGCCCGAAAGCGGCTGCGGATCAAGTATCGCCACAGTGAGGTTGTCATCCTGCAAAATATCGCGGGCGACTTGCTGGACTTGTTGCGCAGTCACTTCCCGAATCTTTTTCAACATCACCGGTATCGCCCCGTATCCCAGTCCGATACTTTCCATCTGGCCGATCTGCATGGCTTGGTAAAAGACAGAATCGCGTTTGTAAACTTCGTTTGCCGTGACTTGCGCCTTGACGCGCTGCAGCTCCTCGGCGCTCACGCCATCACGCGCAAGGCGTGTCAATTGCTCGCGCAACGCCGTTTCAAGTTGCTCCAGCGTCTTGCCCTCGGAGGGTGTACCTTCCAGCACAAACATACCCGGCCCGCGTGCCGTGCTGTCATATCCGGCACCCACCTCGCTCGCGATCTGCTGCTCGCGCACCAACGTTTTGTTCAAACGCGCCGACTCGTTGCCGTCAAGCACGCCCGCCAAAACCTCCAGTGCGTATGGCACACTGTCCTTCTCCGCATCGCGCACAGTCGGGGCATGGTAGGCCATGATGAGATGTGGCAGTTGCGCCGGGGCTTTCACCGTGATGCGTTTGATGCCGAGCTGTACCGGCTCGCTGTAATGCTTGCGCGGCGGCAATACACGCGCCGGGATGCCGCCGTAATAGCGTTGCGCCATGGCGAACACATCCTGCGCATGCACATCGCCGGCGATAACCAATACCGCGTTGTTGGGCGCATACCAAGTCGCGTACCAGTGCTGCGCGTCGCGCACCGTCATTGCCTGCAGGTCGTTCATCCAACCGATGACCGGATGCTGGTAAGGGTGTTCCTGATACGCCGCCGCCATGAGTTTTTCATACATGAGCGCGTGTGCTTCGTCGTCGGTGCGCATACGCCGCTCCTCCATCACCACCCTGATCTCTTTGCCGAACTCTTGCGCAGTCAATTGCAAATTGTGCATGCGGTCCGCCTCCAGACGCATCGCCAAAGGCAGTTTGGAACGGTGCAGCTGCTGGAAGTACGCGGTGTAATCGTAACTGGTGAAAGCGTTCTCGCGCCCCCCAGCCGCTGCGATACGCTTGGAGAACTGCCCCATCTGAACAGCGCGTGTACCTTTGAACATCATATGTTCCAGCACGTGCGCCACGCCTGTCGTACCGGTGCTTTCATCCATGCTGCCGGCGCGATACCATATCTGCTGCACCAGAACCGGTGCACGGTGGTCTTCTTTGACGATGACTTTGAGACCGTTGGACAGCGTCCGCTCGAACACTTCGGCCTGAACCGGGACGGTACTCAACAACAGCGCGATACAAACACTCCACAAGCTTGTGTGCATATTTATAGCCCAAGACAGATCAATCAGAATAAAATACTACCGGCACCAAAACACCGCCGCAAAGGGCGCGTATTATGCGCCATTTCATCGGCTTTCGACCACCCGCTAAAACAACCCATATGTTCGGTTTCCTGAAAAAATCCAATCCTGAATCCCCGTCTGAAAACAGCGGCTGGCTGAGCAGTTTAAAAAACGGACTGGCGCGCACAGGCAGGCAATTTGGCGAACTGTTCGGCGCTGGCGGCCACATCAACGAAGACCTCTACGAAGAACTGGAGACCATTCTGATTTCGGCCGATGTCGGCATGGATGCCACGCGCCTGTTATTGGCCGATGTGCGCCGCCAAGTTAAAGAACAAAAACTCACCGAAGCCTCGCAACTTAAAGAAGCGCTGGCACATGCGCTACTCAAGCTGTTGCAGCCGCTGGCACAACCGCTGACGACCGAGCGCAACAAGCCTTTTGTCATCATGCTGTGCGGCGTAAACGGCGCGGGCAAAACCACCTCCATCGGCAAACTCGCAAAGCACTTCCAGAATCAGGGGAAGTCAGTATTGCTTGCAGCAGGCGACACTTTCCGCGCGGCGGCACGGGAGCAGCTGTTGGAATGGGGCGCGCGCAACAATGTCACGGTCATCGCGCAACAAAGCGGTGATGCGGCGGCGGTGATCTTCGATGCAGTACAGGCCGCTCAGGCGCGCGGCATCGACGTGGTGCTGGCGGATACCGCTGGACGGCTGACCACGCAGGCGCACCTGATGGAAGAAATCAAAAAGGTGAAGCGCGTGATCGCCAAAGTGCTGCCCGATGCGCCGCATGAAGTGCTTCTGGTACTGGATGCCAACACGGGACAAAATGCGCTGAGCCAAGTTAAAGCCTTCGACGAAGCCTTGGATGTGACCGGCTTGGTGCTGACCAAGCTGGACGGCACGGCCAAAGGCGGCGTCATCGCCGCTATCGCCAAAGCCCACCCCATTCCCGTACGCTTCATCGGCGTAGGCGAAGGTCTGGAAGATTTGCGACCGTTCGTTGCGGAAGAGTTTGTTGCGGCACTATTGGGATAGGTTTTTAAAATGATCAAATTCAACCAGGTCTACAAGCGTTATCCCGGCGGGCACGAAGCGCTGAAAAATTTGAGTTTCGAGGTCGCCGAGGGCGAGATGGTTTTTCTCACCGGCCACTCCGGGGCGGGCAAGAGCACGCTGCTCAAACTCATCGCCGCGATCGAGCGCCCCACCAACGGCAGCGTAATTGTCAAAGGACAGAACATCAAATCGCTCAAGAGCGGTGCTCTGCCCTATTTGCGCCGCAACCTCGGCCTCATCTTTCAGGACCACAAGCTGCTGTTCGACCGCAACGCCTTCGACAATGTGATGCTGCCATTGCAAATCTGCGGCTTCGACCATCGCGAGAGCGCCAAACGCGTGCGCGCCGCGCTCGACAAAGTGGGTTTGCTCAGCCGCGAGAAAGCCAATCCCATCGCGCTGTCGGGCGGTGAACAACAGCGCCTGTGCATCGCACGCGCGATTGTCAATCGCCCCACCATCCTGCTGGCCGACGAACCCACCGGCAATCTCGACTCGGAGTACTCCGGCGAGATCATGCACATCTTTAAGTCCTTCCATCAGGTCGGAGTGACCCTGCTTGTATCGACACATGACGAGGGAATGCTCAGCCAATTTCCGGCGCGCGCGCTGTCTTTAAAACACGGGGAGTTGCAAGCATGAAAAGCGCCGCGATTCAACACCTGCAGGTGCTCCGCTTCACGGCACAGCGCGTGCTGCACACGCCCGTTGCGAGCCTGCTCAACATCATAGTCATTGGCATCGCTTTGAGCCTGCCGGTGGGCGGATATGTGCTGCTGAAGAATGTGCAGAGTCTGGCGGCGCAAATGGCCGACACACCGCAGATCAGCGTATTCCTTGCGAACGGCACACGACCTGACGAGATTGCACAGTTCGGCAGACAGCTCAAAGAACATGCCGCCATAGAGCATATCGAATTCGTGCCGCGCGATTTGGCCTTGCGGCAATTGCAGCAAAGCACTGGGCTGGCGGATGTCGTGGGAGGACTCACGCAAAATCCGCTGCCGGACGCTTTCATCATCTACCCCGTAGCGCTCGATGCCAAAAAACTCGAACTGCTGCGCGACGACCTTAAGTCATGGCCGAAGTTCGAACACGTACAACTGGATTCCGCCTGGGCGCACAAACTCGAGGCTCTGCTCAGATTCGCGCAATTGGCTGTCGTGATACTGGCTGCCATGCTCAGCTTCGCGCTGGTGGCGATCACGTTCAATACCATACGCCTGCAGATACTGACCCAGCGTGACGAAATCGAAGTATCAAAACTGATAGGCGCCACCAACGGTTTCATCCGCCGCCCCTTCCTGTACTTCGGGCTGGTGCAAGGTTTACTGGGAGGTGCGGCGGCATGGATTATCATCGCCGCGAGCCTGACTTTGTTGAACTATAGCCTGGGTGAATTGATGCAACTCTACGGCAGCAGCTTCAGTCTGAGACATCTGTCGCTTGGCGACAGCATCACGCTGCTGGGTTTTTCCGCCTATCTGGGATGGCTTGGCGCATGGCTATCGGTCTCGCAACATCTGTGGCAGATCGAGCCGAAATAAACCGGACGATGCGCCCGCACCGGGGGGCTTTACATGTAGTTAAACATGGACAGCTCGGCAACCTGTTTGAAAGATTTTTGTGCCGCGGTGAGGCTGGTGGTCTGGCGATTCAAGTCACTGATGGCTTTGTTGTAGTCAAGGTCTTCCAGTGTGGACAGCGTCTGTTTGTATTGCAGACCGAGGTCCTCGCCCGTGGCCTGCAGGGAATCCAATTCGTTCATGCGTGAACCGAGCGAAGCGCGAACCGTCAACACTCTATCCAAGCCGCGATCCAAGCCGCTCATCGCTTTGCTCAAACTGCTCGTCAGCTGCGCGCCGGTGGCGGCATCCCCGGCCGGGTTGGTCGTTTGCAAAGCGGTAATCAGATCCGCCATGGTTTTGAACAAGCCCTCGTTGCTGCTGGGGGAGACGCTGAACGAGTCACCCGCCTCCGGCGTGCCAATAATTGAAAACTGCATGCCGGGGAAATTGATTGCCTCACCGCTCACGTAGGGACTTCCCATATTGTCCCCAGCCTCGTTGACGACCGAGTTTCCCATGGGAATAACCGTACCCTGCTTGGCATCGGTAACGATGTAGGTGTTGGGACTGGTAAACGTCAGCTTATACGCGCTTCCCGTGAGCATGTTGGCATTGGTCACCGCGCCCTGGCCGATAGAAGCAGCGCCGGTGTTGGCCGAACTGGCTTCCGTTACAAAAATACCGTTGCCGTTCTTCACCCGCATAAAAATATCCGCACCAGAATCGCTGGCGGCCATTTTTCTGGAGCTGCTCACCTGCACCATGCGTTGCCCGTCGTCCGCCATGTACTGCACGCCCAAGCCCGTAGTGACGAAGGGGATGGTTTTTCCCTGAAAACCGGAAAACAGAAAATTGCCCGTACCGTCGGTACTGTTCGCCAGCGCGATGAGCTGATCCAGCCGTCCCTGCAATTCGCCCGCCACGGATTTTCTATCCGCCGGCGACAAGGTCCCGTTGCCGGCCTGCACCGCCATGGTCTTGGCATCCTGAATAAGCGTGCTCACACTTTGCAGCACCGCCTCAGCCATGCCCGTGGAGCTTTTGACCGCATTGCGGTTGATTGTGAACTGCGCGTTGGTACCGTCGGCCTGCGACACCTGCAGGGCATTCGCGGAAGCGGAAGGATCATCCGCCGGTGTCAGCATGCGCCTACCCGATGCGACTTGCTGATTCGTATGCAACAGAGAAGCCTGCTGTTGGTTCAGCATCGAAACATTGGTATCGAAAACGCTACCCGAACTGATACGCATGGCTCACTTACCTCCCTAGATCTAACACCGTATCAAACAGCGTATTGGATATCTGCATCGCCTTGCCCGCAGCCTGATAAGCGCGCTGATAGCGCATCAGATTGGCAGCTTCCTCGTCCAGATTCACACCGGAAAAAGATTGCTGAGTGGCGACCGACTGTTCGGCCATACTGGTTTGCGCGGTGCTGGTCACTTGCAATTCGCGCGTCTTATTCCCCACGTCACTCACCCATTGCGCATAAGCGCCCTGGAATGTCGTGGTCGCCCCGCCGCCTTCCGGTGCTCCCAACGTATTTTTGGTCTGCAACTCCGCCATCACCAGCGCGTTTCTACCGTCTGCCGTGGCATTGTTGTTCGCCCCGACGGTAAAGCTGTCGCCCGCCGCAGGAACACCGCTGATTTGCGCTGTCCAACCGTTGAAATTGATGTCCTGCCCGTCAGCATACGCCACCCCCGTGGCGATATTCGCGCCGGCTTTTGCATCGAACACATCGAACGTCGTTGGGCTGGTGAAATTGATGGTGACCGGATTTTTAAGATTCACGTCCGTCCCGGGATGTGCCGGGTCGCGCATTCCGGAAGGCGCGCTCACCGCCCCCTCGGAAATCTTGGCATTACCCTGGTTGCTCAAATCCGCATTCGTGCGTATGGGCAAACCGGCTGCAATTTTGGACGGGTCGGTGACTCCCACAGAAATATCGCGCGCGCCGTTGACCGTAGGACGCAACAGATACGTGTCACCCGGCATTGCCCCTTCAGTGGTGCTCAGGGTCAAACCGTCGACCGCCGTCTCGGGCAGGCCGGAAGGAAAGACTGTTTCTTTATTGTCGGACAAACGTGTCAGGGTGTAACTCGTACCGCCGTCGAATCGCAGTTTGTAATCGCTACCCGTCAACGCCGCGTAATCGGCAGGTGCGCCGATGGCGGCAGTCACAACACCGTTACCTTTGTTCAAAGTATTGGAATAGACCGCAGGTGTCGGGGGAGTAAAAAAATTCTCGCCCAATGCCCCGTTCAAATCCTGCCCCTGCTGGTGCTGGTGATTCACCACGCCAGCGATACCCATCGCCACCCGCCCCAAAGCGTTTTGCGAATTGGCCAGCGTCGTATCCCGGAAGGCTAGGAATCCGCCCAGATTCCCTCCCTGCAAGCTGCTCTGCTGCAAAGGTGTTTTGCTTCCGTCTTTATTGTTGTAGACGATGTCCTGTTTGGAGGGATCTGAGGGCGACTGCGCAAGCGCCAAAGTGAATGCCGCGGTACCCACAACCAGAGACTGTCCGTTGCCGACGAACACGTTATAAGCACCGTCACTCTGCCGCACCACGGTCGCTTTGACCTCGGCATTCAGTTTGCTGACCAGCTGATCACGCTGGTCGAGCAAGTCATTGGGCGGTTGTCCGCTGGCCGCTGTTTGCATCACGATATTGTTGTTAAGCGATGCAATCTGCTGCGCGTAACTATTCACTTGCGAAATGCTGTTCGATATCTGGCTGCTCACGGAATTATTGACATCGATGAAACGCTGGCTCAGAGACTGAAAACGCGCCGCGAGGGAGCCGGCGCTGTTAAGCATCGCCTGCCGCGCGGGCTGGGACTCTGGAGAGGTCGACACATTGTTCACCGCGCCGAAAAAATCCTGAATGGCGGGAGAGATTCCCGCGTTCGCATCAGCGATGACATTGTCAACCTGCTGGATCTGCGCGTGATACGTATTCAACATCGCCGCCTGGCTTTGTTCCGACAACACCTGCCCGTTGAGAAATTCGCTGTATGCCCGCTTGACGGTATTCACATCGACACCCTGCCCGAGGTAACCGGCGCCGGTATATTGGGCCTGACGGGTACCCAGCTGAACTTCCTGGCGGGAGTAGCCCGGTGTGTTTGCATTGGCGATGTTGTGCCCGGTGGTCTGTAACCCCACCTGCGCCGCACCCAGCGCACTCACACTGATTCCCATCACTCCGCTAACTGCCATGATCCTCTCCTACCGCTCCACTCGGGAGCTTCTCTCGCTTACTATCGGCAATATTCCTACGAACTTTAATCACATCGGCGCATCAGGCGAGCGTGTTGACGCTCTTGATTACCTTGTTCAATTTCTCGGCATAGTGCGGGTCTGTCGCATAACCGGCCTGCTGCAAAGCCGTCGCAAAGCCCTGAGCACTGTCGCCACGTTTCAACACCTCTGAATAACGCGGATTGTTGCTCAGCGTATTGGCATAATCTTTAAAGCCGTCGGCATACGAGTCATACGCGCGAAATTTCTCCACCTGCTTGTGCGCCACACCATTGTGGTATTCCGTGGTCATAACCTCGGCCACTTTGCCGTTCCAGCTCGCACCGGCTTTGATACCGAACAGATTGTGGCTGTTCGTACCGTCCGCCATTTTGATCTCGCGCCGCCCCCAGCCGCTTTCCAGCGCGGCCTGACCAACCATCAGATGGGCCGGAACACCTGTTGCCTGACTGGCCTGTTCAGCATGCGGCATAAGTTTTTTAACAAAATCCTGCTGGAAGTTTTCGTTGTACGCAGAAGGGATAGAGGTCTTCACCCCGGCACCGGACACGCCGGGTGCGGCGGCATCGGCTCCCATGGAAGAGTGCTGCAATTGACGCACCATCACGGCAGCCAAGCCTACACCATGTCCCGACGACATACTTTGCGCCAATTGTTGATCCAGCATTCCAGTGAACATCTTGGTCTGCTCGTTATCGAACATACCTTCTTGCGGGGTCGCTTCACGCATGCTTTTCAACATCATGTTCAGGAACACCTGCTCAAACTGCTGTGCCGCTCCTTTCAGCGCCTGATCCGGCGACTGTTTGGATTGCAGACGCAGCTTGTCCAAGCCTTGCGCGCCAATTGCCAAACTGCCGATATCATTCACCGAATTACTCATGATTGTGATTCCGTCTTACACTGATTTGTTTAAATAATCTCAAGCTCGGCGCGCAATGCACCGGCCGATTTCATCGCTTGCAAAATCGCCAGCATATCCTGCGCCGTGGCACCAATGGAATTCAACGCGCTCACCACGTCAGCCAATGCCACCCCGCGCTTCAAGTGCACCAAACTACCCTTGTCGGCATTGGCCTTGATTGCATCCTTGGCCAGCGCGCTTTCAGCGTTGATCACCACCGACAGATTACCATGCGCCACCGCGCAATCATCCAGTCTCACCGACTGATTCATCACCACCGAACCGGTACGCGCATTGATAATCACTCTTGCAACAGGCTGTGCCGCCGCCACCTGCAGATTTTCCACACGCGAGATGAATGCCACGCGCGCGCCACCCACAGGTGCTTTGATCTGTATCGTACGCCCATCCAGTGCAGTTGCAATCTCCGTTTCCGGGGATATCTCGCGATTCACTGCATCAGCCAGACGTGCTGCCGTGGTGAAGTCACCGCTATTCAGCTCAAGATAGATGAAATCACCCTGTCCTACTGCAGTCGGCACCAAACGTTCCACCGTTGCGCCGCCGGGAATACGCCCTACGATCAGATGATTGACATCATTTTTCGAGTTACCTGCCGCAGCAACCAGCAGACTACCCTGCCCTATCGCGTACACCTGACCATCCGCACCTTTGAGCGGAGTCATCAGCAGGGTTCCTCCGCGCAGACTCTTGGCATTGCCGAAAGACGACACGGTGATGTCTATAGCTTGGCCGGGACGCGCGAAAGCGGGCAGCGCCGCAGTCACAGTCACCGCAGCGACATTTTTCAACTGCAGACTGGTACCGGGCGGCAAGTTCACCCCCATCTGCGCGAGCATGGTCAGCGTGCTGTTCAGCGTGAAAGGCGCTTGTGTGGTTTGATCACCCGTTCCGTCCAAACCCACGACCAGACCGTAACCAAGCAATTGGTTCTCGCGTACGCCCAAGACACTCGCCATATCTTTGATGCGCTCAGCCGCCACATCCAGCGACAACAAGGTCATCGATACGAGCAACAGCCATTTAAATAATGTTTTCATGATGCCTCCTAGAAATACAGTTTCTTCGGTGCAAAGAATCGGCTCAAACGACTGAACAGTGTCGGTGGCGCATTCGGTGAATCGATGTTGTCCGCATTACGGTATTCAATCTGCACATCTGCCACTTGCGTTGAAAGCACCGTGTTCTTTGCCGAGATAGCATCAGGATTGACCGTGCCCGAAAAGCGAATATATTCAAAATTCGACTCACCGTTGGCATACTTAACCAGCTTGTCGCCGCACACCAGCAACTTTCCGTTGTCCATCACCACAATCACGGTGGCAATGATTTCGCCGGAAAATACACTGCTGCTTTCGGAGCCGCCGGCTTTCTCGCTCTTGCTCGGCAGATCAGCGCTCACGCCAGTAGATTTTCCCGCATTTTTACTGGACTTTTCCGTTTGCGCCGTAATCTCGCCCAGCGTGATTGTCAGCTCGTCGCCCACGTTGCGGGCATGGCGATCCTCGAATAATGGACGACTGGCACTCGCCTGAAAAATACTGCCGTTATTCAATGCGGGGGCCTTCTGCGCAAGCGGGCAGGAGGTCAGAGGTGTCTTGGTGCGGATAGGGGTACATCCGACCAGTAACAACATCGCGACCAATAATATCCAGCTTGTTAGATTACGCATGGCAAATCTCCTAAAACTTGGGTTCCGATTATATCTGGGACAATTTCTGCAGCATCTGATCCGAGGTAGTGATGGCCTTGGAGTTAATCTCGTACGCGCGCTGAGTTTGAATCATGTTCACCAGCTCTTCCACGACATTCACATTAGAGGTCTCCACAAAACCCTGACCCAATGTTCCCGTGCCGTTCGTGCCGGGAGCCGCCGTGCTCGGGGCACCGGAAGAAGAGGTTTCCAGATACAGATTTTGGCCGTTACTTTGCAGGCCGGTAGGGTTGATGAACGTCGCCAGTTGCATCTGGCCCACTTGCACCGGAGCGACGCTGCCGGCTTGCGTCACCGACACTACACCGTCTTGTCCTATCGTCACGCTGGAGGCGTTTGCCGGAATCGTAATCGCCGGCTGCACCACAAAGCCGCTGGATGTCACCAGCTGCCCCTGCCCGTCCGTTTGGAAAGAACCGTCGCGCGTGTATCCGGTCGCGCCATCCGGCATCAGTACCGGAAAGAAACCGCTGCCCTGAATCGCCACATCCAGCTTGTTCCCTGTCTGCGCGAGATTACCCTGGGTATGAATACGCTCTGCAGCGACCGGACGCACACCGGTACCGATCTGTAAGCCGGATGGAAGCTGCGTCTGCTGCGAGGACTGAGCTCCTGGCTGACGGATATTTTGATACAACAAATCTTCAAATACGGCCCGCGAACGCTTAAAACCGTTGGTGCTCACGTTGGCCAAGTTATTGGCGACCACATCCATCTGCGTTTGCTGGGCATCCAACCCGGTCTTGGAAATCCACAAGGAACGAATCATATCGGTACTCCTTTATTTTCGGTGCTTCACGAATCTACAGGCATAAAGCCATTGCACATGAGCTTATCCTACCGAAAAAGGCATAAACCAATCGAACGATGAGAGGCAGAAAACAGGGCTTATTCGCGCGCAAAGGGAATAAGCCCGGAACAACAGGGATAACAGACCGGCTAAAAAGCGATCGGAGTGTCCGCCCGCGAGTGCGGGCAGGAAAATATTAGGCGTTGATATTGAGCAACTGGCTGGCTGATTTGGCGTTGTTATCTGCGGTCTGCAGCAGCTTCATCTGGGTATCAAATTGCCGCGCAAGCGTAATCATATTCACCATTGATTCAACCGCATTCACGTTACTGCTTTCCAGATTCCCGCCCACCACGGTGACTTTGCCATCGGCATCCGCGGCATTGCCGTCGCGCCGGCGGAACATACCGTCTTCGCCGCGCTGCATCTCGATTTCAGGGGGATTGGTCAATTTGATGCGGCCCACTTTGACCATCTCCGCCGGCTTGGCACCGGTGGGAACCGTGGAAATCGTGCCGTCTTTGGCGATGGTGATTTCCGCGTTGGGCGGCAGAGTAATCGGCCCTGAGTCGCCCATCACGTTCAAGCCGCTGCGCGTTTGCAAAATACCGTTGGTGGTGACCTGGAAACTGCCGTTGCGGGTATACGCCTCCTTACCATCCGCGCCCTGCACGGCAATCCACCCCTTGCCGTCGATGGCGACATCCAGATCACGCCCGGTGGGTTCCATCGTACCCGGCGTAAAGTCTGCTCCTGCCACCGAATCCACCACGAAGACACGCGTTGCCAAACCCTCACCTTCCAATGGCACGGCACGAAACGTGTTGATTGCCGCACGAAAGCCCGGAGTGTTGTTGTTGGCCAAGTTCTCAGATACGGCAGCCTGTTGCTGCAGTATGTGTGAAGCTCCCGTCATCGCGGTGTATATCAGCCTATCCATGACATCACTCCCTTAACTCACTCGCTCTTAACGCAGATTGGTGATGGTTTGCAGCACGGCATCCTGCGTCTTGATCGACTGAGCATTCGCCTGATAGACGCGCTGCGCCACAATCATGTTTACCAGCTCACCCGTCAAATCGACGTTGGCATCCTCCACCGCACCGGATTGCAACACCCCCAAACTGGCCGTACCCGGCGTGCCCGGCAATGGCGTACCCGCCGTGGAAGTCGGAGCCCAGCGGTTGTTACCCAGCGGTTGCAAGCCTTGCGGATTGGCGAAGTTGGCGATGGTCACCTGACCCAGCTTCTGCGACTGGCCGTTGGTGTAACGTCCCAAGATAGTGCCGTCGGGAGCAATATTAAAACCGCTCGGCATACCCGTGGTATAGCCATCCTGCACCATCGAACTTACCCCGAAGGCAGAACCGTACTGCGTCGTATTGGAGAAATCGAAGGTCAGCGTCATCGGATCCGCCGCTGCCGCGATACCGCCACCGGCGGGTGCAGCCAATGGCGGCACAAAGGCCGCAGCCATCGTCAACATGCTACCCGCGGGCAACTTACCCGTGGTATCAAATTGCAATCCCGCACCCATCGGGCTCGCGCTCGGTGGAACAGTGGCCACCGCGGACGGAGGCTGAATCTGATTGTCGATCGACAAATACACATTCCACGGATTGACGCCGGGCGCGGGCGTATTCTTCTGGAAGTACAGCGTGGCCACATGCGGATTGCCCAAACTGTCATAGATCGTTGTCGAAGTCGAATTATTAAATGTCGTCGAATCTGCCGGGTCAAAACGGAAAGTTCCCGCCGCTCCCGGAGGCAGAGTCGCACCCGCCCCAGCATCCGCAGGCATGGCCGTAACCGCTCCGCGCGCATCCACATTCAGACCCGCCATAATATTGGGATGCGGCGAAGTACCGGTCGCCCGCGCCGGAATCTGTGCCGTAGGAATCTGCAAAGGACCAGGAACGCCGTTCTTATCTATGCCGAACAAACGCATACCCTCGCTGGTCACAATAAAACCGCTGCTGTCTGTCTGGAACTGCCCGTTGCGCGTATAGAACTGCGGCGCAGTACTGGCGGAAGTACCCAACTGGAAGAAACCCTGACCGCTGATTGCGGTGTCCAGCGAGTTGTTACTTGTGGTTATATTCCCTTGCGAGAACTGCTGCGCAACGGTCGCCAGCTTGGTACCGATACCTGCAGCCGTACCGGCGGAACCGCCGACAGAGCTCGCATACACATCGGAGAACTGAGCCTGCGACTGTTTAAAGCCCACGGTATTCGCGTTGGCGACGTTATTGCCGATAACGTCCAGATTCTTGGCTGCTGCATTCAGTCCGCTTAGTCCTTGTTGAAAGCCCATGTTGTTCTCCTTTGATTTACTTGGCTCCGCAGCGCATCAGCGCAGCGGAGTTACCCGATTTACAAAACTTGTTTTACATCCGACAGATTGAATATGCCCAATTTACCCACATCCAGTTTGGCACCACCGGTTCCGGGTGCCACTCCACTCACCATGCCGAAAGACAGTGTTGTGGCAGCGGAAGTCTTGTCTCCGGCGACCGCTTCAGCAGAAATTTTATAAGTACCGTCCGCCAGTTCCTTGCCCGCATCATCCATCCCGTCCCAAGCCAGTGGTACCACGCCGGGCTTTTGCGCACCCATCTGCATCGTACGCACCACATTATTGGCGCCGTCTTTGATAAGCACCTTGACGGAATCCGCGCCCTGGGCGAGATCCAGACCTCCGACCGCCTGGCCTTTACTAAGATCCATCGTCGAACCGGGGACCAGCGCACCCCGTCCAATCATGCTGGTAGCCGACATAGCCTGACCTGCCGACATACTGTCGCTCAATGCTTTAAGGGTGGAATTAACCTTGTCGATGCCGCTCACCGTACTCAGTTGCGCCATCTGCGACGTGACTTGTGCGTTGTCCATAGGATTAAGCGGATCCTGATTCTTCATCTGGGTCACCAATAGCTTCAGAAAGCGATCCTGAGTATTGGCACCGCCGCTTGCTGCATCGGCGGCCGCAGCGGCCTGGCCTGCTGCAGTCTTATTCGCGCCCTGCGCCGGATTAGCTGCGCCGGCCTGCGCGGCCGCCATCTTGTTCGCCCCCTGTACCGCACTCACACTATTTGCGGAGGGTAATGCCGCCCCTACCGAACCCGGACCTTGAACATTGTTAACCATGAAAATTCTCCTTATTGTCCAATCGTGAGCGTCTTAAGCAACAAAGCCTTCGACGTATTCATCACATCCACGTTATTTTGATAGGAACGCGATGCCGAAATCATATTCACCATCTCATCCACCGGATTCACATTGGGCATCGTGACATAGCCCTGCTCGTTCGCCATGGGATGCTTGGGGTCATACACCATCTTCATCGGTGCAGAATCTTCGACTACCGCATCGACCTTGACCCCCTGCCCCGGCTGTCCGGCAAAAGAAGTGGTGCTAAAGACCACTTGCTTCGCATGATACGGCTGCCCGTCCGGCCCGGTCGTACTTTCCACGTTGGCCAGATTACTGGCCACCACGTTAAGCCGCTGCGACTGCGCCGTCATCGCCGAGCCTGAAATGTTAAATATATTAAACAATGACATGATGATTATCCTTGTAAAGCCGCCAAGACGTCTTTGGTGCGATCACTCACAAATCGCACACTTGCCTCGTAACGCAAAGCATTGTCAGCGAACTGCGCCCGTTCCACATCCATATCCACCGTATTACCGTCGGCACTCGGCTGCAGCACACTGCGATATAATACTGGCGCGCCCATCACCGTATCACTATCACTGGTATCCAGATTCGCACCCGAACTCCCAGCCATTTGCAGCCTGCTTCCGTTCCCGGTGATCGCACCTTGCAAGGCACTGGCGAAATCAATATCCTTCGCCTTGTAATTAGGGGTGTCCGCATTGGCGATATTGGATGCGATCAACTCCTGCCGGGCAGCGCGCAGATTTAGCGCGGCCTGATGAAATTGGAACATGTTATCGATTCTGCTACTCATTTTCGGCGACCTCCCTAATACTCACCACTTCCATGACCTGCATACTAAACTCAGCCCGTCTTCTGGCATCCTGCAATTAGAGGTGAAAAAGCACCTTACTTCCACCTTTAGGCAAAGCGATTTAAGGACGACAATAGCATCATGAAAAAACGGATCATTATATTTCTCTGTCTCTTGTCTTTATCTAGCGCAGCCTTGGCCGCGGAAAAGCAAAGCCACGCCGAGATACACCGGGTGGCCATGGAGTTCCTCCAAGCCAAAACACAGGATATACAGGGGAAAGTGAGCCTCAAAGTCGAAGATATAGACCCGCGTGTTGCCTTCCCCCCCTGCTCCCAACTGGAGGCATTCCTCCCCACGGGCGCGCAGATGCGCGGAAAAACCAGTATCGGCATCCGTTGCAACGAAAAAACCTCATGGTCATTGTTTATTCCCGCCAGCATCACGGTGACGATGAATATGCTGGTCTCGAGCAGAGCGCTGCAACAAGGGACGGTCATTGGCAGCGGCGATTTCAGCATCCAATCGGGCGAGCTCACCCAGCCCGGTATCATCACCGATGCCACCCAGGTCACCGGCCAAGTCCTTAAATTCAGCATCGGTGCCGGACAGCTATTCAAACAAGACATGTTTCGCGCGCCCTATGCGGTGACACAGGGACAAACGGTACAACTGTTTTCGGAAGGTGGCGGTATCACGCTGCGCAGCGAGGGCAAAGCCCTGAACAATGCCGCGGCAGGACAAACCACCCAGGTTAAAGTTGCCTCCGGGCAGGTTATCAACGGCATCGCCAGAGAAAACGGAACTGTGGAAGTTCGCCCCTGATGTCCATTTACTCTGATACAACAGTGCGTTATTGTACGAACCTGCGATTTGAAAAAAATTTACAGGTTCACCCTAAAGTTTCTCCACAAGATGCCGATGAAGCATATGACTAGGACAGTTGAGAGGTGATTCAAATGAAAATCGAAAAAAGCATGACCCCCTTGCCGCAATCCGCGGTGAACGAAGCGCCTGCGCGTGCGGTTCCGCCCAAGACGGCTGACGCACCTGCACCGCAAACCAGCGGGGTTAATGTGAGTCTGGGCTCAGCCAGCAGCCAGCTGCGCAGCATGGGAGCCGATGTCAACGGTGGCGTGCCCGCTGTTGATGCAAAGAAAGTCGCCGAAATAAAGCAGGCCATCAGCGAAGGACGCTTCCAGATTAATTCGGCAGCCATTGCAGACGGCCTGATCAATGATGTGGAAGAACTGATTAACGCGAGCCAAAGTTGACCGGAAATACCCCAGCCTTCACCATCTCGGAACTCCCCTCTCGCCTAAGCAGCGAACGCGACGCGATGCGCGCGTTTATTGCCCTGCTTGAAAAAGAGCAACAAAGCCTGCTGCATCAGGATGCCGAACAGCTCCTCCCCATCGCGGAAGCAAAGACCGCCGCCGCGAATAAATTGACCGAACTTGCCAATGCGCGGCGGCAATTCATGAACAGTGCGGATACCGGCGCATGGCTCGCGCAACACGCGCCTGCCTGCAATGCGCTATGGAACGAGATACGCAAACTCGGCGCGCACGCGCACCAGCTCAACCAAACCAACGGTGAAGTCATCCAGCTCAAATTACGCAGCAACCAGCAGGCCTTGACCGCCTTGCTGGGCGCTGCAAAAAATGCGGCGGGACTGTATGGCCGCGATGGTCAGCCCAGTATCGCCGTGTCGGGCCGCACATTGGGCAACGTGTAAATCGCTTGGCTGTATCGCGAATCCGCCACCCCGGCTTTTCTGGGTCTCGGTGGTGCAATTGAAATTTTGGGGTTTATGTGAACGCGGTGTTTCTCGCGTATTAAGAACTAACGCGTAGGACCTAGGGTTGCACGACTTCGGATGCCGTCGATAACGATGCCGCAGGATCGGTACTCGACTGCGACGGAGCCAGACCACGCTCCAACTCTGCCGCCAATACCGTTACCGTCACCCGCCGATTGCGGGTCCGCCCTTCCGCCGTGTCGTTGCTCAACACCGGATGGTTGTCCGCCGAACCGACTGCGGTAAGACGCGTGGCCACCACACCCTGATCGATGAACAAACGCACCACGCTGCTTGCGCGCGCGGAGGACAACTCCCAGTTGGAAGGATAGACAGGTGTACTGATGGGCACATTATCGGTATGCCCCTCGACTTCGATGAGTTGACCGCTCTCGGCCAGCACCTTGGCCACATCGGCCAAAGTCTTCTGCGCCGCGGGCGCGATTACTGCTTCGCCCTGCGCAAACAAAGCACTCGCGCTGATATCCAGCATCACACCGCGCCGCGTCTGCGACACGCTCACCAAACCGTTCTTGACGAATTTCCCCATCGCCTGATTGAGTGCACTGACCAGACTCTGCATGCGCTCATTCTGCTTGCGCTGCTGCTCGGCCAGTTTGGCGTTGCGCCGGTCTACAATAGATTTGAAATAGATTTCCTGCTCGGTCAAACGAATGGTGCCCGACTCACCCGCCTTGGGCGCGCTGCTACCGAACGCGCTCCCCAGCGAAGTTCCCAAGACCTTGTACTTGCCCTCGTTCACCGAAGAGATGGCATACATCACCACGAAAAAAGCGAACAGCAAGGTGATGAAGTCCGCATAGGAAATCAGCCAGCGGTCATGATTATCACGATCAACTCTTTTTCTGCGTAATGCCACGGTAAGTTAAACTCGTGAAGTAATTCGTTTGCCCCCTCCCCCGCATGCGGGGGAGGGTTGGGGTGAGGGAAACGGACGCAACAAAGGCTTTTTCATCATTATGTCCGTTAGGAAATGTAACCCTGCAATTTGTTTTCAATGAAACGCGGACTTTCCAGATTGGCAATCATCACCAAGCCATCGATCACCATCTCGCGCATAATCATTTGCTGCATAACGATCATCTTTAATTTTCCGGCGATGGGCAGAAACACCAGATTAGCGAGCCCGACCCCGTATATGGTGGCGATAAATGCGACCGCGATACCTGCCCCCAGCTTTGCCGGATCACCCAAACTTTGCATCACCTGAATCAAACCAAGTACCGCCCCCATGATACCGATGGTGGGCGAATACCCGGCTGCAGCCTCCCACACCCGCGCACCGTGCCAGCAAGACTCTTCATAGATATGCACATCGACTTCCAGAACTTCGCGGATTTTTTCCGCATCGTTACCGTCAACCAGCAACTGCAGACCTTTCGCCACAAAAGGATCTTTGATGTCCTTGATTTGACTTTCCAACATCAGCAGACCTTCTTTGCGAGCCAGACTGCTCCAGGCGGTCATCTGACGCGACAAGCCTAGCAGATCAATCTTTGGCGTGAAAAAAGCCCAGCTTCCCATCTTGATCCCGGAGATAAACACCTTGCCCGGATGTTGCAGCATGACCGCACCCAGCGTGCCACCGAACACGATAAAAAAAGCCGCAGCTTGCAGCAACACCGAAACGGCACCGCCTTCCAGCATCTGCCCGCCGATAATGCCGGAGAAGGCAACCAGAATCCCGAATAGACTCAACTTATCCATCAGTGCCCCTTCAATCCGCTGCGCAAACGTGCCACAGCCTGACTATGCAACTGGCATACGCGCGACTCGCTCACACCCATAACCTCGCCAATCTCGCGCAGATTCAAATCCTGCTCATAATGCAAGGCCATCATCAATCGTTCCCGCTCCGGCAAAGCATCTATTGCCCTCACCAACGCGGAGCGGAAACGTCCGTCCTGCAACATCGCCATCGGATTGGCGGCACCATCAAACTCGTGCCGGTCAAAAAAGTCCTCGTCACCGTCACTGTGAAAATCCTCGTAATAGACCAGCTGTGCGCCGCGCGCTTCCAGCAGCATCTGCTGGTACTCCGCTAGCGAAACCCCCAACTCTTTGGCGACCTCGGATTCGGCCGGAGCGCGTCCGAACATTTGTTGCAAACGATGGATCGCGGCCTCGATACGGCGCATATCGCGGCGCAGGCTTCTGGGCAACCAGTCCGCCCCGCGCAACTCGTCCAGCATGGCGCCGCGAATTCGCTGCGCGGCATAAGTCTCGAATTGCGCGCCGCGCAATTCGTCGTAACGCCCTGCCGCATCCAGCAGACCGATCATACCGGCCTGGATGATGTCGTCGACCTCCACGCTGCTCGGCAACTTCACCATCATATGGTGTGCTATGCGCTTCACCAGAGGCGCATATTCTTTCAGGCATTGTTCTTTGTCGCTTAAACCATTTGCCGTATACATAGCATTAACATTGCTTCTCATGTAATCGCAGACACCACACTCATGGTACGCGCCTGCCTAACCATGCGCTGCATCACCCGCTGCAAACCGCTCAGCTCTTCGTCCATCATACTTCCGGCCCCCTCCAGAGTGCGCGCCAACTCGGCAAAAGCAGAGGAACATTGCGCGCCCGGGAAAGCTTCAACCACCGGACGGCACAGCTGTGTCGCGCGCTTCAACTTTTCATCGGTCGGAATATATCCCATATATTCCAGTCGTACTTGCAAATTACGCCTTGCCAATTGTGCCATATTGTCAAAAATAGCTCTGGCTTCAGCTTCGTTCTGGACTTTGTTGACCACGATATCGAAAGCGAGCCGGCCATTCTGCAGCGCCATCTGCTTGAGCATCGCATAACTTTCGGTGATGCCGCTCGCGGTTCCATTCAGCACCAGCATCAAGGGCTCGTCACCGGACAAGCTGGCGCAGACAGAATGCCCCTCGCGCGCCGCGGCATCCACCAGCACCATATCCATACCGCGGGATGCCTGCGCCAACACGTCCAGCAATTTTTCACGCTCCGCCTCGCCCAATTTCGGCAATGCCTGCATAGCACGGGCAACCGGCAAAATCTGCACGCCGTCACTCCCGCGCAAGATGACCTCACGCAGCGACTTGTCGCCGCGTATCACGTTCAACAGATCGTAGCGCGGCTTCAGCGCCAAAGTATTGGCCACATTGTTTTGCGTCAGGTGTTCATCCAAGACGAGCACCTCTTTACCGGAGCGCGCCCAAACCGCCGCAAGATTCACCGCCACACTAGTCGCCCCCAGGCCGCTGCGCGCACCGACCACGGTGACTACACGCGCCGCGGACCTTGCCAGCAAACGGCGCAGCCCTTCAGCTTGATCCGCGAATAACGATTGAACTTCTCGTTCGCCTCCTCTCCCGCCTGCGGGAGAGGATTGAGGAGAGGGAAGGCCTGTCAGGTTCTCATAGCGCATGTTCAGCTCGCATCATAGGTGCAGCACCCGAACCCGCCATGAACGCGGGAAACTCCAGCTCTTGCACCGCGAACGCCGCAGGAGCGGCACTCACCTTGAATGTGCGATGCAGCAGATATTCCAGATTCACCTCGTGCAGATCTTCGGGAACACGCTGTCCGCTGGCGATGTAATGCACCGAGAGCTTGTGGCGGATCACCACATCCAGCACGGTTCCCAAAGTCACCGCCTCATCCAGCTTGGTGGGGATGCAGCCCACCACACCCGCACCGTGATACATGCGCACCACATCGTCCAGCGTGCTGCCGGCACTGGTGGCGTTCAACAACAACAGACGTTTCACACCGGCGGCATCGAACATCTCCGCCTGCCCAGCCACACGGCTGTCGCGCTGTCCCACACCCATGGTGTCGATCAGCACCAGATGCTTGTGCTTTAGTCCGGACAAGGTGAGCTTGAGATCTTCCGTGTCGCGCACGGCATGCACGCTCACTCCCAGAATCTTGCCGTAAATCTTCAATTGCTCATGCGCGCCGATACGATAACTGTCGGTGGTGATGAGCGCCACCTTGTCCGCGCCGTAGCGCACCACGGCACGCGCCGCCAACTTCGCCGTCGTCGTGGTTTTGCCCACACCGGTCGGGCCGACCAGCGCATAAACACCACCGCGTGTCACCACATCTTCCTGCGCCGAGGCCACACGGATATTGTGTCCCAAGATACGGCGTACCCAAGCCTGGTCTCCTTTGGCCGGCATCTTGTCGAGCAGCTGGCGCGACAGGGCGGGGCTGAATCCCACATTGATCATATCGCGCATCAAAGTGCTGCGTTTGGGATCGCGCTGTTGCATATCGCTCCAAGCCATACACGCCATCTGTTCCTGCAGCATCGTGTGCATAATCTTGATCTCGCTCAGGATGCCGGTAGTCTGATCGGCCACCGGCGCGCTTGGCGCAGCGGCTTTTTCAACCGTGGCAGCCGCACGCTGCAAATTCGCATCGAGTACCTTCGCGCCCAGTGTGGAAGCCTGATCCAGCGCCTTCTGATGCAAAGATGAGGCAGGTTTCGCCGCAGTCACTTTGGGTTCGCAGGCTTTGTCTTCGCGCAAACGGGTCTCACTCAGACGCGATAACTCCACACTCCCCATGGCAACAATCTCAACCCCTTCGGAGACTTTGCGATTGGACAGGATGACAGCGTCCTCCCCCAGTTCCGCGCGCACCAGCTTCAATGCCTCACGCGAATTCACTGCGATAAATTTTCTAGCGTTCATGCTCTACCCCCTACCAAAGATGTGACTCTTACCGTTTTGAATCCCGGCACTTCCTCATGCGAAATAACTTTTAA
>JAGVIV010000221.1 GCA_020055845.1 Betaproteobacteria bacterium
GCTGCGGAACTCGCACGATCCGCTACGCGGCCACGTGCTCAAACAGTCCTCGCCGAAATCCCCTGACCAGCCTCCGCTACTCGGCGGCGCACAGGGGAAAACAAGTCAAAAGCTAGAACCACGGTGTGGGCACTTCGTGCCCACACTAATCGGCCGTGTATGGCAGCAGAGTGCAAATTAGGCAATATGCTTCTCGAATTATCAATTCATGGTCTTGTTCAATAAAAAAATTCACGTAGTCCGAATTCTTTACGTCGTATATCTGGAAACCTAGATAGCTGTTTTTGTACAGGCTGTATCTCAATTCGTCCCAATCAGAATCTTTCTTTAATAAAACGGAAGATAGATCAGGTGCTGTAAGGTTTGGTTTAGGGTGAAAGAGTTGCCCTCCCAGAATGGATAACGAAATAGCGTTCATCACCTGTAGTCCATCAGTGTCCTCGGCTTTGGGCATATCTATTGAACGGTGCGCCACATACTTATTTCTGAAAACAATTAATTTGCTAAACGTTGGAAGTATTTCTTCAGGGGTAGCGCAATATTCCTTCACAAGCGCCGACCTTGAAAAGGTCCAGAATTGTCCGAGTCTGTTCAAATATGCAACGACCTCATGACGGATGGCTCCAGCAGTCTGTATCGTTGGTACTACCGTATGGCAACCTTCCACAAGGTTCATAAAACGGCCATGGTGATAAGTTAATCCCTGCATCATTTCAACGGCGCCATAGATATTGACGAACGATTCTTTGAGGATAGGGAGGTTACGGCTTCTGGCTATATGACTAACAGCACGTTCTGATAAGGGATGTATCTCATTAAGCGGTAGCCTCTCATAAGGATCCTTGAAATTGATATTGTCGATATTTTTCCAGCTCATAATCGCATCCTTAGTGAAGCCATATTGTGTGGGCACAAAGTGCCCACACGGTGGTTCTAGCTTTTGACTTGTTTTCCCCTGTGCGCCGCCGAGTAGCGCAGGCTGGTCAGGGGATTTCGGCGAGGACTGTCTGAGCGCGTAGCGCGAGTTCCGCAGCCGCCTGAGCAGTCGAGCAACGCAGGGAACCCACGAAGTGGGCGGGAAACCGGGGTCGCCTTTTCTTTGGTTACTTTCTTTTTGGCGAAGCAAAAGAAAGTGACTAGCTGTCGGGCTACCCCCGACGGTGTTGACCTTCATCTAAGAGAGGAACAACTCTCTACAACACCTTCCACAACAACTTAACCGCCAACCCAATCAACATCACCGCAAACAGTTTCCGCAGCATCGCCACATTAGTGCGATGCGCCGTCTTCGCACCAATCGGTGCGGTAATAACGCTGACCACCGCGCAACCCAACATGGCAGGCAGATAAACATAGCCCAAGCTGGAATCGGGCAAGCCGCTGGCGTGCAGTCCGGTGGCGATGTAGCCGATGGTGCCGCCGACGGCGATGGGGAAGCCGATAGCGGAGGCGGTGCCGATGGCGTGGCGCAGCGGCACGTTGCACCAGAGCAGAAAAGGTACAGTGAGCGTGCCGCCACCGACGGAGACCAGTGTGCTGATCCATCCGGTGACGGTTCCCATCAGCGTCATGCCTGCGATGCCGGGGAGCTGCCGTGCCGCGTGCGGCTTTACGTCGAGCAGGATTTGAGTTGCGGCAAAGCACATGAACAGCGCAAAGAAGATCGTCAGGTAATACGGCGAGATGCTGGCCGCGAGCAGCGAACCTATGGCGGTGCCGAGCAGGATGCCGGGGGTGATGCCAAATACCACGCGCCATTCCACCGCACCGTGCTGGTGATGTTTGCGTGTGCTGGAAACGGAGGTGAACAGGATGACGGCCATCGCGCTGCCCAGTGCCAAATGCATGGCGTGAGCAGCGGGGAAGTGCTGTGCTTCAAACAACAATAGCAACACCGGCACCAGCACCGTGCCGCCGCCGATGCCGAACATGCCGCCGAGGAAGCCGGCGACTGCGCCCAGCATCAGATAGGCGGCATACCATTCCATTATTTTTTGACCAGACGCGTGGTGATGAACTCCCACTCTGCGGGATCAAGCGGGGTGATGGAAAGGCGGTTGCCTTTCTGGAGCGTGCGCATGTTGGACAGCTCGGGATGTTCGCGCAGTTCCGTCAGCGCAACCAGTTCGATTTTTTTCACCAGTTGCACGTCCACATTAAACCAGCGCGGTGTCTCCTGTGTGGCCTTGGGGTCGAAGTATTTGCTGTTGCTGTCGAACTGCGTGGCATCGGGATAGGCCGGTGCGCTGACTTTGGCGATACCGGCGATGCCGGGTTCTTTGCAGTTGGAGTGGTAGAACAGCACGCCGTCGCCGACGCTCATTTGCTTGTGCATGAAGTTGCGCGCCTGATAGTTGCGCACGCCGTACCAAGCCACGGTTTGCCGGGGGAAATTGGCGGGGTCGTCGATACTGACATCGCCGGGTTCGGATTTCATGAGCCAATAACGCATAGTCTTCCCGCAAATAAAAAGTGCGACC
>JAGVIV010000318.1 GCA_020055845.1 Betaproteobacteria bacterium
ACGCTCTGGTGACTATCGCGCCGTCTGGCCAAGTGCAACTGGATGGTAGTGATTATTCTCTGGCGGGTCTGTCTTCCGCGCTCAAGCAATTAAAAGCGGCGGGTGACATCGATGTGGTCATCAATAGCGACAAAGACGTGTCGGTGCAGCAGCTGGTCGATGTAATGGACAGTATCAAGTCGTCCGGTATCACCGCTATCGCTATCTCTTCCACCCGCAAGAAATAGGCATGTGATGAACGGGATCTTTAACCATTCATTTTTTCGCAACCGCGAATTTGCCGCACAGGCGGGCACGGTCATGTTCGGAGCGAGCCTCTTTGTCTTGTCGCAGACTTTGGTGATGCATCAGGACGCGCCACCAGCAGAAGAGCCGATCAGTCTGACGATTGCAGCTTCGCCGGATGCGCCGCAGGTCGAGCAGCCCATCCAGCAAGAGACTCCACCGCCGCAGAAGATGGTGGAGCTGCCTAAAGAAGTGATGCCTGTCACGGAAGCACCCTCGCCGATTGCGGTACCGGTTCCTCCTGTGGTGCCGGTGGAGAAGTCCGAGCCGGTGCCGGTGCAGCGCGGTAATGCGGCTGCGGAGGGTCTATTCGCACAGGATGTGCGCGCCAAGATAGAGCGCAAAAAGATTTACCCGGATGCGGCGCGGGACATGGGGATGAGCGGCGAAGTCGAGGTGTTGTACGAGCTGGATCGGGCGGGAAATCTGCTGCGCGCCGAGATCGTCTCTTCCTCTGGTTTCAGATTGCTCGATCAGGCTGCGCTCAGGGCCGTGAAGTCGGCCGCGTATAAAAGTTTCCCCGAGGATGCATGGCTGGGGGCAAGCAGTAAAGTTTTTCGTACCAAGTTGGTCTTTTCAATAAATCAGTAGGTTTTTAATTAACGAGTAGGAGAGTGTATGCAAAGCAATAAATTAAAACTGAAGCCGGTAGTGGTTTTGCTGGCATCGCTGTTTGCAACCGGCGCATTCGCGCAGGATGAGGCTGTGGTGCAAACCGAGAGCGTATCCGTGCTGGGGCAGGGACAATCGCGTCAAGTGCAGACCATCAACAGCGAAGACATGAAAAAAGTCGCCGCAGGTCCAGCCCGTTGAAGGTGCTGGAAAAGTTGCCCGGTGTCAGCTTCCAGTCTGCCGATCCTTTCGGTGCCTACGAGTGGTCGACACGTTTTGGCGTGCGCGGTTTCGGCCAGAGCTACATGGGCTTCACTTTGGACGGCGTTCCTTTGGGCGATATGAGCTACGGTAACAACAACGGTCTGCATATCAGCCGCGCGATCTCTTCCGAGAACATTGGACGTGTGAGCCTGTCGCAGGGTTCCGGTTCTTTGGGCGTGGCTTCGACCAGCAATCTGGGCGGCACGGTGCAATTCACTTCTGCGGATCCAGAGAACAAACTCGGTATGCGTGTGGATCAAACCATGGGCAGCAGCAGCACTTCGCGCACCTTCGCGCGTCTGGATACCGGTTTGCTTGAGTCCGGCACCAAGGCATTCTTCAGCTACACGGGACAAAGTGCACAGAAATGGAAAGGTCGCGGTGCTCAGGATCAGGAGCAGTTCAATTCCAAAGTCGTGCACATCTGGGAAGATAACAAGATCAGCGCTTTCCTGAATACTTCGGATCGTATCGAGACCGACTATCAGGATATGTCTATCGATATGCAGAACGTGTTGGGCTGGGGCTGGGATAACTACGCACCGGACTGGAAGCGCGCCATTGATGCGGCCAAAGGCGGTTACGCTGGCAACGTGGGCAACGTGAATGCGAATACCGGGCCGATGGATGCGGCGTATTACCTGGGTCGCGGTCTGCGTAAAGACCGTTTGATGGGCGTGGCTGCGGATCTGGCGGTGAATGAAGATGTGCGCCTGAAATCAACTTTCTACACGCATACCAATAAAGGCCAGGGCCAGTGGTACACCCCGTATGTCGCCTCCCCCGGCACTTATGTGGCGGGAACTTATACCGGTTCCGGTTTGCCAATCTCCATTCGCACCACGGAGTACAGCATCAACCGCAGCGGCTGGGTGAACGATCTGACTTGGACTGCAGGTATCAATACGGTTAATGCGGGCGTGTGGATGGAAAAGAGCTACAGCACATTGGCACGCAATTATTTTGCCGTGACCGGCCCGACCGAGACCAACTACTTTCTGACCAACCCGTTCAGAACCGATTTCGTGCAGGATTTTGTCACCACCACGACACAGTTCCACGTGCAGGACACGCTGGCTTTGATGGATGGACAGTTGAAGACCAACTTCGGTTTCAAATCGCCTTCGGTGCAGGTCGATGCCATCAATCAGGCGGGTTCGCGTTCCGGCGGCAGCATCACGGCTGAGAAAGCGTTCTTGCCGCAGTTGGGTGTGAACTACAGCCTGAACGATATGAACGACATCTTTGCATCGGCTTCGCAAAATATGCGTGCGTATCAGCCGGGTGTGAGCGGTCCGTTCTCGCAAACGGCTGCTGCTTTCGCGGCGGGTCTTTCCAGCCTCAAGCCAGAGACTTCGGAATCCTATGAAATGGGTTACCGCTACAAGGGTGACGGGTTGCAGGGATCGTTGGCGGCTTATCTGAGCAACTTCCATGACCGTATGCTGTCGGTGACTTCGACTGTGGGTATTGTCAGCGTCCCCGGCACGTTGGTGAACGTGGGGTCTGTGCAGAGCAAGGGGTTGGAAGCTGCTTTGGTGTGGACACCGCTGCCGAACTACACCTGGTTCAACTCTCTGACGCTGAACGATTCGCAATACCAGTCCGACTACTTGAACGGTACAACGGTGGTGAGCACGAGCGGCAAGCAAGTGGTTGATGCGCCCAAGCTGATGTTCAATTCCGACATTGGTTACGAGAGCAACGGCTGGTTCGGCAACATCGGCGGCAAATACACCGGCGAGCGTTACTACACATATCTGAACGACGGCAAGGTGGATGCCTACTTCGTGATGAATGCGGCAGCCGGTTACAAGCAGGCGAATCTGGCCGGACTGAAAGAGTTCTCCGCACAGCTGTCACTCACCAATCTGCTGGATAAGAAGTATTTCAGCACGATCGGCAGTAACAACTTTGTGGCTTCCGATGCGAGTGGTTCTTATGCCACCATGCTGGAAGGCGCGCCACGTCAGCTGTTTGTGACACTCAGCGGTAAATATTAATCAGGCAACATGGCCGGGGCGATATTGCCCCGGCCTTTTTATTATTGGGAACCTATTATGTCTTTCAATCTGATACATGATCTGGTCATGTACTTCATGATCGGTGTGCTGTTGCTGGCCACTTACGTCATCATCGAACGTTTCATATTTTTTGCCGTGACTTTGCGCGAGGGCAAGAATGTAGAGAATTTCATCGGCAGTCATCTGCATGATAAAAAATTGCACGGACAGATTCTGGATATGTTCCAGTCGCAGACTAGCCCCCAGGCTCAGGCGATTTGTGCGGTGGTGAAAGCCACGGAAGAGAAGCACACAAA
>JAGVIV010000011.1 GCA_020055845.1 Betaproteobacteria bacterium
CCTCCGGCCCGAGACGGCGGAAGAATGGGAACTTCATGTACGACCAATTCTTCACATCCTCGAATATCTCATCCCAATAGTGACTGTAGTCGTAATGATCGAACAGCATCTTGCCATTCATGTCGCGCGCGCGCAGGCCGCCGTGATACAAATCCATCGCACCGTCGGCGCGCACCAGATTCAGCGTATGCGACTTGAAAGTGCCGAAGTCGTTGTAGAGATCGAGGTTCTGCTCGAACAGCTGGCGCGCAATACCGACAGCAGCTTTGCTCCACTCCACCATCTGATCAACATCCTTGAGCAGATAATCGCGCTCTTCCAAACTGACGTTCTTGTTCACCCCGCCGGGGATTGAACCCGTACCATGCACGCGCTTGCCCGCCGTGACTCGGATTACCTCCTGCCCGTATTTGCGCAGCAACACCCCTTGCTTCGCTATGTCAGGATAAGCGGCGACGACGCCGACGATGTTGCGCTTCGCCACATCCGAATCGAAACCGAACAACAGGTCGGGCGAACACAAGTGGAAGAAATGCAGCGCATGCGATTGCAGCATCTGGCCGTAATGCATCAACCTCCGCACCTTCTCCGCCGTCGGCGTGAGCGTCGCCCCCACGATCATGTCCATCGCCTTGGACGCGGCGATATGATGACTCACCGGGCAGATGCCGCACAGGCGCTGCACCATCACCGGCGCCTCCCAGAAGGGGCGTCCCTGGATGAATTTCTCGAAGCCGCGAAACTCCACGATATGCAGCCGCACCTGCTGCACGCGATTGTTCTCGTCCAGCAGCAGCGTCACTTTGCCATGTCCCTCCACGCGCGACACGGGCTCGATGGCCACGCGGCGCAGGTTTTCCGGGTGGGCAGCCGTTTCCAGACTTTTGGTATTGGTGGTATCAATCATATTTGATAAGTCCATGTCCAAGCTCGGGCGTCTTGCCCGCGATAAGGTCGGTGAGGAATTTCCAGATTGCATCGCCGGAAGGCGGACAGCCGGGAATGAAATAATCGATCTTCACCACTTCGTGTAGCGGATGCACTTTGTCCAGCGGCAGCGGCAACTCCGGATCGTTCGGGATATGGCCGTGCGCCAAGCCCGGTTCGGTCAGGTACACCTCGGTCAGGCAGGAGCCCAAATCGAGATGGTTGCGCTGTGCGGGCAATCCTCCGGTGATGGCGCAGGAACCGATGGCGATCAGTATTTTGCAGTTCTTGCGGAACTCGCGCAGCACATGCACGTTCTCCGCATTGCAAATACCACCCTCGATCAGCCCGATGTCGCAGGGGCCGCAATGCTTGATGTCGGTGAGGGGCGAACGGTCGAACTCGACCAGTTCCAGCAGCGTGAGCAAACGTTCGTCGATGTCGAGAAAAGACATGTGGCAACCGAAGCAGCCGGCGAGCGATGTCGTAGCGACGCGGAGTTTTTTCTTCTCACTCATGGCTTCGCTCCTGTTGGCTTCCTCGGCGCATCGTCCAGCGCCTGTGCGCTGATCGGACGCTGATCGTAACGCCGTTCCCCGATGGGGATACTGAATCCGACGCGCTTCTTGAGAATCACCCCGACCGGACAGACTTGCATCGCTTTGTCTTCCAGTGCGATGTTGGTATCTTTCAACTGACCGGAGGCCGCGTTGACGATGAGGTGTTTGGTCGCGCCGCGTCCAGACAACGCGAACACATCCTTGCCATCCACTTCGCCCGAGGCGCGTACGCATAGCTCGCACAGGATGCAGCGGTTGAAGTCGAGCAGGATGTCGGGATGCGAAGCATCCAGAGGGCGATCCGGGTACTGGTGGCGGAAACCGGCGGTGTGCACTTCGAGGTCATAGCCCAGTGCCTGCAACATGCAGTTACCGCTTTTCTCGCACGAAGGACAGAAGTGATTGCCCTCGGCAAACAGCATCTGTACCAGCGTGCGGCGCAGCGCGTTGAGCTCCTCGATGTTGCTCTCGATTTCCAGTCCGGTTTCGGCAGGCATAGTACAGGAAGCTGCGGTACGGCTGCCTATCTTCACCGTGCACAGTTTGCAGCTACCGTGCGGCTTGAATTCCGGGTGATAGCACAGGTGCGGGATATATTTACCCGCCGCAAGTGCAGCCTGAAGCACGGTCTGCCCGGGCTCGAACTGAACCTCGACACCGTCGAGATGGAATGTATCGCTCATGCATCCTCCGTATTCAAATGTGCTCCCGCATCGTCGCGCCCAGTCATCTGCCGCGCTCGGGCAAGTGCGCAAACGGCGTGCGCTGGGTCCCGGCAGAAGTGCTCGATGTCGCGGGGCTCGTGCCCGACGCGCACGCGGGCAAGGGGCGCGGTAACCAGTTCCTTGATGACCTGCGCCCCGCGGACGCGCTCATCCAC